>JAZOSF010000035.1:0-20913 GCA_045657025.1 Lachnospiraceae bacterium | reverse complement strand
CCAACTTTATTTCCAGCCAGTGTTTGGAAGCAGTAATTTTGGGAACGATGTTTGTAATTGCAATGACCATATTCCGATTCCCTTATGCATTATTAATCGGTACATTAATTGCAGTGACTGCACTGGTACCTATTGTAGGTGCATTTATCGGGTGTGCGGTAGGCGCGTTCTTGATTTTAGTGGTAAATCCGATTCTTGCCATCTGGTTTGTAGTGATGTTTTTGGTAATTCAGCAGTTAGAGGGCAATTTGATATATCCAAAAGTAGTTGGAAATTCTGTGGGACTTCCGGCAATTTGGGTGTTAGTAGCAGTTAGTGTGGGTGGTAGTTTGTTCGGCGTAGTTGGTATGCTGATTTTCATTCCGATTACTTCTACGTTATACACACTACTTAGAGAGGACGTAAATGAGCGAAACACAAAAAAAGCAAAGCTTGCAACAAAAGCAGATACCAAAAGTGAAGCAAAAGGAAAAAAATAAATGTATTTGTCCGGTGGCACACAAATGCGGAGGATGTGATTGGATCGGAATGCCGTATGACAGGCAATTAGCCGAAAAAGAAAAAGCAGTAGCAAAGCTTTTACAGCCGTTTTGCAAGTTGGAAGGTATTATCGGCATGAAAGAGCCTTTTTACTATCGAAACAAGGTGCATGCGGTATTTGACAGAGACAAAAAAGGCAATGTTATTTCCGGCATTTACGAGAAGAACAGTCATCGTGTAGTACCGGTAGAAACGTGCTATATTGAAGACCAAAAATCCGGAGAAATCATCCGGACGATTCGCAACCTTTGCAAGAGTTTCAAAATAAAGACTTATGATGAAGATACCGGTTATGGATTGCTGCGTCATGTGTTGGTTCGATCCGGTTATCATACCGGTGAATATATGGTAGTATTAGTGCTTGGAAGCCCGATTTTGCCTTCCAAAAACAATTTTGTAAAGGCTCTGCGTCAAGAACATCCGGAAATTACTACAGTAGTAGTAAATGTAAATGATAAGCGCACAAGTATGGTTCTCGGAGATAAAGAGCAGGTAATTTATGGCAAAGGATACATAGAGGATGTGCTGCTCGGCAAGAGATTTCGCATTTCTCCAAAATCCTTTTATCAGGTTAATCCTTTACAAACAGAGAAATTATACGGCAAAGCAATAGAATATGCCGGACTTACCGGCAAGGAAGTGGTAGTGGATGCATATTGCGGCACCGGTACCATTGGCATGCTTATGGCAGACAAAGCCAAAGAAGTAATTGGTGTTGAGCTCAATAAAGATGCTGTGAAGGATGCCAGAATCAATGCAAAACGCAATGAAACCAAAAATATCAGCTTTTATGAAAAAGACGCAGGCGAGTTTTTGGTGCAGATGGCAGAGCAGAATACCAAAGTAGATGTGGTTATTATGGATCCGCCAAGAGCAGGCAGTGATGAAGCATTTTTGTCTTCCGTAGTAAAGATAAAACCAAAACGTGTAGTATATGTATCCTGCAATCCGGAAACTTTGGTGAGGGATTTAAAATATTTAACCGGGCACGGTTATAAGGTGACAAGAGCGCATGCGGTAGATATGTTTGCACAAACCAGCGAACATACTGAACTGGTTACACTAATAGAAAGGCGTTAAGTGTATATGAACAAACACACTTGGATACAAGTTTTTAAAATAGGAATAGGTAGTGCACTTGCGATATTAGTTGCAGAGTGGATAGGGCTTAGTTATGCTACCAGTGCGGGCATTGTCACATTGCTTACGCTCCAAAACACCAGAAAAGATACGTTCCATCTGGCGTTGCGACGTATGACATCCTTTGTGGTGACCATGCTTTTGGCATATGTGTGTGTAACTTTCATTCCGATGCGTTTTGTATCTTTTGGTGTGTTTATGCTTGCCGTTGTAGGAATAAGCTACTATTTGGATTGGAACGGCGCTATCAGTGTAAATGCTGTTATCGGTACCCATGTATTGTTGATGGAGAATGGGTTGACATGGAAATTGGTTGGTAATGAGGCCACTATGGTTTTGATTGGTATTGTTATCGCAGTTTTATTTAATATGCGCATGCCTTCTAAGGAGGCGGAGCTGCAGATGGATATTGCCCATATCGATTCTTATATGGATGAGAATTTGATTTCTATAGCAGATCATTTATGCAGTCATTCCAAGCTTGACAAAGACAGAAAGCATTTGAGTGCATTGTTAGACCACATTTCTGCGGCAATTGACAAGGCTTATGCCAACCGCAATAATACACTGCGTAGTCATTCTGATTATTACATTGATTACTTAAATTTTAGAAAAGAACAATGTGAGATTTTGTTGCACGTGTATTATATTGTTGCACACCATGACTTTGTGGTAGAAGAAGCCAAAATTGTGGCAGAGGTTATTCGCGAAGTGGCAGGACATTTGCATGTGCAAAAAGAAATTGAAGCGGTTATGCACAAAATTGACAAAACTGCACATGAAATCATACATGGTGAGATGCCGAAGAATCAAGTGGAGTTTGAAGGAAAGGCTGTGTTATATCAGTTGTTGTATGAACTTCGAGAGTTTTTGTGGCATCAGGAACTGTTTATACAAAATGTAACAGAAGAGCAAATTTTAGCTTACTGGGAATAAAATATGAAAAGAATTTACACATATGAGGGCACAATGGAAGTAAAGGGTTCCAAGGATGTGCCCTTATTAACTTTTAAAAACTTGGATAAGATATCCTTTATAAAACATGCTTTTTCTACCAGAATGGGTGGAGTGAGTAGCGACATTTACAGTACCATGAATTTTAAAGAAGATGGCCATGATACCAATGATAATATAAGGGAAAACTATCGCCGGATTGCAGGTGCGTTAGGCTGCGATGTGAAGAAAATGGTACGGAGCCAACTTTGTCACGGAACCAGGGTACATGAGGTGCAAGAAGAGGATTTCGGAGTAGGAGCTTTGGCAAAGAGCACGCTTTTGGATTATGATGGTTTAATTACGAATATTCCCGGAGTGACACTGGTTGCCACCTTTGCGGATTGTGTGCCGTTATATTTTGTAGATGAGGTGCATCAAGCTATCGGACTTGCACATTCCGGTTGGAGAGGTACTGTGGACCGAATCGTGTGGAGCATGTTGGAAGCTATGCAGAAAGCCTACGGGACCAAGCCTGAGGAGGTGCGGATTGCCATAGGGCCTTGCATTTGCGGGGAGTGTTATGAAGTAGGGGTAGAATTAAGAGATGCCTTTTCTAAAGATTTTTCCGGAACCATAGAATGGGAAACGGGAATTTTATTTGATGAAATTTGCAAAAAAAGTAAAAATCCTGAGAAATATCAATTGGATTTAAGGCTTGCAAATATGCAGTCTTTTATAAAAGCAGGAGTGCCGAGAGAGCAAATAGAGGTGTCCGATATATGTACCTGCTGTAATCCGGACATAATTTTCTCACATCGATACACAAAGGGTTTACGAGGTGCATCCGCAGCATTTTTAGGCATAAAAGAGTAAGAGGGGATATATGTCGGGGTATGAAGATGAAAAGGATTTATTGGGTGGATAATGTAAGGGCTATAGCCATGATAAGCATGGTGGCATATCATACCATGTGGGATTTGGTCTTTTTATATGGCATGAAAGCAGAGTGGTATCACAGTAATCTAGCCTTTTTGTGGCAGCAAAGCATTTGTTGGACTTTTATATTTTTGTCCGGTTTTTGCAGCAACCTATCCAAAAATCCTGTCAAACAAGGGATGGTTGTGAGCTTTTGGGGAATTGTAGTCATGGCAGTGACACAGATATTCCTGCCTGGAAATGGTGTGCTGTTTGGAGTTTTGACATTAATTGGAAGTGGCTACTTTCTAATAGCGTTTATTAGGCCGCTGCTTGATATGATTCCTGCATGGATAGGGCTTAGTTGTTCGGCTACACTTTTTGGTGTGACGTATCCTATACCGCAAGGCTATGTCGGGATGTTCGGCCTAGAGATATTCAAAGTGCCTCAATGGATGTACCGTAATTCTCTGACGGCGTATTTGGGATTTCCGCCCGGAGACTTTGCATCCACGGATTATTTCCCTATATTTCCGTGGATATTCCTATTTTTGTGCGGCGTGTTTGGATATATCTTATGGAAGCAGCATCGTCCGTTAATATTAGAACGTTATAATATCACCATCCCTGTACTGAGCAGACTGGGGCGTTATGCGTTGGTGGTTTACCTCCTGCATCAACCTATTATTTACGGTACGTTAGAATTCATATATTTTGTAAATAAAAAATAGAAGAGAGCCTTATAAATTAACCGAAGTGGTTAGCTTATAAGGCTCATTTTGTAATGCTTTATTTCAATTAATCTTCAAAAACATCTTCTGTGGCTTCTTCTGATTTTTCGGGAAGTTTGACCAAAACGCGGGTTACACGGTTCTGATCAGTTTCAGAAACACGAAGTACAATGTCATTCTCCAAAGTTACGCATTCACCAACTTCAGGAAGTCGGTCCAGATGCTCAATCATAAGACCTGCGATAGAGTCGTAGTCTTCGCTGTTCATATCTGTATCCAGCACATCATTGATATCATCAATTTTCATACTGCCTTCTACAAGATACTGATTTTCTGCTATTTTGACGATGTTTTCTTTTTCGTCATCATCATATTCGTCTCGGATTTCACCAACGATTTCCTCTAATAAGTCTTCCATGGTAATCATACCGACGCAGGCACCATACTCATTCAATACGAACGTAACATTGTATGCTTTTTCACGCATTTCCAACATTAGGTCAGCAGTGTTTTTAAATTCGTAGGTATAATGAGCTTTACGGAGAATAGAAGAGGCTTTGAAGTTCTTCTTGTCCTCAATAAAAAGAAAATCCTTGATATTTACAAGCCCAATCATATTGTCCTGATCATCTTCATACACCGGAATACGGGTGTACATATATTCTTTGAACAGCTTGGCTAATTCCAAATAAGTAGCATCCTTGTCCACGGTCACCATATTGATACGCGGAATCATAATATCCTTTGCTACTGCATCAGAAAAGTCAAACACATTGTAAATCATTTCTCGCTCTTCGGATTCAATAACACCGTCCTCGTGACTAACGTCTACGTAAGTTTTGAGCTCACTTTCTGTCATGGAATCCCACTTTGCATTTGGATCAACGTGAAGAAGCTTCATTAAAAGGTTGGAAAGTTTGTCCACAAGGAAAATAACAGGTGTTAAAATCCACATAAGCTTGTCAATAACAAATGCATAGTTTAATGAAATGCTCTCTGCATGAGCCTTTGCAATGGTTTTTGGAAGAATTTCACCGCACATCAAAACCAGTAAGGTTAAAATACCGGTTCCAAGGGCTACATACGCATTACCGAATACTTCCATAGTAAATGTGGTTGCAAGGGAAGATGCACCTAAGTTTACAATGTTGTTACCAATTAAAATGGTACTGATCATTTTACTGTAATTTTCTAAAATCTTGTCAACCAGCGCGGCACGTTTGTTACCATCTTCCATCATGGCACGCAGACGCACACGGTTTACAGAAGAAAGGGCAGTTTCTGCACTAGAGAAAAAGCCTGAAAGTAAAATAAGAATTAAAATAATAACGATTTGGACGACACTCGACGATTCCAAAAAAGATCACACTCCTTTGTATGTAATATTTATTTTACATTAAAATATACAATTTTTTGTGGGAAAAGTCAAGGGGATGGCATTAAAGTCCCAAGAGGTGTATATATTTTATAAACAAGTCTTGCTTTTGGAGAAAATCAAATGAAGCAAAATCGTAGTCATAACAATCAACTTATAAACAGCGTAAAGCTTTTTCTGACGACCACCTTAACCGCAATCATTATAGCGGCAGTTTTGTTGGTTTTATCAGCCTTTTTACTGGAGAAAATGGGACTGAGCGAGGGGCAGGTACAAATACTGGTTTACATCATTTATTTGCTTTCTGCTATGGGAGCGGGCCTTATAGCAGGCAAGTTAAAACGTGAAAAGAAATTTATGTGGGGAGCCTTGTCCGGTGTGGTCTGGTTTGTGGTGGTATTTATTGCCAGTATGATTTTAAATCGCATGTCTATCGACGCAAGTGCCCTGTTTCCGGCAGTTGTTTGTATGGTGGGTGGCGGCATGCTTGGCGGTATGCTGGCATGATGAGTTTTTTATATTTTTTTAAGGAATTTCAAGAATGTTGGTGATGACTTTCCGCATGATTTCATGCTATACTTCTACATGGGTAACCGTGTACAAGGTGGAAGGCCTCTCTTACCAATGAGGGAAGGGAGGTGATGCGAATGGATACATACGAAATAATAAGTTTATTATTCCTTGGTGGTTCATTTCTCATCGCGCTCTTGTCCTATATAGATAGGCACAACAGACGAAAATAAAAATTCCTACCTTTGTACTTAGCCGAGTTAAAGGTAGGAATTTTCAATAAATTTCAATTTATGAGGCTAACCACTTTGTGGGCGATTATCCTTTGTGTTTATAATATAACATGATTATCCTTTTGTTGCAAGTAGGAATTTGGAAACGTTTGTACATATTTTATAAAGTGTTTTATAAGAAATCATAAAAAATACTTGCAAAAAAAATAGTGTTGTGATATAGTACAATAGTTGTTAGAAATAACAGCTTGCCGGCGTGGCGGAATGGCAGACGCAGTAGACTCAAAATCTACCGGGGGCGACCTCGTGCCGGTTCGAGTCCGGCTGCCGGCATAAAAGCACGTGATACTTAGGTGTTGCGTGCTTTTTTTGTTGCTCTGAAACTTTTGATACGTGGTAAGATTGTTGACACTGTTCGTGAACGGGAATATAATTGAAAAAATTAGATATATACGTTTAGCTGTTTGAAATACACATGAGGAGAAACAAAGGATGAAAAAAGCACAAATCAAGGATAGTTTTTTGAAGAAAAAAAGTGGTTCGGTGAATAGTATTTTGTGCGGTGTAGTGGCAATTGCTTTTTTGGGGATTGGTTCAGGGCTGTTACCAGAAACTGAGATTACGGAGCAGGAATTTACCACAGAATCTATGGTGGAAAGCCCTACAGAAGAGCTGTATAACGAGATTGCGTTCCAAGAAAGTGGCATACACAGTAGCACAACAGAGAATATTGAACAGCAATCCCTTTATGATATGGAAGTACATTTCATTGATGTAGGACAAGCAGATGCCGCTTTAGTTCTTTGTGGTGGAGAAGCTATGTTGATAGACGGTGGAAATACCGAAGATTCAAACTTGATGTATTCATACCTAAAGAATCATAGCGTTTCCTATTTAGACTATATTGTTGCCACCCATGCCCATGAGGATCATGTCGGTGGATTGGCAGGTGCATTGAATTATGCTGGTGTTGGAGCGGTATACTGTCCGGTAACCTCATATGATAGTGAAGCTTTTTCGGACTTTAAACAATACGTTGAAAAAGCTAGTTCCCATATTACAGTCCCATCTGTTGGGGATTGTTTTGAATTGGGCAATGCAGTGATTGAAATTTTAGGATTAAATGCAGGAAGTGAAACTAACGATACATCTATAATATTGAAGATTACACATGGGGATGTTTCGTTTTTGTTTGTAGGAGATGCAGAGCGTGAAGCAGAACAGGCTGTATTAAACAGAGAATGTGATTTGAAAAGTACAGTTTTGAAGGTTGGACATCACGGCAGTGATAGTAGCACCACATATCCGTTTTTGAGAGAAATTATGCCTACATATGCGATAATTTCCGTAGGAGAAAATAACAGTTATGGACATCCGACAGAAGCGGTCTTGAGCAGGTTGAGAGATGCAGATGTAAAAGTTTTTCGTACAGACTTGCAGGGAGATATCATTGCAGTAAGTGATACAAAAAATGTAACTATAAACGTTAAGAAAAATGCGGATGCAGATACGTTAGTAGTACCGGCAACGCCAACTCCGAATCCAACACCAAAACCTACGCCACAAGCGGTTACTACGTCAAATACATCTACGAATAGTGTTACAGAAACGAAGGGAGCATATGCGGTAAATGGAAATAATGGAAAAATCCATATCGTAGGAGAATGTTCTGCAACCGGTTCAGGAAAGAATGCTATGAATAACCCAGTATTTTTTGATACATTTGATCAAGCTGAGCAGCACTCAATTGCAATTGCACCATCTCAGGATAAGCGGAAATGTGGTAATTGTTGGTAGGAAATTTGCAGGTGGATTATTTGCACTTTTTATATTTCGCAAAAAAGCAAGTGATACTTAGGTGTTGCGTGCTTTTTTTGATATCAGGTGTTTTGGAGAACTATTATGAAGCGTTTATTGATTACCGGTGCGTCAGGTTTTTTGGGAAGCAGGATTGCATTGTTTTATAAAGAAAAATATATTGTGTTTACACCAACACATCGGGAAATGGATATTACGGATGGAGAAAGTATTGGTGCCGTTTTTAATCAAATAAAACCGGACGTAGTAATACACTGTGCGGCTATTTCGGACACAGGGCGTTGCGAGAGAGAACCCAAGTTGTCCTGGGACATGAATGTAATCGGCAGTGTAAATGTAGCCAAGGTAGCGCGAGAGATTGGCACCAAGTGTATTGTATGCAGTTCGGATCAGGTGTACTTTGGAAGCCTGGTGCAAGGAGCACATAGCGAAACAGATTTGCTTTTGCCGCATAATATATATGGCAGAGATAAGCATGCAGCGGAGCAGCAGTGCTTGGAAATAAATCCGGATTGTGTATGTTTGCGATTATCCTGGATGTATGATACCAAAGCTATAAATGTAGGAGAGCATGGGGATTTTTTGCGTACGTTTATGGAAAGAATGAAGTCCGGTGAGCAACATAACTATGCAGTTTATGACACCCGCGGGATTTCTGATGTGAACGAAGTGGTTTTAAATTTAGAAAAATGTTTTGATTTGCCGGGTGGCGTGTATAATTTTGGATCCCCTAATGACAAAAACATGTATGAAACCATGAGTTGTGTATTCACTAATTTGGGCCTAGACCAAACGAAACTGGAACCGAATGAGGTGGCATTTAGAGAGAAGCCACGCAATATAAGTATGTCGCAGAAAAAGGCAAATAAGCACGGGATTTTTTTTACGACAACGGCAGAAAATTTGACCGCGAATATAGGAAAAGTACTTGGGATTAATTTGTAAATAATTGGAAAACATAAAAATGCTGACTAGATTCTTAAGAATTGCTAAAACTCATTGTGTTGAAAGGGCTTTTCCTGTATTCTAGTATATAGTTTATTACATATTATTTGAATATATATTTAGGGTGTACGTATGAGAATGTCTGCTTTGTTTTATTTTGTAAACTTTATATATATGGAATTTATACTCCACTTGTTTTTCTGGCAAAACGTAAAGGTGTATCTTTTACCGGGAGTTTTTGTGATTTTATTTATTTCTGCTTTGCAGGGTTTTTTGCAGAGCCTTTTGAAGGGCAGAGGAAATAAAATCTTTATGGGCGTTTGCCTGGGTGCTGATTATGTGCTGTTCGCCAGCCAAATGGTATATCGTTCTATTTTCAAACAGCCTTTATTGATTGATGCGGCACTTGTGGGTGGTGAAGATGCTTTAACGAATTATTGGAGAGAGGCTCTTCAGGCTATTCTAGATTCCGGTTTGGGTCTTATTGCCTTGGCGCTGGGGATTGTATGGATGGTAGCCGTGTATAAGCTTTGGAATCCGGAAGAAGAAGCATTAACCACAAAAAGGGTTGCAATACAGTCAATTTGTCTTTTGATGGCAGGTGTGTTGTTGGCAGGTTCTTTTGTACTTTTGTACAAGAGTAATGAAGAAAAGTATACGGAATATCAAGAGTTTGGATATCCGGACGATGTGTTGGAAGATTTTGGTGTAATGGCATTTTGGTTTAGAGATCTGGATTTGGTGAAGCTTCCGGAGTATGGCGAAGAGCTTGAAGCGATTCCGCAAATGCCGGATGGCAATACTACCGAAAGCAATACTATAGAAAATTCCGAATCCACGGAGTCTGCTACAAGCACTGAGAATGTTCCAATGGAACCGGAAGCACCCGTTTACAAAGAACAGGTTTTAAACGTAGATTATGAATATTTAAAAGAAATAGGTTCCGATGAAGTAGACAAGATTACAGACTATGTATTTTCTATGAAGCCGTCCAAGACCAATGAATATACCGGTTTGTTTGAAGGCTATAATTTGATTTATATTACGGCAGAGGGCTTTTCCACTGCAGCAATTGATGGAAAATTGACACCGACTTTGTATCAACTGACCCATAGTGGTGTGGTTGTTAATGAGTACTATGTACCTTTGTGGCAGACCAGTACCAGTGACGGCGAATATGTGAATTTGACGGGTCTTATTCCGGATCAGCAGTTTAGCATGACTAGGTCTGCGGGGAACAGCCAGCCATTTAGCTTGGCAAATTATTTCAAGGCAGAAGGCAGCAGTTGTTTTGCATATCACAACAATACCTTGTCCTATTACGACAGACATTTAAGTCATCCAAATCTGGGCTATAACTTCAAAGCCTCTAAATTAGGTGATTTAAACGAAGCAGAGTGGGGAAGCAGTGTATTCCAAATGGAAAATGCAAATTATTGGCCGGCATCCGATTTGGATATGTTTAAAGCCACTATTCCGGAATATGTGGACGAGGAGCGTTTTCACGTATACTATATGACTGTTTCTGGACACATGAATTATAATTTCAGGGGAAACAGAATGTCCAGCCTTCATTATGAAGAAGTAAAAGATTTGCCGTATTCTGAAGAGGGCAAGGCGTATATTGCTTGTAATATTGAGTTAGACAGGGCACTTGCCTATTTGATTCAACAGCTTTATGCGGCAGGCAAGCTGGAAAACACCGTAATTTGCTTGAGCACAGACCATTATCCGTATGCTATGAATTTGGATAATTACGAAGAATTGATGGGGATGGAATTGGATAATTCTCTAGATATCTATCGCAACAGTTTGATTTTGTGGAATTCCCAGATGGAGACTGTAGAAGTGAATGAACCTTGTGGTGCCATGGACTTAATGCCTACTCTTTTGAATTTGTTTGGATTTGAATATGATTCCAGGTTATATTCCGGCAGAGACATTTTCTCAGACAGTGAACCTCTTGTAGTATTTTCCAACAGAAGCTTTATATCCAGTGTGGCTTCTTACAACAAAAAGACCGGCGAGGTAGTGTCACGAACCGGAGAACCGGTAAGCGAAGAATATATATCTGCCATGAAGAATTATGTGAAAATGTTACACAAACATTCGGCAGGTATTTTGAACAATAATTATTACGAATATTTTAATCAGGCTATTAAATAAAAAGAACTCTCAAATCAGTAAGTGGTTTGAGAGTTCTTTGTTGTTAATGGATGTCTAAAAAATGGTTGATTGCATATGCAACCCCATGTTGATTGTTTGTAAGAGAAATGAAATCAGCACTAGCCTTTACCATGTCTGCAGCGTTGTCCATCGCAACCCCAATGCCGGCTGCTTCAATTATATCCAAATCGTTTTCGGAATCACCGCAAGCCATAGTTTCCTCCATGGAAACAGAAAGGTAGTCTGCGAGAACTTTCAGGGCATGGGCCTTACTTACCTTTGCGTTGGTAAATTCTAGGTTTGCCACGCCGCCGTCTACGCATTTTAGCATAGATTGACTCGCTAAATAAGTGTAGACGTCTTCCCAATCCTTTACATTATCATCCTCATCCCGATAAAAGGTGATGCAACCTTTTTGGACAGGAGTTCTTTGCGAAACCAGATATTCTGTCAGGTCATCTGTTTGGACACCAACCGTACGTAAAAAAGTTCGAAAAGCATCTGTGCAAGAAAGCTTGTCAATGATGGATAGCTTGGAAGTTTGACTGTAACACTGACCATTTATAAAAATGTGTAACAAAATATCAAAACCGGATAATTTCTGTACAATAGGAAGAATTGTTTCAAAAGGAATGTTGTCCTCGAAAATGCATGCCTTCTCCGGGATTTTGTAAATAGCGGCACCGTTAGAGGTGATTACGTATTTGATTCCCAGGCTCGCTAATTGCTCAATAGGAATTCCGTGGTATGACCTTCCGGTAGCAATAATAACTTCTACACCTTGTGCAATGGCATTGCGAATGCTTTGTTGGTTTTCAAGTGAGATTTGCAGGGAGCTGTCCAATAAGGTTCCGTCCAAATCCAGCGCAATTAAAGAAATCTTTTTCATAAAACCTCGGTTAATTATAACTTTGCTTGTCCCATACAGTAGGTCTGAAGGACATTATAATCAGAATCCAAAACAACTAAATCTGCATCCATACCTACGCCGATAGTACCCTTGCGGTTATCCACACCGATACAACGTGCGGGGTTAATAGTACAAGCATTGATAGCGTAATTAAAAGGAATCAATGCTTCCTCTACAAGCAGACGCAATCCTTCATTCAACTTAAGGGTGGAGCCCGCAAGATTGCCTGCACCGGTTAAGTGTGCGCTGCCATCCGGGTAAATAATAATTTCGTTACCACCAAAAATATGCTTACTGCCGATAGGAGTTCCTTTTGCCATCAAGGCATCGGAAACCATAATTGCATAATCAGGACCTTTGCACATAAAGAAATTGTTTAATGCTGCAAGAGTAGAGTGGTTGCCGTCACAGATGATTTCACCATACATAGTGCGTAATCTGTATGCGGCGCCAACAAGACCGTTTGCACGATGGTTAAACGGTGTCATGCCGTTATAAACATGTGTCATGCTGCGTGCGCCGTGAGCATAGGCAATTACGGCCTGCTCGTAGGTGGCATCTGAATGACCGATACTTACTACCACACCGTTTTGTGAGCAGTATTCCGTAAGGGCAAAATCCTCGTCCGTTTCTGTTGCAAGAGTAATTAAGCGGATATGGCCATTGGCAGCAGTCTGATATTTCTTAAACTGCTCAACAGAAGGCTTTACAATATACTGTTCCGGCTGGGCACCTTTGTATTTCATGTTCAAATAAGGACCCTCGAAATGAACACCTAAAATTTCAGCGCCTTCGTATCCGTCAGCGATTACTTTGGCAACATTGGTAAGCGCGCCTGTGAGCACTTCCTCACTTTGAGTGATAGTAGTAGCGAGGAAACCGGTTACACCCTCGGAAACGATATTCTTTGTCCAGTTGCGTAGGCCTTCTTCGTGTGCATCATTGGTATCAAACGTGTAAGCACCATGGCAATGTATATCAATAAAACCCGGAACAATTCGGCTCTCACCATAGTCAATATCTACAGAAACAGAGCCATATGGTAAAACGTTTGTAATTTTGCCTTGGTCCATTTCAATGATTGCAGGGAAAAATTGATCTGCAATCCATATTTTTTTACTTTGAATAAGCATAAGATGTCCTCCTCTAAACATAGAATATTATATCTCTAAATCTATTATATCGCATAATGTAAAAAGTGCAAAAGATTTTTTTGGTATTTTTTAACAAAAAAAAATAAAATGCAAAAGAATTCAAGGTCAAAATTGACAAAACACATAGAATAAGATATATTATGTGTATAAGGATTTTTTTGTTGGACGATTTGTATCAAAAGAATCCGAAATTAAAAGGGATTTAAGTTGAAAGGAGAAAAAGTATGAAATATTTTCAGAAACTTGGTAAAGCTTTAATGCTTCCAGTAGCAGCCCTTCCTGTAGCCTCTATCTTTATGGGTATTGGTTATTGGATTGACCCAACAGGTTGGGGTGCAAACAGTATTATCGCTGCTTTCTTACTTAAAGCAGGCGGTGCTCTTATCGACAACATGGCAATGCTTTTTGCTATCGGTGTTGGTATTGGTTTGTCAGATGACAACGAAGGCTCAGCAGGTTTGGCTGGTTTTGTATCTTGGTTAGTAATTACAACAGTATTATCTTCTGGTGCAGTTGCAATGTACACAGGCGCTGAGGCAGATCCTGCATTCGCAAAAATCGGCTCTCAGTTCACAGGTATCTTATCTGGTATGATTGGTGCAGCTTGCTACAATAAGTTCAAAAACACTAAACTTCCAGATGCACTTGGATTCTTCAGCGGTAGAAGAAGTGTTGCTATCGTAACATCTTTCGTTTCTCTCGCAGTATGTGTAGTTCTGTTCTTCGTATGGCCATTAGTATATGGCGGTCTTGTAGGATTTGGTAAAGCTATCCTTTCTACAGGAGCAATTGGCGCTGGTATCTACGGTTTCTTGAACAGATTATTAATTCCGGTTGGTTTACACCATGCTCTTAACTCTGTATTCTGGTTCGACGTAGCAGACGTTAACGATCTTGCTAACTTCTGGGCAGGTACAGGTACAACAGGTGTTACAGGACAGTACATGGCTGGTTTCTTCCCAGTTATGATGTTCGGTTTGCCGGCAGCAGCATTGGCTATGTATCACACAGCAAAACCTGAAAAGAAAAAAGCAGCAGGCGCTTTATTAGCAGCAGCAGCATTGTCTTCTTTCTTCACAGGTGTTACAGAACCACTTGAATTTGCATTTATGTTCTTAGCTCCAGCAGCTTACTTATTACATGCAGTATTAACAGGTATTTCTTGTGCAGTTGTTGCAGCTTTACCTACAAGAGCAGGTTTCAACTTCTCAGCAGGTTTAGTTGACTACATATTGAGCTTCAAAGCTCCTCATGCATTAAACGTATTCTTGTTACTTGCAATTGGTGCTGTATTTGCAGTGATCTACTATGTAGCATTTAGAATAATCATCACAAAATTCGACCTTAAGACACCAGGTCGTGAAGATGAAGATCTTGAAGCTGAAAAGGCTGCAGTTTTATCTAATGATGACTATGCAAAAGTTGCAGCAATCATTTTAGAGGGTATTGGCGGTGCAGCAAACGTTACATCTATCGATAACTGTATCACAAGACTTCGTCTTGAGATTAAAGACCAGGCTCAGGTTGACGAAAAGAAAATCAAATCTGCAGGTGTAGCAGGTATTATTCGTCCTGGCAAAACAAGCATTCAGATTATTATCGGTACAAAGGTACAGTTCGTAGCAGACGAATTTAAAAAACTCTGCAAATAAGGTTTAAATTTAATTCCCTTTTAAACAAATGGGCGTTGTTCAAAGCGAAAAGCTGAGGGCAGCGCCCTTTTTGTGCAAAGTGATTATGCATATGTCTTAAAAACTATGGTATTCTGTGTATTGTGCCTTGAAAAATACAAAATTTATTATATTTTATTGGTTAAAATATTGAAAAAAATAAAAAGTATGGTATGATAAAATTAGTAAAGTCGAGACGTGTGCTCTTAGCATGCTATAAAGGAGGAATCATTGTGGATATGCTTGTTAGAGAAGGTAAAAGCGTATACAAAGGCGTAGCAATTGGCAAGATATTTGTATTCAAGAAGGCCGAGAAGAATATTAAAAAAGAGCTTGTAGAAGATACCGCTGCAGAAATTATACGTTTCGAGACTGCAAAGGCTAAAGCATTAGGACAATTAAAAGGTTTATATGAAAAGGCACTTCGTGATGTTGGCGAAGAAGAGGCGATGATTTTTGATGTACACCAGATGTTATTAGAGGATTTGGATTACAATGATTCCATTGTCGGCATGATCGAAGGTGAGAGTGTAAATGCAGAGTATGCTGTATTTATTACATGTGAGCAGTTTGCGGCTATGTTTTTAAGCATGGACGATGATTACATGAGAGGACGTGCGGCAGATATCAAGGATATTTCCGAGCGTGTTATTTCTATTTTGAATGGTACACAGGCTACACCGGAAGCCATGCCGGAACCGGTTATTATTCTTGCAGAGGACTTAGCCCCAAGTGAAACCGTTCAGTTTGACAAAGACAAACTTCTTGCATTGGTTACACAGAAGGGTTCTGCAAATTCTCATACAGCGATTTTGGCAAGAACTATGAATATCCCTTCTTTAGTAACAACAGACATTGATGTTGATATGAAGTATGATGGTTTAACTGCAATTGTTGATGGTTTTGCCGGTGTTATTTATGTAAATCCGGACGAAGAAACTATGACAAAGATGCTGGCGAAGAAAGCCAAAGCTGATGAGCAGAGAGCACTTTTACAGGAGTTGAAGGGCAAGGAAACCGTTACAAAAAGTGGACAGAAAGTTCATTTGTATTCCAATATCGGTAGTATTCAGGACATAGATGCTGTATTAGAAAATGATTCCGAAGGAATTGGTTTATTCCGTAGTGAATTTCTATACCTTGGCAGAGACACTTTCCCAAGTGAAGATGAGCAGTTTGAGGCTTACAAGACAGTATTATCCAAGATGGGTGGCAAGAAAGTCATTATTCGCACCTTGGATATCGGCGCTGACAAGCAGGCAGATTATTTCGGCATTGCAGCAGAAGAAAATCCTGCACTCGGTTTAAGAGCTATCCGCATTTGCCTCACACAGCCGGAAGTGTTTAAGACTCAGCTTCGTGCTTTGTACAGAGCCAGTGTTTATGGAAGCTTGTCTATTATGTTTCCAATGATAATCTCATTAAAGGAAATTATGGACATTAAGAGCATTGTGGCAGAGGTAAAGGCAGAGCTTGACAAAGAAAATATTACATATGGTGCAGTGGAACTTGGTATTATGATTGAGACACCTGCAGCAGCGGTAATAAGTGATATTCTTGCACCGCACGTAGATTTCTTTAGCATTGGTACAAACGATTTGAGCCAGTACACTATGGCAATTGACCGTCAGAACCAGTCACTTGATTGTTTCTTTGATCCACATCATGAGGCTGTGCTTCGTCTGATACAGTGGACTTGCGAGAACGCTCACAAGCATGGTGCATGGTGCGGTATTTGTGGTGAATTGGGAGCGGATATGGAATTGACCAAGAGATTCCTTGAGATGGGAATGGATGAGTTGTCCGTATCTCCTGCGTACACCTTGGATTTGCGCAAACTTATCAGAGATTGTGACTAATTAAAATATTTATATATTAAGGAGAAAACATATGGTATCTTTTACTTACACAATTAAGGATGAACTTGGTATCCATGCAAGACCGGCAGGTATGCTTGCAAAAGAAGCAATGAAATGGAAAAGCACTATTACAGTAGATAATGGTACAAAGAAAGCTGACGCGAAGCGTTTAATGGCTATTATGAGCATGGGCGTAAAGAAGGACCATGTTGTAACAGTTTCCGCAGAAGGTGAAGATGAAGCGGCTTGTATTGAATCTGTTCAGAAGTTCTTCGAAGAAAATTTATAATTTTGACAAATGAATATCAGATAATAAGGCTGTGCAATGCATAGCCTTGTTTTTTGCAAAAAAAATGACCTTCCCGAAGGAAGATCATTTAAAAAATATGTGTGCTTTATTCAACGATAATAGTTTCACCTACAACGGCATCCATGCCTGTGTGAAGCTTAAGGTTTGGATAATCGTCTGAATTTGTAATTGCTAAAATGCAAGTGATAGGTAAACTATGAGATTTAATAATGTCTGCGTCAAATTTGATTAACTTGTCGCCTGCTTTAACAGCATCACCTTCGTTTACATAGAGTTCAAAACCTTCGCCATTTAAGGATACGGTATCAACACCTTCATGAATGAGTAACTCCATACCGTTTGCAGCAGATATACCAACAGCATGCTTGGAGTCTGCCATAACAGTAGAGATAACGCCGTCACATGGTGCAACAATAAGGTCAGTGATTGGTTCAATTGCAAGACCATTTCCTAAAACTTTAGTGGAAAATACAGGGTCATTTACTTCTTCAATAGGAATGACTTTGCCGGAAAGGAATGCTTTTAATGCATTTGGTGAAACAGTTGCTTCTGTTTTTTTCTTCTTGAAAAATGATAACATGATTCTTCTCCTTTATGTTTTGCAATATTTTACTAATTTTATTTTATTACAACTACGAGATAATTGCAAACAGAATATTATGCTTGATTTAAAATTATATATGGAATAAAATAAATACATATGGTTGGAAGGATTCCGCGGTATGGATTGTAAAAATATTCAGAAATTAATTCCTAAATTTTTAAAAAATGAATGTACTCCCAAAGAGGAGGAAAAAATACTGGAACATATCAAAGATTGCGCTGATTGCAGGGAAGAGCTTACGATTGAGTTTTTGCTGGCAGAAGGGTTAAATCGCTTGGAATCCGGTGAGTCTTTTGATTTAAATACAGAACTGAATAAGCGTTTGAAAGAAAAAAGTGACACAAAAAAGAAACGTAGTAGATGGCTATCCCCGGATGTTGCCATAATTTTATGGGACATTCTTGGTGGCGCTATTATTATAGCTGTAATCGTAGGTATTCTAGTATGGAATATGTTAAAGTAGGGGTGTTATGCAAAAGGTAGTTTTAATTGACGGATTAAGTATTTTAAACAGGGCTTTTTACGGGGTTCCTGATTTGACAAACAGTGAAGGACTTCATACCAATGCAATATATGGTTTCTTAAATATTATGTTTAAGATTTTAGAGGAAGAGCAGCCAGATTACCTGGCTGTTGCTTTTGATGTTCATGCCCCTACATTCAGACATTTAATGTATGCGGATTACAAAGGCACACGAAAAGGTATGCCAGACGAGTTGCGTGAGCAGGTTCCGGTGCTGAAGGAACTTTTGCGCGCTATGGAAATTATAATATTTGAGCAGCCGGGATTAGAGGCAGACGATATTTTAGGTACTTTAGCAAAAAAAGCAGAAAAAGAAGGAAAAGCAGTAAGCTTAATTTCCGGAGACAGAGATTTGCTGCAGATTGCTACGGATCAGATTAAAATTCGTATTCCAAAAACCCGTATGGGCAAGACGGAGATTGAGGATTACTATGCCACACAGGTTGTGGAAAAGTACGGCGTGACTCCGGAGGGCTTTATCGATTTGAAAGCACTTATGGGTGATACTTCTGATAATATTCCGGGCGTTCCAAAGGTGGGAGAAAAGACTGCAGCCGGATTGATGGCAGAGTATGGCTCTTTGGAGGGAATATATGCACATGTAGAAGAAATATCTAAGAAAAGTATTCGTGAATCCTTGATTGCTAATAGAGAGTTGGCAGATTTGAGTAAAGTGCTTGCTACCATCAAAATTGATAGCGATGTGGAAATGGATTACGACAAAGCGCGTGTACACAATCCTTTTACAAACGAAGCTTATGTGATTTGCAAACGTCTGGAATTAAAGAGCATTATCAAGAAATTTGATGAAATAGTTTCCATAGAGAATACCACCAAGGTTACAGAAGATTTTCGGATTATTACCGAGTTTGGCGAAGTGGAAGATATTTTTTCAAATGCTGCAAAGAGTGATTTGACAGGTCTTTTTGCATTAAACGAAGAGGAATTCTATGCGGTGGCTTTGTCTTTTGACGAGGAAACGGTTTGCATTCCGGCACAAGGCTTTGTAACAGAAGGGTATTTGGCAGATAAAGTATGCGAATTATCCCAAAAAACTGCTATTTCTGTGTGTGGTATCAAAGATTATTATGATTATTTACAGCAGGAGAGCACTAAGCGTTACACAGACCTTATTATTGGAGCATACTTGTGTAATCCTTTAAAGAGCGACTACGATGCCATTAGCATCGGTGCAGAATATTTGGGCATGACAATAACTTCTATGGAAGAGATTATTGGCAAGCAAAAGTTTTCTACTGTTATGGAGACGGAACCGGACAAGCTTTACCAGTACGCATGTTATCAGGCTTATGTGTGTAAGGCAGCGTACAAGCCGATTTGGGAGCGCGTAAAAGAGCTTGGTATGGATTTGCTTATGCGAGACATAGAGATGCCGTTGTCGCTGGTATTATACTCTATGGAGAAGTATGGTATCAAAGCGCAAAAAGAAGAGCTGGTTTCTTACGGAGAGAAGTTGGCAGGCCGTATTACTGAATTAGAGCAGAGCATTTGGGAAAAAGCCGGAGAGCAGTTTAATATCAATTCACCAAAACAGTTAGGTGAGATTTTATTTGAAAAGATGGGACTAAAAGGCGGCAAAAAGACCAAGACCGGTTATTCTACCGCTGCCGATGTATTGGAAAAACTTGCGCCGGAATATTCCATCGTAGCAGAAATTTTAGAATACAGAGGTTTAGCTAAGTTAAAGAGTACCTATGCAGATGGTTTGAGTGCTTATATCGGCGAGGACAGCCGCATTCATACAAAATTCCAACAAACCATTACTGCTACGGGGCGTTTGAGCTCTACAGAGCCAAATTTACAGAACATTCCTATGCGAACCGAATTAGGACGCCAGATTCGAAAAGTGTTTGTACCGGAAGACGGTTACGTACTGATGGATGCGGATTATTCTCAAATTGAGCTTAGAGTATTGGCCCATATGTCCGGTGATGAAGCTTTGATTGAAGCCTATGCTATGAGCGAGGACATTCACCGCATTACAGCATCCAAGGTGTTCCATACCCCGTTTGAGGAAGTAACCGATTTGCAGCGCCGCAATGCAAAGGCTGTAAATTTTGGTATTGTTTATGGAATCAGTTCCTTTGGACTTAGCCAGGATTTGTCCATCTCTACCAAGGAAGCCAAGGAGTATATCGACCAGTATTTTGCAACTTATCCGGGTATCAAAATCTTTTTGGACAAATTGGTAAATGATGCGAAAGAATTGGGTTACGTAGAAACTTTGTATGGACGCAAGCGTCCTGTACCGGAACTCAAAAGCTCCAACTTTATGCAGAGAAGTTTTGGTGAACGAATCGCAATGAACAGCCCGATTCAGGGGACTGCGGCAGATATTATGAAAATTGCCATGATTCGCGTATATGAAGGACTAAAAAATGCCGGATTAAAATCAAGACTTATTTTGCAAGTGCATGACGAATTAGTTATTGAGACACTGAAAACTGAGGTGGAAGCAGTAAAGGAAATCCTTTATCGCAGTATGAAGGAAGCAGCTAAGCTTAAGGTGGAATTAGAAGTGGATATGCATACCGGTAAGACCTGGTATGACGC
>JAZOSF010000034.1:0-27381 GCA_045657025.1 Lachnospiraceae bacterium | reverse complement strand
GCAGGTATCCGTCAGGCAGGCACCAAAAACCCGGTAATGCTTTTGGATGAAATTGATAAAGTGGGCGTGGACCACAGAGGGGATGCTTTTGCAGCATTGCTTGAGGTATTAGACCCTGAGCAGAACAAGGCATTCCGTGATAACTATTTGGAAGTGCCTTTGGATTTATCTGAAGTATTTTTTGTGGCGACCGCAAATGACATTTCTAGCATTCCGACTCCACTTTTGGACAGAATGGATGTAATAGAAGTAAATAGTTATACCGCTAATGAAAAGTTCCACATTGCGAAAAAGCATTTGGTGCCAAAACAGGTAAAAGAGCATGGCATGGAAGAAGTTATCAGCTTTACGGATGGTGCTCTTAGAAAGATGATTAGCAGTTACACCAGAGAAGCAGGCGTTCGTAATTTGGAACGTATTATCGGCGAAGTGTGCAGAAAAGCGGCACGCAAGCTTTTAAGCGATGGAAGCAAAGAACAGGTAAAAGTTACAATAAACAATATTTCCGCGTTTTTAGGCAAAGAAAAGTATCACCGAATCAGTGTAAACAAACAGCCGGAGATCGGAATTGTGCGTGGTTTGGCATGGACCAGCGTGGGTGGCGATACTTTGGAAATTCAGGTTAACACTATGCCGGGCAAGGGCGAGTGGAAGCTGACCGGTCAGATGGGTGATGTAATGCAGGAATCTGCACAAATTGCTTTTTCTTATGCAAGAAGTGTTGCAGAGGAGTATGGCCTAAAGAACGAGTATTTCGACACACACAACTTCCACTTACATATTCCTGCAGGTGCAGTTCCAAAGGATGGACCGAGTGCAGGTATTACTATGGCTACAGCAATGCTTAGTGCTTTTGCCAAGAAACCGGTAGACCATTTGATTGCTATGACCGGAGAAGTGAACCTTCGCGGAAAGGTAATGCCAATCGGCGGATTAAAAGAAAAGCTTTTGGCAGCCAACATGGCAGGAATCAAAAGAGTACTTATTCCGGAAGAGAACAGCAAAGATTTAGCTGAATTATCTTCAGAAATTATCGGGGATATGGAGGTTATTCCGGTATCTCATATGGGTGAAGTTTTTAAGTACGCATTTGTGTAGTTTTTTGGGAGATAAGTATTCTCAGAAAGGAAAAAGCATGATTATTAAAGATGTAAATTTGGAAACTGTATGCGGTATTACCAGCAAGTTTCCGGATAATGAAAAATTTGAAATTGCTTTTGCGGGCAAGAGTAATGTAGGCAAATCCTCTCTGATAAACAGCCTGATGAATCGTAAGAATTTAGCACGTACCAGTGCTCAGCCGGGCAAAACTCAGACTATAAATTTTTATCATGTATCCTGTTATCATGAGTGGGAAGCTTTACAAGAGGATGGTACCAAGCTCCCGGAAAAAGCCGAAGGAGCTTTGTATTTTGTAGATTTACCGGGATACGGTTATGCCAGAGCCAACGAAGAAGTAAAAGCGCAGTGGGGTAAGATGATTGAAAAATATCTTCACACTTCACAAATGCTTAAGTGCGTGTTTTTGTTGGTAGATATCCGTCATGAGCCTTCCGGTAACGACAAACATATGTATCAATGGATTTTGGACCAGGGCTATGAACCGGTTATTATTGCAACGAAGTTAGACAAAATCAATAGAAGTCAGGTGCAGAAGCATGTTAAGATGATTAAAGAAAGCTTACGTGTGGTAAAAGGCACCAAGGTTATTCCGTTTTCAGCGGAAACAAAGCAAGGGAGAGATGAAATCTACGCATACATAGATGGTATTTGTATGGGACAGGAGTAGGTATGGAACAAAGAAATTTTACATATATCAAAATTGCATGTAATTTATGTATTTTTGCAATTTCCTTATTGTTCATCATATTTCTTCTGCCAAAGTTATTCGTGTTTTTCATGCCTTTTGTGGTAGCATGGATTATCGCATGGATTGCAACGCCGATTGTAAAGTTTGTAGAAAGACACCTGAAACTAAAACGCAAAATGAGTATGGTGTTTGTAGTTATTGCTATTATTTCCGGAATTATTGCAATTATCTATAATTTATTTATGTATCTCGGAAAGTTAATAACAAACTTCCTTTTGGATTTGCCGCAGATGTGGGAAAGCATTCGTCTGGAAACTCAAGGAACCTTTAATTTGTTGTTCGATGTACTCGATAAGTTGCCAGGAGAAGGTACCACTGCGTTAGAGGATTTCATTTCCAATAGTGGCGATTATGTAGGCAATTTGATGAGCAGTTTAAGTGCGCCAACTATTTCCGCAGTAGGAAGCTTGGCGAGCAAAGTGCCGGATATCATTATTTTTACGATTATGTGCGTGATTGCGACCTATTTCTTTGTGGTGGAGCGTGAAATGATTTTTCAGAAGTTGCACGACTTTACGCCGAAGGGGATACAAAATTTATGGAGTATAGTTCGCAGATGTATCACAAAATCCATTGGTGGCTATTTTAAAGCGCAATTTAAAATTGAAATTTGGATTTATTTATTGATTTTTATCGGATTGACTATACTAAAAGTAAAATATGCAATTATTATTGCTGTTGGAATAGCAGTTTTAGATTTGCTGCCGGTATTTGGTACCGGGGCAGTGTTGTGGCCTTGGACTTTGATTGAATTTATTAATGGTGACTATATTTCTGCTATCGGATTATTGCTGATATGGGGAATTTCTCAGTTGGTTCGTCAATTTATTCAGCCGAAGTTTGTAGGAGATACTTTGGGAGTGCATCCAATACCGACCCTGTTTTTGTTGTTTGCAGGATACAAACTGTCAGGTGTATTCGGAATGATTATTGCAGTTCCTTTGGGAATTTTAACTGCTACTTTATACAAAGAAGGCATATTTAAAAATGCTGAGCAATCAATGGCATTGCTTATCGGACGTATAAATGCACTTCGCCGGTTTGATGAAAAGGAACTGGAGGAGCTAAAACATTATCAAACAAAAAACAAGGAGTAAATTATGCAGGTTACCGTATTTAGTTGTAGAAGTTATGATGAATTGCCGGAGTTTCAAAGTTGTGCAGAAGAGCTGGGACTTAAGCTGGTTATTACAAATGAAATTCCTACTTTAGACAATTTACATCTTGTAGAAGGTAGTACATGTGTAGATATTACTACTACACCTATCGGAAGAGAACTGATGCAGGCGTATTATGATAAAGGTGTACGATACATTGTGACCCGTTGCATTGGTTATGACCATATAGATGTGGCAGCAGCCAAGGAATTTGGTATTACCGTTGCCAACACTCCATATGGTCCTGATGGCGTTGCTGATTATACCGTAATGCTTATGATTATGGCTATGCGTCATATGAATGAGATTATGATGCGAAACGGAGTACAGGACTATACCTTGCGCGGTTTATTAGGTAAAGAATTAAAGGATATGACGGTCGGTATTATCGGTACCGGACGTATTGGACAAAGCGTAATGCGCAATCTTTCCGGATTTGGTTGCAAAGTAATTTGCTACGACATTTATCCAAATGAAAAAGCAAAGCAGTATGGAGAATATGTTTCTTTTGAACAGTTGCTGGAGCAGGCCGATATTATCAGTTTACATCTTCCTGTTACAGAAGAAAACTTCCATATGCTTGATGCGGAAGCTTTTAAGCGCATGAAACAAGGTGTGATTATTGTAAACACCGGACGTGGCGGGCTTATTGACAGCAAAGCATTAGCTGATGCTATAGAATGTGGTAAGGTTGGTTCCGCAGCTTTAGACGTAGTAGAGAATGAGTTTGATTTGTGCTATTACGATAGAAAGTGTGATGTGTTGACAAACCGAGAATTGGCTTTATTCCGCAGTTATCCGAATGTCATTGTTTCTCATCATATGGCATTTTATACAAATAATTATCTGAGCACTATCGTAGGCGATTCTTTGAGAGGTTGTAAAGCATTTATGACAGGCGCAGAGAATCCTTGGGTAGTAAGTAAGTAATGAGGGAAAGTACGTGCGCAATTTTAAAATAGTTTTACAGTATGAAGGAACCAGATATCAGGGCTGGCAGAAGCAGGTTTCCACGGACAATACCATACAAGGCAAAATAGAAACGCTTTTGTCTAAAATGAGTGGTACCGCAGTAGAAATCCAGGGCGCAGGAAGAACGGATGCGGGTGTACATGCGTATGGACAGGTTGCCAACTTCCATATCGAAACAGAGAAAACCGCAACGGAAATTATGGACTATATGAATTTGTATTTACCGGAAGATATTTCTGTTATCTGTTGCGAAGAAAAGCCGGAGCGCTTTCATGCCAGATTAAATGCCAAGGGCAAAGTGTATTGCTACCATATTTGGAACAGCCACAAGAAGCCTGTATTCAGACGAAAATACGTGCATCAAGTGCCGGGAGAATTGGATATGGAAGCTATTAAGCAGGCTGCAACAGCACTTTGCGGCACTCACGACTTTCAGTCCTTCACCTCCACTAAGCGTGGCAAAAAATCTACCATTCGAAGGGTAGACAGTATTGATATTGAGCGCGAGGGAGAAGAAATCATTTTTACCTTTAGAGGGGATGGGTTCTTGTATCATATGGTACGTATTATGATGGGAACTTTAATAGAAGTTGGAATCGGAATCCGTAAAGCAGAGGATATTCCTTTCATAATAGAAGCAAAAGACAGAAGCAGGGCCGGTCACCTGATACCGGGAAAAGGGCTTGCCTTAATGGAGGTCAAGTATGATAACTAATAAAAATTACATTTTATTTGATTTGGACGGCACTCTAACAGATCCTAAGGTGGGGATTTGCACTTGCGTGCAATATGCCCTCAAGGCATTTGATATTGATGAGCCGGATTTGGATAAGTTAGAGCCTTTTATCGGCCCTCCGTTAAAAGACAGCTTTATGCAGTATTACGGACTTAGCGAAGAGCAGGCAGTGGCAGCTATCGAAAAGTATAGAGAGCGTTTTTCTGTTACCGGAAAGTTTGAAAACGAAGTGTACGAAGGAATCCCTGCATTGTTGTCCGATTTAAAGGATTACGGATATCATTTGGCGGTAGCTTCTTCTAAACCGGAGTGCTTTGTAAAAGACATATTAAATCATTTTAACATCCATAAATATTTTGAAGTGGTTGTGGGTTCTGAATTAGACGGAACGCGCATCGATAAGGCAGAGGTAATTCACGAGGCATTGAACCAACTGTTCCACTACGGAAAAATCCGCAAAGAACAAGTGGTTATGGTTGGTGACCGCAAATTTGATGTAGAGGGTGCCAAAGAAATCGGTGTTACTTCTGTGGCGGTATCCTATGGTTATGGTTCTATAGAAGAACTTCGTGAGGCTAATCCGGATTACCTGACAGAAAGTGTGACCGAGCTACAGGATTTGTTTATGGAAGGGAATGAGCTGGAGGTTAAAAGGGAAGAGGCCAGAAAAAAAGAAGCAGAAGAACGTTTGCAGGCACAGTTGGCAGCAGCCAAGGCGCAAAGAGCAGAATATGAAGCAAATCATCCGGAAGTGGTTTCAGATGCTAAGGAACCTGAAACAAAGGCAAGTTTGTATTTGATATTTTGGAAATTAGCGTACCCGCTCCTTCTATTCTATTTTGGCAGTCAGCTTATTAGCCAGGTTGTTAGCTTTGCAGTTTATTCTTTGTCCAACCAAGACGAGTTTTGGTATAAAATACTTGTAACAGAGAATGCAGCAACCGGAGAAGTGGCTTTTCATACTGCCGTAATGAATCTTATGTCTATGGTTAGTTCCGTGACGATATTTTTCCTTATGTACAAAATCGGTGGCGGTGAACCGAGCTTGAAAAGAGGCAATAATCCAAAACTTAAATTTACCGGCTTGGATTGGTTCAAATGGATTATGATAAGTCTTAGTTTGGCAGTTGGCATTAATATTGTATTTTCTTGTTTGGGATTTTTGCAGTTTGCAGACTATAAGGAAGCGGCAGACGATTTATATTCTGTAGGTATGGTTGCAGGCCTTCTTATGTATGGTGTTTTTGCTCCGCTTACAGAAGAGTTGATATTTAGAGGTATTTTATTTACACAGGCCAAAACGCTGATGAAGCCGAATTACGCAGCACTTTTATCCGCAGCAGCATTTGGGATTTATCATGGCAACAGAGTTCAAATGATTTATGCCTTTGTTTTAGGCTTGATATTGGCGTATGGATACCATTATTCCGGACAATTTAAAGTGCCGGTAATATTACATGCTTCTATTAATATCGTTGTATATGTGTCCAGCACTTTGGGAATGTTCACTGACAAAGACGGATCTCTTTTAGCTACGGGAATTGCCTTACTTTTCGTGGGTACATGGTTGTTCTCAAAGAGCAACAGATATTACAAATTACGCATGGAAAAAGCGAATAGAATATAATATTTTGTATTTATTAAAAAACAATAAAAAAAATATTCCAATTGGTATTGATAATTTACAATTTGAGGAGTACAATGTGCAATTGGAAGTTACATATTTATAAGTTTTTTCATAGAAAAGGGAGATGTTTCAAATATGAAAAATATTCAAAACAAATGGATTCGTGCAGCGATTCCTGCATTATTACTTCACTGTAGTATTGGTACTGTATATTGCTGGTCTATTTTCAGTCAGGAAATTGCAGACTACATCGGTTTTTCCAAAGGTGCTACAGAGTGGGCATTTAGTTTCGCTATCTTTTTCTTAGGTATGTCCGCAGCATTCCTTGGTGGTATTGTGGAAAAGGATATTCACCGTTCCTCTTTAATCGCAGCTATCTGCTTTTCAGTAGGTATGGCAGGAACAGGTTTCTTTATCTGGTTAGGTGGTAAAAACCCTGGCAACATCGTTGCTTTACTTGGTATTTATCTTTGCTATGGTCTTATTATGGGTATTGGTCTTGGTACAGGTTACCTTTCACCGGTTAAGACACTTATGCTTTGGTTCCAGGATCGTAAGGGTCTTGCAACAGGTCTTGCTGTAGCAGGTTTCGGTGCTGCAAAGGCAATTGCCAGCCCTATTATGCAGTCTTTGCTTTCTTCATTAGGTGAAGGCGGTATTTACAAGATGTTCTGGATTTTGGCAGCTGTTTATTTTGTAATGATGTTTGTAGGTCACTTATTACTTGCTAAGCCGGAAGGTTGGCATGAACCTGCAAAGAAAGCAAAGGGCGAATCTGCATTGGCAGTTATTAAGTCCAAACCGGTTGTATTTATCGGTATTTGGTTAATGTTCTATATCAACATTACATGTGGCCTTTGCTTGATTTCTCAGGAAAAGATGATCATCAAGTGCATCGGTCTTGGTGCAATGGCAGGCCTTCTTTCTTCTGTAACAGCTATCTTCAACGCAGGCGGTCGTCTTGGTCTTTCTGCTTGGGCTGATACTATGAAGGATAGAAACTCTATCTACAAAATTATCTTTATTGCATCTATTATTGCAACAGGTGCTGTAGTTGCAACACAGGGTATCATGGACAGAGGCCAAAGCGTAGTTTTACTTGCTTTAGTTCTTATCCTTTTATTTACTGTTAACGCTGGTTACGGCGGTGGTTTCAGTAACGTTCCTACATTACTTTCTGACCACTACGGTATGAGCAGCATCAGTGCAATCCACGGCATCGTACTTTCTGCTTGGGGCTTCGCTGGTCTTACAGGTAATCAGATTGCAACAATCATCGTAAATAACGTTGGTACAGCAGTAGATGATGGCCACGGTTACATGGTTAATCCGGAAGGCTATCAGGCAGTATTAGTTTTAACACTTGTTCTTTACATCGTAGCATTATTAATTAGTATGTTATTGATTCCAAAGAAGAAAGAAAACTAATTTATATCAAAATTATTCTCGCATTATAACATGTGTTATGATGCGAGATTTTTTTGCGAATAATCTTTGTAATGAAATATCAAATGTAGTATAATATAATCAAATAGTTATTCGAGGTAAGGGTATGAGTATTTTTCAAATTCCCGGAGAGAAAAAAATAAGAGTTATTGTTGATACGGATGCAAAAAATGAAGTGGACGACCAATTCGCTATTGTTCAAGCGGTTTTGACAGAATCTTTTGATTTGCGTGGATTGATTTCGGCACATTTTGGTACGGAAAAATCTTTAAATAGCGAACAGGAAAGTTACGAAGAAATCAAGCATGTGCTGAAGTTGATGAATAAAGAACAGAGTGTTCCGGTATTCCATGGAGCGGAAGGAGCGATGAGCGATGAACGGGTGCCTATGATTTCAGAAGGGGCCAGACTTATTGTAGAAGAGGCTATGCGTGAAGACGAGGGGGCATTATACATAGCTTTTCTGGGACCGCTTACCGATATGGCGGCAGCGATTTTGTTAGAGCCTGAAATCTTGAAAAAAGATGTAAAAGTCATTTGGATCGGCGGAAGAGACTGGCCGAGCGGTGGTTGGGAGTATAATTTAAAGAACGATGTAATTGCCGCGAATGTGGTTCTTAAATCTTCCGTGGAGTTATGGCAGGTACCTAGAAATGTATATCGTATGGTACCAGTTAGTTTTGCGGAGTTGTATAGCCGCGTGCGTCCTCTTGGTGAAATTGGGAAGTATTTGTGTGATAATGTTATTGCATTTAATAATGAGTGGACAAGCAGACCGACTGAATACAGAATCCTGGGCGATTCCCCTGCAATAGGTCTAATGCTTTACAGTGATTGCGGTGAATGGGAGTGGAAGCCTGCTCCGGAAATCGATGCAAATATGAACTATGTACATACAGGAAAAAATCGTCCGATAAAGGTTTATAAAAATATTGATGCAAGATTTATTTTGGAAGATTTATACGCGAAATTAACGATGCTTACAGCAGAGAAATAGTGGAGTGGTGAGAGGAGAAAACGATGGTACAGCAGGTATTTGGACGCAGGTGGTCTGTCTGGATGGCAGATACGGTTCTTAGTAAGTTTCCGGAATTAAGAAATCGTTGGGCATACGATTATGGTGTGGTATGCAAAGGAATAGAAAAGGTATACGAGATAACCGGTGAAGAAAAGTATTTTCAGTATATAAAATCCAATATGGATCACTTCTTGCTGGAAGACGGAAGCATTCAATATTATGAAAAAGAGGCGTACAATATCGATTTTGTGAATAACGGAAAATGTTTTTTATATTTGTATGAAAAGACAAAAGAAGACAAATATAAAAAGGCTACGGACTTGTTACGCGAACAGTTAAGAGAACACCCACGTACTTCTGAAGGCGGTTTTTGGCACAAAAAAGTATATGCTAATCAAATGTGGCTGGATGGACTTTATATGGGACAGCCGTTTTACGCAGAGTACAGCAAGATGTTTGAAGATAGTCAGTCACATCCGGATGTTCTGAAGCAATTCGAATTAATCGATACACATTTAAAAAATCCGGAAGCACAGTTATTGTATCATGGCTGGGATGAGAAAAGAGAGTGCTTTTGGGCAGATAAGGAAACTGGACTTTCTGCGAATTTTTGGGGACGTTCTGTGGGATGGTATGCTTGTGCTTTGGTAGACACGTTGGATTATATTAAAGGAAATGACGGACGAAAACAGCTGATAAATATGGTGCGCGATCTGGCGGAAGGTATTGTAAAAGTACAATCCAAAAAGACCGGTGTATGGTATCAGGTTTTAGATCAAGAGGAAAGATATGGTAATTTCCCGGAAGCGTCCTGCTCATGTATGTTTACATACTTTTTATTGAAAGCTGTACGAAAAGGATACATCGATAAAAAGTATTTGGAATATGCAAAAAAAGCGTTTTACGGTATTATTCGTGAGTTTATCGAAGTGGATGAGAATGACCTCTTGAATTTAAGAGGGACCATATATGTATCAGGTCTTGGCGGAGATATGCTGCGAGATGGTTCTTATGATTACTATATCAGTGAGCCAAGAAAGGTGAATAGTTTGCTTGGCATAGGAGCATTTCTGATGGCCAGTGTGGAATTGGAATTGCATTTTCAGGAATGTAGCGGTACAGCAGAGATAAAGGAATAGAGGATTTATACAAAAATATAATGGAATCAGACATGTAATTTGAACGGTGAAAATCTTATAATGGAATAAGAATAATTATGAAACCATTAGAGGGGGGAAAGTATGTATAATCACTTTTCATCAACGATTCCGGATAATGAAAGAAATCGCAGATATTTGGCGGACATTAAAGTAGCAGCTGAAAAATATGAGGAAGAACCTATTAAAGAACTTCCATTTTCCAAATATATGATATATTTTCAAACGGGAAGTCGCTTGGAATATGAGGCAGCGTATATTGAGCATAGAAGACGCTTGAATGTCTATGCACTTATGGCATTAAGTACAAAAGAGGAAAAATGGATTAAAGGCCTGGAGGATATTCTTTGGGCAGTTTGTAATGAATATACATGGGCATTTCCGGCACATTTAAAAGATGTAACGGATATTAGTGAATGCAGTATTACAATTGATTTGTTTTCTGCAGAAACAGGTATTACATTGAGCGAAATTTGTCATTTGCTGGAAGGATATATTTCTCCAATCGTAAGAAATCGAGTGGAACAGGAAATAAGACGAAGGATCATTCAACCATATACCGAGCATAATTTAAAATTCCACACGGATAATTGGTCTGCTGTTTGTGCAGGTGGCGCGGGAATATGTGCTATGTATTGGGGAGGCTGGGAAGAATACCAGGTTATTCATCCAAAGGTTATTGATTCTATTCAGGAGTTTATTGACAGTTATCAGGATGATGGATGCTGTCTTGAAGGCATATTATACTGGGGATATGGTTTTGGATATTTTACATATTATGCGGAGATGCTAAGAGAATTAAGCGGAGGAAAATTAGATTTATTCCAAAATGACAAAGTTCGAGAAATTGCATTGTTCCCAACAAAAGTTTATTTAGAGAAGGATGATGTATTGCCATTTTCTGATGCATCACATAATTATAGCTATCGTATCGGTTTGATTCATTTCCTTGCAAAAGAGTATGAAGATGCACAGGTATTTGACGAGGAATATGCGATTTGGTTCGACGAAGACTACAGGTATCGTTTTGCAGAAGTAATACGTGATTTGTTCTGGTATACTCCTGAATTATGCAAGAGTCAGAAAAAAAAGAAAAATAAAACATGTTATATTTTTAAACAGTCTCAATGGTACATTAACAAGCATCCAGATTTTTGTCTTGCAGTAAAAGGCGGCAGAAATAATGAGCCACACAATCACAATGATTTGGGGAATATTGTACTTTATTCTCATGGCAAATATATCATTGATGATCTTGGCTGGCCGGAATATGACAGTGAGTATTTTGGTGAAAATCGTTATAAGAATTTATGTGCTTCCTCTGCAGGACACAGTGTTCCAATTATAAACGGTCAGCATCAGTTGCGTGGAAGAATTCACACATCCAAAATGTTAAAAGCGAATGAAGATATGGTGATGTTTGAACTTTCAGGAGCTTACGAAGAAGGTCTTACAAAATCTTTAATTCGTTGTGTGAAGTTAGATGAGAATCAGAAAAACAAAATAGTGATGGAAGATTGTTTTGAAGAAGTGTTGGGAGAAATCAGAGAGAGATTTATTACCAGAATTCCACCTGTTATTCAAGATAATAAGATAATAATCGACAACTGGTTTATCGAATGTGCAGACAAGGAGTGTACGTTAGAGATAAGCAGAGATACTTTCAAACCAAGATTAGATATTTGCAAGATGAATATGAAGCCGGTAGAGGAAGTATATTTAATTGACTTTGTGGTTCAGTCAGAGAACGCAAAAAAGAATATCATTTTTACAATTGGACAAATCGATAAATAAAAATAAAGCCGGGCTATCTATTTATGAGAAACCCGGCTTAAATATTGGTTAGTCTGAAAGATGTTGTTTGTTCAGATATTGGCTAGGAGAGCAACCCTCCACTTTTTTGAATACTCTACTGAAATAAAAATAGTTCTCATATCCTAATAAAGTGGATATTTCATAGAGTTTCAAATCGCTGTTAAACAACAGGAATTTGGCTTTTGAAATTTTAGCTTTTGTAACATATTCATTAAATCCCAACGAAGTGTGTTTTTTAAATAGGTATCCTAAATAATTAGGGCTAATAGAAAAAATAGAAGCAACATCATTTAAAATCAGTTTTTCGGATAAATGTTCATCAATATATCCCATAACGTTCTGTACCAATTCATTTTTGAAGTTCCTGTGTTGTTTTTTATAAAATTCTAAAATCGCCTGATTAAATAATTCCAGCCACTTTAATATTTTTTCAGTACTGTTCTGATTGTATAAGGAACAGTAGGAATCATGATAGCCTGCAAATTTATCTCTTAAATAACTTTCACTATCAGGCATGTTCGTAAGACAGCAGTGCAAAAGTTTAGAGGTTAGGTCCATGGCCTGAACGTATTTGGATGGGTTATCTTGAAACAGTTCTGTTACGATCTCAATAATGTTCTTAAAAGCAACTGTATCATATTCATTGAATGCTTTGTGCAACTCATCTTTTAAAATTGCAACTTGAAAAATATTGTTTAAGGCGGCTGTTTTCTCTTTCGTGTTTTGGTCGGTATAAAACAATAACGGATCGTCGTCTGAGCAAGATGAGCTGATTTGCCTTGCTTCCTGATGAGATTCACAGGCCATATTAACAAGTGCTTTGTAGTCACCAACTCCACAGAAGATCTTAGCGTTAAAATAATTATCAATGGTTTGAAAGGTGTCCGTTAACAATTCGTATAATTTACCCGGATTCAGATAAACGGAATTTTCCGGAAATTCTAGTAAAACACAAAAATGTTTCATATCTAAAGTAATCAGATGAATCGTTAATGATTTAGACAGCAGATTGGTAATCATGGAAAGAATGCTGTGGTAGTAGGTCATATAGTCATCATTGGATTCAAAAACGCGTGTGGTTATAAGTTGACAAGAGGCAACTGCGTAGGCATAAGCATCAAAGGAAAGCTTTAACTGTTTTGCCTGTAGGAAAAACTGCTCATCCGATTCAAAAAGATTGTGCAGAAGTTTTAGGATAAATTTGTTTTTGTACTGTTCCATAGAAGTATTTTCCGAAGCGGAGGTGTTGGAAGTAGTAGCAGTAACAATAGCAGGGAATTTTTCTTTACGCAGTTCTATGGCATGTTGAATTGCTACTGCTAGTTCAGCAGGTTGTAAACCAAGTTTTATAATGTAATCCACAGCACGATACTGTAGAGCTACTTTTACATATGGAAAATCTTCGTAGCAAGTTAAGATAATAAATTCAGGCGGTGTTCGGAAACGTTTGTGGCATTCTTCCAAAAGTTCTAAACCATTCATAATAGGCATTTTGACATCGGTAATAACGAAATCCGGATTAAGGGATTCAATCATTTCGAGAGCCTGTTTACCATTAGAGGCTCTTCCACATATGGTAATATTGTAATTAGACCAAGGAAGCATGGATTCCAGACCAATTAATACTAATGGTTCATCATCTACAATTAAAAGTTTATACATTCGTATGATCCTCCGTTTTAAAAGGAATTAAAATTTTTACAGTGGTGTGTTTGTCAGAAACACTTTCTATAGATATTCCATAATTGGTTCCATAAGCATAATGAATACGTTCCTGCAAGTTATAAATGCCGATTTTTCGGAATAAATCGGAACTGCTGGAAGCATGAGATAATGTTTTTTCAATTTGCTGCGAAGTCATACCGATTCCATTATCTGTAATAGACAAAAGAATATCTTTACTATCATTTACCAACTTTATGACAATATCAATAATGCCACGTTCTTCTTTTGGTTCGATACCGTGGAATACGGCATTTTCCACCACAAGCTGAAGGATAAATTTAGGAACTATAGCTCTCAAAAGTATATTGTCTTCGATGTCTGTATTTAAAGTCAGTTGTCCAACGTACCGATATTTTAAAATTAAAAAGTAATGTTCCAAAAATGTCAATTCTTCTTGTAGAGAGTGTGTGACGCCAGTTTTTTTGGAAATAGCTTTTAACAAATGCGATAGGGAAGAGGTCATTTCCATAATACCTTTCGCACCTTGAATAGTAGCAATCCAAGAGATGGTGTTGAGCGTATTATATAAAAAGTGAGGATTTAGTTGGTTTTGAAGAATTTCATATTCTAGCTCGTACTTTTTCTTCTGGTCCTCTGATTGTTTCTCAATTAATTGTGTGATGTTTTGGGACATAGAATTAATACCGTGACCAATTTCACCAAGTTCATTATTCCATTCAATCTCTGGTTCCGGAGTGAAATCTCCTTCTGCAACAAGACGGAGCTTTTTCGTAATCTTTTGAATAGGAATATTAATGTTGGCATGGTAATATATTGTTATGGCAAAACCGAGGAGGATTACAATTGCTGCTATACCAAGGAGTGTTGACATGTAAACGATGGTTTGCTTAAATAAAGAAACTTGTGATATAGATTGAAGTAAATACCAATTTTCGCCTTCCAGTTGATATGTGATTAAATCTTTAGATGTTTCGGGCATATCGGTTTCTATTAGAGTTTCTCCGTCCCAGAAATAAAAAGTATTTCCTAAGAAAAGATAAAGGTTGCTGCCAGGTTCCAGAGCATAATTTTTTATATGATTGATAAATAAGTTGGGCGATATAAATAAACAACACCATCCGGCATCGTCCTTACCATAAAAAGAAGAAATTGGTTTTATAATCGGAAGTACTTGATTGTTTTGGGAATATGGTGTAAGAGGGTCTTCGATAAAACCTATATTGATTAAATTTTCGGAAGTATAGAGTTCATTAAAAAATGGTTTTTCTTCAATTACAAGAGATACTGGAAGATTATGGGTTACTTCTCTGGAACTGAACATAATAAAATTGTTTTTTAAGTTAGAAATGACGATACGAATAATGTGAAGATTACCGCGGTTGTTGCGATACTCTTCTTCCAAACGTTTCCAGGCAGAGTATGACAACATGGAGTCAGAGTTGATTTCCTTGTTTGATGCATCCAAATAGTTTGAAATTGTGTTATCTGTAGCACATATATTGGCAAGATTTATAACGGTATCTAAATCAAATTGAATAGTTTTGGCTAAAAATTTAAGGTTTCCCAAAGTGGTTTGTCTTAGATTATCCTGCAAAATAGAACGATATGAAATATAGCCAAAGGTTGCAGTCAAAGAGGCCGTTAATAGTGTGAAAAAAAGTGTAATTAATACGAGTCTTTTCTTTAGGCTTTTGAAAAAATGACGTTTATTCATAATGTACTCTCATTCATAATCATAAAGTTTGTTATTATTTAACTATATTTGAAAAAAATTCGACTGTCAACCAAAGGGAAAGAGCTCGTTGAATAGTGCATTTTAAGTGTTGAAAAATATAAGTCTTCGTGCAAAAGATAGGAGAATATGGAAAATAAAAAAAGGAATATGGCATGGGGGTTTAAAAGAAAAGAATGTATAATATAACCATCAAAAAAAGGAGGTACAAAACCTATGAAAAAGAAAATAATTAGTTGTATATTAGCTTCCGTTATGGCAATGTCTGTATTGATGACAGGCTGTGGGCAGGAAAGCAACAGTGCAACAAACACAACCCCAAGCACTTCTACAAGCGAGAAAACAGAAGTAGCTGATCCTAAAGAAGACCAGGTACATTTGAAATGGGCTTTATGGTCTGCAGAATCACAGCCATACTGGATTCCAATTGCGGATGCTTATATGGACAAGAATCCTAATGTTACTATTGAAATCGTAGACCTTGGCTCCAGTGACTACTCTACATCCTTAGCTACACAGTTAGCAGGAAATGATTCTCCATACGACGTAGTAGCAATCAAAGACTCTGCAAGCTATGTAAGCCTTATCCAGAAAGGCGTATTAAAGCCATTAGATGTTTCTAAGGTTAATGTAGATGCTTACGGCGGAAACTTAGAATTATTTAAATGGTCTGATGGTAACTACTATACATTACCACTTCGTAAAGACTTCTACTGTGTATTCTACAACAAAACAATGTTTGATGCAGCAGGTGTTCCATATCCAACTAACGATATGACATATGAAGAATTTAATGACATCGCAAGAAAATTAACTGATACATCATTCGGTTCTGAAAAATATGGTACACATTACCATACATGGGACTGGCAGGTAAACGGTTTTGCAGTACTTGCTGAAGGTAAGAACGTTTTAGATGGTAACTATGATTACTTCAAACCTTATTATGAAATGGTACTTGCACAGCAGGCAGATGGTGTTTGTATGGATTATGCAACTATCAAAACTAGTGGTATAAACTACCTTGCAGCATTTGGTCAGGGTAATGTTGCTATGCTTCCTACAGGTTCTTGGGTAGTTGGTACATTAATTACCAGATTAAATGAAGGACAGTATCCAGACCTTACAGACTGGGGTCTTGCAGCTTATCCACACGCAGAAGGCAAAGAATCTGGAGATACTCTCGGTAACTTCGTGGGTGTTTCTGTAGTAAATGGTACAAAGAACATGGAAGTTGCAGAAGATTTTGCAAGATTTGCTGGTGGCGAAGAAGGTGCTAAGATTGTTGCTTCTGTAGGTTATTTCCCAGGTGCATTATCATCAGATGCTGTAGATGTAATTATGGCTGTAAAAGGTATTCCTCAGGATGAACAGACAAAAGAACTTTTCTTAAGCAAGAAGAATATTACATTTGAAACTCCATTAGGTGAAAAGTGTTCAGAAGTTGCAACTATTTTAAAGACAGGTCATGACTACATTATGACAGGTGCGATGACTGTAGATGAAGGTATCGCATACATGAACGAAGAGTATAATAAGTTAAAATAGAAAGAGAATAGACGATGTTAAGTAAAAAGACAAAACGTAATTTGGTGGCATATTCTTTTATTGCACCAAACTTTATCGGATTTTCTGTACTTACACTGGGTCCTGTATTATATGCCTTTTATCTTGCATTCCATGAATGGGATGGAAATAATCCAATGAAGTTTGTTGGATTTCAGAACTTCATTGATTTGGCAAGTGACAACCGCTTTTGGGAAGCCCTGGTAAATACTATTGTTTATACAGTAGCTGCAGTTCCGGTGACATTAGTTATGGCGTTATCTTTGGCGTTGTTGTTGAATGGCAAGCTGATTAAGGGTAGAGCTGTATTCCGTACAATTGCATTTTTCCCATATGTAGCAAGTCTTGTTGCTTGTGCAGCTGTATGGAACCTTATTTTCAGCCCGGGTGCCGGTATGATAAATAATATCCTTTATTCCTTAGGAGTAGAACAGCTTCCAAAATGGGCGGCGGATCCAAAGTGGGCGATGTTTACCGTTGTGGCGTGTAGTGTTTGGAAAGACATGGGATATTACATGGTTGTTTACTTAGGCGGACTTCAGGGTATTTCAGGAGAATTATATGAAGCAGCGAGCTTGGATGGCGCGAATGCAGTTCAACGTTTCCGCTATATTACCTGGCCTCAGTTAAAACCAACAACATTCTTCGTAATTATTATGTTAACGATCAATGCATTCAAGGTATACGATAGAGTTCTTATGATAACAGAAGGTGGACCTGGTACAAAGACGTTGGTATTAGTATATCACATTTATGATACGGCCTTTGGTCGAAATCAGTTCGGTTATGCCAGTGCAATCGCTATGATACTGTTTGTTCTGGTTTTAATCGTAACACTGATCCAGTTCAGAGGGGAGAAGAATTATGCGAACGACTAAAAAACAGAAATTAATCAGACGAATTTTATTATATGGCGGATTGGCAATATTTTCTGTTATTCTTCTGATCCCATTTGTATGGATGTTCATATCTTCTTTAAAATTAGATAAGGATATCTTAACAGTACCGATCCAATGGCTTCCAAAGAATCCAAGATGGAGAAACTACCTTGATATTTGGAAAAAGATTCCATTAGCACAGTATTTTATTAATACCATAAAAATAACTGTAATTACCGCATGTGTTCAGCTCTTTACAAGTAGTTTTGCAGCATATGCATTTGCAAAATTAAGTTTTAAGCATAGAGATACATTGTTCTTAGCTTATGTTGCAACGATTGCTGTACCATGGCAGGTATACATGGTTCCTCAGTTTATTATGTTAAGAAGCTGGCATTTAAATGATACTCATTTTGCAATCATCTTGATCCATTCCTTTACGGCTTTTGGTGTTTTCTTAATGAGACAGTTCTATATGGGAATTCCAGACTCTTTATGTGAAGCAGCCAGAATTGATGGTATGACAGAATATGGTATTTGGGCAAAGATTATGTTGCCATTATCAAAACCTGCATTATCTACACTGTTCATCTTTACCTTTGTAAATACATGGAATGACTTCCTTGGTCCATACATTTATTTAACAACACAGGTTAAGAAAACTGTTCAGGTAGGTTTGCGAGTATTCTTGGATGACTATACACAAGATTATGGTATGGTTATGACAGCATCTGTTATCACCTTAATTCCGGTATTGATTATCTTCCTTTCCATGCAGAAGTACTTTGTAGAAGGTATTGCATCAACTGGTATTAAGGGCTAAAAGGAAAGGCGCTTATTGTGATGGATGGTGGATTTATTTTAAAAGAGGACTTTTGTCCGGAAGTATTAGATAATGGTGTTATACGCACGATCAAGGGTTATATTAACGATTTGATGGTAGTGGAGTTGTTGTGGAAAAAGGGCATGGAAGGTGTCGTTCATACACATCCGCACCGCCAGTGCGGCTACATTGTTAGAGGAAGCTTTGAGGCAAATCTGAATGGAGAGAAAAAAATTCTTGCCGCAGGAGAGTGTTTCTATGTGGAAGCGGGTGTTCCTCATGGTTTAATCGCATTGGAGGATGATGGTTTGATGTTAGACATTTTCACTCCGATGAGAGAAGATTTTATAAAATAATAAATTACTAAGATGGGGCTGTCAGAAAATAGACAGCCCCTTTTATAATTTGCTAACCAATCACAAACGCTTTCAACCTATGCTCATACAGCGGATTTACCTCTAACTCCAAATAAATTCCATCTTCCCGGTATTCCTGAGAAAGAATGTTGGCTTCTTTTTGCATCAGGCTGTAAAGGCTTCCTTCCGTATAAGGTAACAACACCTTGGCGCAGAAGAGGTTGCCGTAAACTTCGGACATAATCATTTCCATAAGTTCCGGAATACCCACACCGCTTCGGGCAGCCATATGAATTTGGTGCTTGCCTACGCGCGGAATGTTTGGGATATCCGGTACGTTGTCTGCTTTGTTGTAAACGATGATTTGCGGAATGTGTCCTGCTCCGAGCTCTGCCAAAGTTTCGTTGGTGACACGCATCTGGTCTTTGTAATATGGGTCAGACACGTCCACTACTTGCAAAAGCAAATCGGCTTCACAAGCTTCTTCCAAAGTAGAACGGAAAGCATCTACCAGATTGTGAGGAAGTTTATCGATAAAACCTACGGTGTCAGACAAGTAAAACGGTGATTTGTTCGGCGGTGTAATTTTGCGAATGGTGGTTTCCAATGTGGCAAAAAGCATATCCTTTTGCAGTACCAGTTTGTGCTCGTTGTGTGCGATTTCAGAATTGCCGTAAAAACTTAAAAGCTGGTTCATAATAGTGGATTTGCCGGCGTTGGTATAGCCTACCAGGGAAACTTGCGGAATAGCACTGTTCTTGCGGCTTTTGCGCTGGGTGATACGGTTTTTCTTAACGACCTCTAATTCCCGCTTGCATTCGGTAATACGATGTTCAATGTGACGTCTGTCTAACTCTAATTTCTTTTCACCGGCACCCTTATTGGAACGAGAGCCGCTGCCGCCACCTTGACGGGATAGAGCGGTACCCATACCGGCCAGTCTTGGCAAAAGATATTGCAAACGTGCAAGTTCTACCTGGAGCTTGGCTTCGCGGGTTTTGGCTCTGTCACTAAAAATTTCTAAAATCAAAGCCGTTCTGTCTAAAATAGGCTTGTCAATTTCCACACTTAAGTTGCGAACTTGGGAAGGAGACAGCGCATTATCAAACACAACCACATCTGCATCCAATGTGACACATGTGTCAATGACTTCCTGAACCTTGCCGGTGCCAATGTAAAGAGCCTGATGAGGGGCTGGTAATGCCTGTGTCAACATGGCAATAACCTCCATATTACATGCCTCACAGAGACTGATAAGTTCTTCCATGGAGTGATCAAATTGACGGTCCTGTCCGACGCACAAACCCACGATTACGGCACGTTCTTTCTCGGAAGAGTCCAAAATATCATCTATTTCTTCGTAAATATTTGTATTTATTGTGTTTTTTTTCATATCTTCTTCCTTTATAGGTATTGAATTTCCATTATTTATTAGATATAATGACATTAGTGACGTATTTTAGGGGATAGTCTGCCCTAAATTCAAATAGCACTGTCATTTTCTAATATTAACACATTATTGGCAAATAGGAAATAGACAGCAGGTATTTGTTTTATTATTTACAAAAGGGAAGAAAAATTATTACCCATCCTGTTCAGGAGGTTTTGTATGGGAGAAAAATCACAGCAGAAGAAAAAGTATATTATAGAGAAAGCCAGACAGGTTTTTGTGGAAAAGGGCTATCGTAATGTTACTATGAAGGATATTATTGAGGCCTGTGAAATCAGCCGTGGTGGTTTGTATTTGTATTTCCCAAGTACCCAGGAGATTTTTCTGGAAGTATTAAAGCAGGAGCAGGAAAGCGGTGATGATGTGTTCAGTCCTCAGATTGACGCGGATTCTACTACGGTGGACATTTTAGAGCTTTTCTTTGATGCGCAAAAAGCGGAGCTTTTAAATTCCAAAGATAATCTCGCAATGGCCACTTATGAATATTACTTCGCCCACAAACCGGAAGGCGAGGATAATTTCTTGCGCGCTCAGTTTGAAGCAGCGGTCGAGGCTTTGACCCAATTGATTGAAATGGGTGTGGATGCCGAAGAGCTTTATTGTGAAGAACCACAGACTGCAGCTGAGGAAATTATGTACGCGCTGGAGGGATTGAAGGCTAGCTATCTTACTATGAAAGTGTCCGAAGAAGAAATTGATAAGCAAATCGAATATTTGCTTCAGGGCTTGGGAATTGCACAATAGACAGACAAAGGAGTAGAGCATGGGACTTGTAAAAAGAATTTATGTAGAAAAGAAAGCACCATTTGCTGTAAAGGCAAAGGAATTGAAAGAAGATTTGGTTGGCTACTTAGGTATGAGCCAAATTACAGCAGTTAGAGAATTAATTCGCTATGATGTAGAAAACGTAAGCGATGAAGTGTTTGAAAAAGCATGTAAAACTGTTTTTTCTGAACCACCTGTTGACGACTTTTATTTAGAAGATTTTGCAAGAAATGCTGAGGATAAAGTTTTCAGTGTTGAATATCTTCCTGGACAGTTTGATCAGAGAGCAGATAGTGCAGAACAGTGTATCAAGTTTTTAAAAGAGGATGAGGAACCTGTTATTAAGACTGCAATCACATACGTAATTTCCGGTGATATTACATGGGATGATTTTGACAAGATTAAGGCATACTGTATCAATCCTGTAGATTCCAGAGAAACCGATATGGTAAAACCGGAGACTTTGATTACTAAATTTGAGGAGCCTGCAGATGTTATTATTTTTGATGGTTTCAAAGATTTAGCAGAAGACAAGTTAAAAGAATTATATTCCTCTTTGGGTCTTGCTATGACCTTTAAGGATTTCTTACATATTCAGAATTACTTCAAGAACGAGGAAGACAGAGATCCTTCCATGACAGAAATCAGAGTTCTTGATACATACTGGTCTGACCATTGCCGTCATACTACCTTCTCTACAGAGTTAAAGGATATTACCTTTGATGAAGGTTTCTACAAAGAAGCAATGGAAGCAACTTTCCGGGATTATTTAAATACCCGTGCAGAAGTATTTGCAGGTCGTAAGGACAAGTTCATCTGCCTTATGGATTTGGCACTTATGGCAATGCGTAAGCTCAAAAAAGACGGCAAGCTTGCAGATATGGAAGTAAGTGATGAAATTAATGCTTGCTCCGTAATCGTTCCTGTAGAAATGGAATACGATGGCAAGACTGTTACCGAAGAATGGTTAGTATTCTTCAAGAATGAAACACACAACCACCCAACCGAAATCGAACCATTCGGTGGTGCTGCTACTTGTCTTGGCGGCGCAATCCGTGATCCGTTGTCCGGTCGTGGTTATGTATATCAGGCTATGCGTGTTACAGGTGCTGCGGATCCTACCGTTCCTGTTTCTGAGACATTAAAGGGTAAATTATCCCAGAAAAAATTAGTTCGTGGCGCAGCAAGCGGTTATTCTTCTTATGGTAACCAGATTGGTCTTGCAACAGGCTACGTTAAAGAAATTTATCATCCGGACTACGTTGCTAAACGTATGGAAATCGGTGCTGTTATGGGTGCTGCTAAGCGTGAAAATGTTAAGCGTGAAAATTCCGATCCGGGCGATATCATTATTTTACTTGGCGGACGAACAGGTCGTGACGGCTGTGGCGGTGCAACCGGTTCCTCCAAGGCTCATACTGAGACTTCTATCGAAACTTGCGGTGCAGAAGTTCAGAAGGGTAATGCTCCTACCGAACGTAAGATTCAGAGAATGTTCCGCAGAGCAGAAGTTAGTAAGTTAATCAAGAAATGTAATGACTTTGGTGCCGGCGGTGTATCCGTAGCAATCGGTGAGTTGGCAGCAGGTTTACGTGTAGAATTAGACAAGGTTCCAAAGAAGTACGCAGGCTTAGACGGTACAGAACTTGCTATTTCCGAATCTCAGGAACGTATGGCAGTTGTTGTTGACCCTAAGGATGTAGCAGAGTTCCTTGGCTATGCAGCAGAAGAAAACTTGGAAGCTGTAGAAGTTGCAGAAGTAACTGCAGACCCACGTTTGGTATTGGTTTGGAGAGGCAAGGAAATCGTAAACCTTTCCCGTGCATTCTTAGATACAAACGGCGCACATCAGGAAACTTGTGTATCTGTTGATATTCCTTGCAAGGAAGCAAATGTATTTGAAAAGTATGCTATTCCTGCAGTTGGTACAGCAGTAGAAGCAGGCGATGCAAAAGCTGCTTGGCTTACTTCATTAGCAGACTTAAATGCATGTTCTCAGAAGGGTCTTGTGGAAATGTTCGACGCTTCTATCGGCGCAGGCAGCGTATTTATGCCTTACGGCGGTCAGATGCAGCTTACAGAGACCCAGACTATGGTAGCTAAATTACCTACATTAGAAGGCAAGACAGACACAGTAACTATGATGAGTTACGGTTTTGACCCATATATTTCCAGCTGGAGCCCATACCATGGTGCTATTTACGCAGTATTAGAGTCCATGAGTAAGATTGTTGCTTGCGGCGGTGATTATAAGAAGATTCGTTTCACATTCCAGGAATACTTCCGTAGAATGAGCGAAGATCCAAAGCGTTGGAGTCAGCCATTTGCAGCACTTCTTGGTGCATACAGCGCACAGATGGGCTTTGGTTTACCATCTATCGGTGGTAAGGACTCTATGTCCGGTACATTCGGTGACATCGACGTACCACCTACCTTAGTATCTTTTGCAGTGGATGTAGCAAAGTCTAGCGACATTGTTACTCCTGAATTAAAGGCAGCAGGCAATGTATTATTACAGGTTTCCTTGGAAAAGGATGCATTTGATGTTCCTGTATATGCTTCTGTTATGAAGACCTATGACGCAGTACTTGCAGCAATGAAGGCAGGTCATATTGTTTCTGCATACAGCGTAGATACAAAGGGTGTTGCAGTTGCTATGTCCAAGATGGCATTCGGTAATGGTCTTGGTGTTCAGGTAAACAGTGAACTTTCCTTAGAAGATTTGTTTGGGGGAGCAATCGGTGATTTGGTTGTAGAATGTACACCTGCAGGTGCGGATGAAGTAGTGAAGACTGCAAATGCAAAGGTGCTCGGTGTAGTTTCTGATGACGCTGCATTTACTTACAGAAATACTACCATCACAATGAAGGAAGCGTTAAAGGCTTGGACAGGTACTTTGGAAAAAGTATTCCCAACCAAGGCGGTACTTGATACAACTCCTGTAAATAGTGATGTTTATAAGGCAGACAGCATTTATGTTTGCAAGAACAAGATTGCAAAGCCAACCGTATTTATTCCGGTATTCCCGGGTACAAACTGCGAATACGATAGTACCAAAGCTTTTGAAAGAGCCGGTGCAAATGTAATTACAAAGGTATTCAAGAACCAGACAGCAGCAGATATTCGTGATTCTGTAGAAGTATTTGAAAAAGCAATCGGCCAGGCACAGATTATTATGTTCCCGGGCGGCTTCTCTGCAGGTGATGAACCGGATGGTTCTGCGAAGTTCTTTGCAACTGCATTCCAGAATGAGAAGATGAAAGAGGCAGTTATGAAGCTCTTAAATGAGAGAGACGGCCTTGCACTCGGTGTTTGTAACGGTTTCCAGGCACTGATTAAGCTTGGTTTGGTACCATACGGTGAAATCGTAGGTCAGAAGGAAGATTCTCCTACACTTACCTTCAACACCATTAACCGTCACATCTCCAAGATGGTTTACACAAAGGTTGTTTCCAACAAGTCCCCATGGTTACAGGGCGCAGAACTTGGTGCTACTTATTGTAATCCAGCTTCTCATGGTGAGGGACGTTTTGTTGCTCCAAAGGAATGGATTGACAAGCTTTTTGCAAATGGTCAGGTTGCTACTCAGTACGCTGACTACCTTGGCAATGTATCTATGGACGAAGAATGGAACATCAACGGTTCCTACGCATCTATCGAAGGTATTACATCTCCGGACGGAAGATGCTTCGGTAAGATGGCTCATTCCGAACGTCGCGGCGACAGCGTAGCTATCAACATCTACGGCGAACAGGACATGAAGATTTTCGAATCCGGCGTGAAGTATTTTAGATAACAGTTCAGCCATAGCATAAGCTGTGTTAGCAGCGAGAAAGCACCGTAGGTGCCTTTGCGAATGGCGCGTCTGAACTGTGTTATATTAGAAAACATATGTGAAAGAGACCTTGTTTGGGAGGAATGAAACTCCTAAACAGGGTTCTTTTTTATGTCTGTGCAAATAGGACGATATATCGTCCTAATCTAAAAAGCAAATATGCTACCATGTAATTGTATGATTGCGGAGCAAGTACAATTATGCTAAAATGAAAATTGAAAGGAGAAGCAATGATTTTAAATAGGATGCAAAAATTATGCTCTCTACAAAAGATAAAATGATCAACGCATGCTGCCGCGCGTATGCAAGAGCGAGGGATAAGTCGTTTGGATGTTTTGAATTGCCTAAAGAATGGTGAGGTTATTGAAAACTACCCATATGATTTTCCGCATCCTAGCTGTTTAATATTTGGTTATACTCTTAGCAATGAAGTAATACATATTGTGGCAGGCTGCGATGAAAAATATGTGTATATTATAACAGCGTACTATCCTAATATAGAAAAGTTTAGTACTGATTTGAAGAAAAGAAAGGAGTAGTGACAATGTGTTTTTATTGTAATTGTAAAACGATAAGTTCTAAACTGACAACGCATGTTGTTACTTTGGAAAATTGCGTAATTGTGATTAAAAATATCCCATGCGAAGAATGTGATCAGTGTGGTGAAAAATACTTTTCTGATGAGGTAATGGCGAAGATAGAAGTGATTGTGGAAAAGGCCAAAGAAACGGCCAGTGAAGTTGTTGTTACAGATTTTGAAAATAAAGTTGCATAGAATGATAAGAGCGCAGTTTCCGACAAGGCTGTGCTCTTTAATTATTTTTTAAGATTACACCGGATTTATTTACATAAAAAGCGAAGTGTAATAAAATTAATACAGAAACAAAAGAGTTGGGGGCTAATTTTGCTATGGGTAAAGATGCAAGTTCAACGGCCATTATTGGAAGTACAGACGGACCGACAGCTGTGGCTGTTATTAAAAGAAATCCCAAATTAACATTTGGACAAAAAATAAGAAAATTGATATATACCGCAAAAAGAAACCATGTGGTAAAAAACATTAAGGCTGAAAGCCATAGCATGGAAGAAGTGATGGAATATATTGTAAATAAGCATAGGTTTCTTGAACTAGATAGCTCTAAAGTGCAGCAAGAGTATAAGGAAATGAGAGCATCTTTGCTTATGCAACATGTGCCTGAGCTACTGGGCGAGTATGCAACTATGCCAAAATTAAAGAGCGAATCCACGGAAGATATACAAGCCCATATTAAATCTTTTCAGGAAAGACAGCAAAGAGCAAAAGACATTCCGACTGCAGATTTCGATATTGATTTCCATAAGTTCCAAAGTACATATGAAAATTCTGATAACAACATGTATATTACAGTAGAAAAAAGATTTTCCTATATTGGCGGCGGGGTTTCCGGAAGTAAGAAATCAAAAAAAAGATTTCAACGTATTTATAAAGATGTATATAGGTACTACGGCGTGACTTGCGAAGATATTGAGAATAAATCGAAGAGATATGAGCAGTTGATCCAAGCTTTAACACGTTGATATACGTGTTGCAATAGGGCTAAATCGCGTAATGGGTGTGTTCGCAGTAATTATTGCAGTAATATTTCTTTTTGTTTAAAAACAAATAAGAGTACAACGTTTTCCAACGAGGAGGTATTCCTATGTTTAAAAGAATTTTAGTGTCATTGGTTGTTATAATAGTAGCTTTGTGTGCGATTTATTTTATTGGGACAGGATTTCAAGAAGCGTCTAACGAGGTGCTGGTAGATTACACGGTATCAGAGGATGGCACAGAGCTGACTTTTCTTGTGGGCAGCATGGAATCCATAGGATATGTTAGGGGCTTTCAGGATAAAGGAGGCGGTGTAAAGCCGCATTATCTTACTTTTTATCGTACTTTTGGCGGTATCAACAGTTCTTTGGGAGCAAAGAACATATTCACATTGGAACTTTCACCAGAAGATACGGAAATATATTTTAATCGACCAGGCGGAGGATTTGAGCTGGTGCTGATTAAGGATGAGAATACTGGTGAGTGGAATCGGGCAGGAGAGGAAAAATAATTATGAAATTTGTAATACAGAGAGTAAATCATGCGTCTGTGACTGTAGACGGCGAGGTGATTGGTAAAATTGGAAAAGGCTTTATGGTTTTGATTGGCGTATGCCAGGATGATACGAAGGAAGTGGCTGACAAGATGATTCATAAAATGACGGGACTTCGTATTTTTATGGATGACCAGGGCAAAACCAATCTGGCCTTAAAAGACGTGGGTGGCGAACTTTTGCTGGTGAGTCAGTTTACACTTTATGCCAATTGCAAGATGGGTTTTAGACCAAGCTTTATTGAAGCCGGCGACCCTACGCATGCAGAAACTTTGTATGAGTATATTATTGAGGAATGCCGCAACCGCGAATTCAAAGTGGAAACCGGAAGCTTTGGCGCAGATATGAAGGTGGCATTGGAGAATGATG
>JAZOSF010000033.1:0-13336 GCA_045657025.1 Lachnospiraceae bacterium | reverse complement strand
AACCCCATACTAATCACTCACACGTTTCAAAAGGCAAATTGTTTCTCTTAATCCGTCTATCAAATATTATTGAAATCGATATTTCCCTTTTCCATGTCCGGCTACGGGTACGATTACCTCACTATCAACCAATAATTTTATTAACTTGGAAGCTCCTGAAGGTTTTAAGCCAGTAATATTTTCTACAATCGTTCTACCAAAATACTCTTCTTTTCCACTATTTGAAAACAGTGTTAACGCATGATTTATTGTCTTTTCAGAAATCATATCAGAATAAGAAAGTAATCTATTTCGAATGTCCACTTTTGTGTTTTCAATATCCACTTTTGTGCCTTCAATGTCCACTTTTTCAAATATCCCACTAATATGCATAGAACGATTATGAAGCTCATTCTTTTCATCCAGCAATAAATTTCTTAAAAACGATTCCAAATACTCAGTTGTCTCATGAATACCATTTTTCAAATCATTGTAATTTGCTCTAACAAGTGCATTTCTAAAATACCATGCGTTTTCAGCAAAAATATCATTCGTTGCATCAAAGCCAAGCATTCTAAGGTATTTTATAAAAAATACTGCTGTAGTTCGTGTATTCCCTTCTCCAAATACATGTATCTGCCATAATCTTGATACAAATACCGCTAAATGATGAATAATCTCTTTCATACTCAAGTTTTTGTAACTAAACATTTTTTCTTCTGCAAAATCATAATCAAGAGTTGCACGAAGTTCTGATGCACTACCGTAAAGGACTGTTGCTCCGTTAAGCACCCATTCTTTTTTGGTGATGTTATAATCTCTCATTTTTCCGGCATGTTCATAAATCCCTGCAAACAATTTTTTGTGAATAGAAATATACTCATTTGGTGTAAAGCTAAATGCCTTCTCTGATAAAATCTTTGCAATTCTAACTGCAACCTTATCAGCCTCTTCCGTACGATCTTCTGTATCAACTTTAGGATTTTCTTCATAATACATATTAAGAAGTTCCTGCGCTTCATCGAACGAAATATCCCCTTCGATATTTTTTATTGCCGTATCAATCAAATATTTTGAAGGCTTTAATCCATCCACTGCTTGAAGCCCGATTGCAGTATGCCAGGCATATCCTTTATCTCTTTTGTTTGGTTCTGATTGTTTTATATACTCCTTGAAAGGATCTTTATTCATCAATACACCTCTCCTTTTTGCTTTAAAAGGCAAATTGTCTCTACATTCGCAGTCCATGGAAACTGATCCACAGCGCATGCTCTTTCTACCTGATATCCGGCCTCGAGAAAAACTTCCAGGTCGCGCACCAAGCTGGTTGGTTTGCAGGAAATATATACCATGTGTTCTACGCCATAGTTTACAATCTTAGTAAGTGCCTTTGGGTGAATGCCATCACGAGGTGGATCTAACACGATAAAGTCCGGTTTTTCTTCTATTTCATCCAGAGTTTTCAGTACATCGCCAGCTAAGAAGGTACAGTTGGTCAGGCCGTTACGGGCTGCATTTTCCTTGGCAGCTTCTACTGCCTCTTCCACAATCTCTACACCGATAACCTGACGTGCAACCGGTGCCATAAGCTGTGCGATGGTGCCGGTACCGCTGTACAAATCATATACAATCTTTTCCCCCTGTCCCAAATCGCCGATATAATCTCTGGCAGTGGTATAAAGCACCTCTGCTCCCAGAGAATTAGTCTGGAAAAAGGAAAAGGTAGATACTTTAAATTTCAAGCCCAGCAATTCTTCAAAGAAATAGTCCTGTCCATAGAGCACACGGGTAGCATCACTCTGCACCACATCCGCCAAGGAATCATTGCTGATATGCAATACGCCTGCTACCTTGCCTTGAAGCGGCAATGCCAAAATCATATTCTTGAATTCTTGCAACACTACTTCGTCTTGTACAAGTGCACTTGTGGTAACCAGTGCCACCAGAATTTCCTCTGTTTTTACTGCTTTTCGCACCAACAAATGACGCAAAATACCGTCATGGCGCATTCTATGATAATATGGAAGTCCTTTCTTTTGAAAAAACTCCAATACACTGTTCAAAATCAAACGGTAATCACTATCTACAATGTGGCAATCCTTTACCGTAACAATATCATGGAAACTTCCACGCTTATGCATTCCCAGCGCCAAAGGACCATCTTTGTATTCATCCCCAAAAGAAAATTCCATTTTGTTGCGGTACTCATAAGGCTTAGGACTGGCTTTAATGCCTTCCCACTTATATGCGCTTTCCTGCTTACAAAGTACGCTGTCTAAAAGCTTATGTACCTGTTCCTCTTTGATATGTAATTGTTCTTCATATGGTAATGATAAATAAGTACAACCCCCACACATACCAAAAAAGGAACACTTTGGTTCCACTTCCACAGGAGATTTCTCTATAACCTCCAGTAGTGCCCCCTCAGCCTTCCCTTTTCGTAATTTATTTACACGGAATTGTACAGTTTGCCCAGGGAGTGCGTTCTTGACTACGCACGTTCTATCCTCAACACTCACGATACCTTTGTTGGGAAAATCTACGCGCTCACAAACTCCCTGATACACCTGTCCTTTTTTCATGTTTATACTTCCTCTTTTTCTACTATTCTACAGTTCTTCTGCTTCTGCCGGAACAGCCTCTTCCTCTGTAGGAGATACAAATTCAATCTCGATGCAGTGCTCTTCCTCCTCAAATGTATCATCATATTCAAGTTCTTCGTTCTTACACTTGCACTTAGTGATACATTTGTAAACAGCAAATGCGATGGCTACCACCACAACAAGGATACCAACAACAGCAAAAACAGTTTTTATTAATTTATTGTTGTCTTCTTTTAAATTCATCATAAATATACCACCTTTCAAAAATCTGTCTTTAGAATAGTGTAACACATTTTGTGTTATCTTACTATAGTAAGCCTATATTTTTTTTAATTTGGCAAAAGATGCATACATCACTTTTTGGCCAAACTTCTCAAAATCTACCGTCACCTTATAGTCTCTTGCATCATCTTGGATAGCCTTTACTACGCCTGTGCCAAATTTAATATGCTGAACACAGTCTCCTATGCCATATTCCAAGGCACTCTTGGCTCCGCCCATGCCTTTGGAAATTCCTGCCACTTTGTTCAAATCACTAATCGTCTGAGACATATAAGGTTTTACTTCCCGGTTAGTTTCTTTTGGCTTTAATACTGCTTTCGGACGATAATCAAACACCGGTCTTTGTGCTATGGTCTGTGCTATGGAATTTTCTATCTCTTCATCTGAAAAGCGTCTCTTTGGCATTTTTTGATCCAAAAGCTCTTCCGGTATTTCCTTTACAAATCGGCTTACCATATTATATTGGGTTTGTCCATGGAGCATACGTGATTTTGCTGCAGTCAAGGTCAAATCCCTCATGGCGCGGGTAATACCTACATAGGCAAGTCGTCTCTCCTCTTCCAAATCCTCTTTGTTGTCTGAGGTAATCGTCATATAGCTCGGAAAGATACCATCTTCCATGCCGGCAAGATACACATGCGGAAACTCCAGGCCCTTTGCGCTATGTAAGGTCATCAACAATACACGGTTATGTTCGTCTTCCACGTTGTCAACCTCTGCAACCAGTGCCACTTCCTCCAAGAACTGTCCCAAGGTAGGCTGGTCGTTCTCTTCCGCGTAAGCAACGATTTTGTTGACCAATTCCTGAACGTTTTCCATGCGGTCTTCGGCATCTTCTTCATTATCCCTCAAATACTCTTCGTATTGGGTCATTTCTAAAATATCCCGAATAAGTCCCTCTAATCCGTAGTAATCCACTTTGCTTCTAAAGCCTTGGATTAAGGTTACAAAAGGAGTAATTTTCTGTGCTGCTTTGCCCAAAGACGGAATCTCCTCACATCGGCATAACGCATCATAAAAACTCATATTATGCGCGTCTGCATAGTCCTGAACCTTAGCAATGCTGGTGGCGCCAATTCCTCTTTTTGGAATGTTAATAATACGCTTAACAGCCAAATCATCCCGTCCGTTATCAATGGTTTTTAAATAAGCCAATACATCCTTGATTTCCTTGCGGCCGTAGAAATTCTGTCCGCCCACAACCATATAAGGAATACCAAGAAGCACCATACGCTCTTCTAACAGACGTGCCTGTGCATTGGTACGATATAATACTGCACAATCCCCATAATATGCTTCATCATTGCGATTTTTGTTGCGAATATCCTCTGCAATAAACACCGCTTCGTCCATGGCAGTGTCAAATTGCTTAAAATGAAGTCTGCTGCCGTCTTCTTTTGCAGTCCAGAGATTTTTGCCTTTACGTCCGCGATTATTGGAAATCACGGAATTGGCTGCTGCTAAAATATTGCCTACAGAACGATAATTCTGTTCTAATTTAATAGTCGTTGCATCCGGATAAGTGTCCTCGAAATCCAAAATATTGCGGATATTGGCACCACGGAATTTATAAATAGATTGATCATCATCACCAACTACGCAAAGATTACGGTACTTGTCTGCCAATAGACGAACGAATTCAAACTGCGCCGTATTGGTGTCCTGATACTCATCCACCATAATGTAGCGGAAGCGGTTCTGATACTGCTCTAACACTTCCGGACAGCTTTTAAAAAGTTCCACGGTCTTTACAATCAAATCATCAAAATCCATGGCGTTATTTTTCTTTAAAACAGTCTGATACTCAGTATATGCATCCGAGATCCTGCGCTTTTGAAAATCCCCCATAGCATCTATGGCATATTGCATAGGACTAATCAGCTCATCCTTGGCACCGGAAATAGCACCAAGAATGGTTCGCTCCTTCATCATCTTGGTATCAATGTTCAGACGCTTGCAAATATCCTTCATAATGCTCTTCTGATCATCGGTATCATAAATCGTAAAATTGGTGTCATAACCCAAGCGGTCTGCATAACGGCGTAAAATACGCACACATGTAGCATGGAATGTAGCAACCCAAATGGATTCACTGCCGAATCCGATCAGCTTATCTACACGTTCTCTCATCTCTTTTGCAGCTTTGTTAGTAAACGTAATAGCAAGAATGTTCCAAGGATTTACACCTTCCTCTTCCATCAAGTATGCAATTCTATGTGTCAAAACTCTGGTCTTACCGCTACCCGCACCGGCAAGCAATAATACCGGTCCCTCGGTAGTTTCTACACCAAGTCTCTGATTCTCATTTAAGGTGTCGTAAATACTCATTGCATCCTCCAAAAACCAAACATATGTTTCCCTATTACTTTACTATATTTTCACACAAATGTCCAGTATATTTGTGCTATGCTGTTTTCACCTTTTGCTTTTTGTCCAAAAGCAAATAGAATGTTGGAATTAATATCAAAGTTAAAATCGTAGATGCAATTAAACCACCGATAATAACTAACGCCATACCCTGCATCATTACTGCATTGCTGCCGATACCAAGACTAAGCGGAACCATAGATAAAATGGTGGTAAGCGTGGTCATAAGAATCGGTCTCAAACGAATAACTCCTGATTGAATCAATGCATCTTCCAATGGCATTTCCTCTCTAAACTGATTGGTAGTATCTACGAATAAAATTCCGTTATTTACTACAATACCCATTAACATCAAAAATCCCATAAGTGAAACCATGCTAAGACTGGAGTTTGTCAAAAGCAATAACAGGAAAGAACCAATCAAAGCAAACGGAATACAGGTCATAACCATCAGCGAAAATCTTGGAGATTCAAACTGCATTGCCATTACCAAAAATACCAAAAACACTGCAATAAAAATAGATTTAAAAATAGACATCAATTCTTCATACATCATATCTGTCTGCATACTGTTGGCAGGAGAAACGCCTTCCGGGAACTCCATAGTTTCAACCAATTTATTAATGGCATCCTGGGCTTCAAAACGGAGGTCGGATGTGGTAGTTGCCGTTACTGCAGCATAATAAACACCATCTAATTTTCCGATGGATTCCTGACCATCTGTATATACTAATTGAGCAATGTCTCTAAGCGGAATATTGATTCCAAAGGAAGTTGGGATGATCAAATCCATCAACTTATTCAAATCGTCGTAAACGCCCTCCGGATATTCTAACCAAACCTGATATTCGGAGCCATCTCTTGTTAAATTAACCGGATTTACACCACTTAATACATTGTTAAGATGCATAGCAACCTGAATTGGTGTCAAGCCGTACTGCATCGCCTTCAAAGGATCTACATCCACCTTAACAAGCGTGGTAGCATTAGAAAGGGAATGCTCTGCCTTTACAACACCATCAATTTCTCTCATTGCCTCTACAAGCTTATCTGCAGTCTGTCGAAGCAAGGTCATATCACGGCTTTGTAAATCAATTTCATAGCTGCCGGTTGTCATAAGAGAACTCATGCTGTTACCGCTAGAACTTACCGTTACATCCACGTTAGTCATAGTGCTTGCCAGCTCATTCCAAGCATCCACCATTTCCATAGTAGACATCTTGCGGTCAGGGTTCAAAACCGCAGTCAAGGTTGCACTTCCCGTTCCGGTACCCGTCATCATAGAGGACCCGCCTATAGACACGGAATATCCCATTACATCCTCATGCTCTTCTGCGATACGCTCCCATTCACGCATTACTTTGTCCTTGGCTTCTAAAGTAGTTCCTGCGCGGAATCCTACTGCCACTTGCACCATACCTTCGTCTGCGGTAGGCATCAATTCAACATTTAAAGTAGTTGCAATTGCAAAAGAACTTATTAATAATGCTACAGAAAATGCTAAAACTGTCTTTTTCCTGTAAAGAATTTTTTTCATAAATACTTGGTATTTATCTGTAAATTTCTTTAACAGCTTATCGATTGCCAATCCTTCTTTTTCAACCGGGTTAAATATCATAAAGAACAACGGTACCAACATCAGTGCCGCAATAAGGGATGTCAGCATTGCAAATACAATGGTAAAGCCCAACTGATAAAATACCTGTCCGGACAAGCCTTTTAATAAAGCCAAAGGAACATATACAACCACGGTTGTTATGGTAGAAGCTACAATAGACATGGTAACTTCCTTGGTCCCCTTAAATGCTGCTTCTTTGCGGTCCAATTCTGATTTGCGGCTTCTGAAAATACTTTCAATTACTACAATGGAAGCATCTACCATCATACCGATAGCAATTACCAAAGAACCCAAGGTAACAATGTTCATGGAAAATCCCATAAAGCTCATCAAAATCAATGTGGCAAAAAGGGAAATCGGCATGGATGCACCAACAATCAAGCTGGCCTTCCAATCACCAAAAAATACAAACAGTACCAGCATAGTAAGTACAACACCAAGAAGCAAAGTCTCAAATACACTCGTCAAAGAATCTACGATAGAATCGCTGGCATTATACGTTACAGAAAAAGCAATCGCAGGATTTTCCTCTTTGATTTGTTCTAATACTTTTTCTACGCTATTACATACGTTAACCGTACCGAAGCTAGACTTGTTTTGGATATTGATGCTGACATTATCCATGCCGTTGTAACGGCTGAGAGATTCAGCCTCTCTAGCGGACATAGATACCGTAGCAATATCCTGTAACGTAATAACCGCTCCTGTTCCGGTTATAATCGGCACCTCTTTTAACTTCTGAACAGTATTATACTCCATGGATGTAATAATACTTATATCCTGAGAGCCATGGGTAACGGTACCTGCCGGATAAGAGAAATCCACTGTTGCAAGGAACTGCGCTACACTAGATATGGTAAGTCCATACTGGTTCATAAGAGTATCATTCAGCTCTACTTTAATGTATTCCTCACTACCACCGGATACACTGACCTGGGCTACACCGTTTATAGTTTCTAATTCCGGTACGATGGACTCATTCACGATTTTTAATAAGTCCACATCACCCACTTCAATGGCAGAAATACTCATACAGCTCATGCTGTTTACATTCATTTCAATAATAGTCGGTTCTTGTGCGTCCTCTGGAAAACTAAGTGCTGCTACTTCCAAGGCAGCATTTAACTCGTCATGGCATGTTGCAATGTCTACACCATACTCGTATGTAAACAAGACCATACCATAATTTTCATTGGAAATACTGGTTGTAGATTCCACACCACTTAATGTGGATCCTGCATCTTCAATAACAGACACTACTAATTCATCCACACTTTGGGCATCCGCACCAGGATAAGTTGCCATAACGATCAGCATCGGCATCTCAATATCCGGCAACAACTGGAGTTTGAATCCAAACACAGAGGAAAGCCCGAATACAAACAGTGCTAAAATTGCCAAAAGGCAGGTCACGGGCCTCTTTAAAGCAAATTTTGTCAAATTCATACCTTGCCTCCTTACTTCCCGGTGTCAGATGTTGCTTCTACTGCTACGCCGTCAATGAGTCGAGGTGACCAGCTGGTAATAACCTGATCTCCTAATGCTACACCATTTATAATCTCAATATCTTTATCATCAAAAATGCCTGTTGTAACATAAGTTTTCACTGCTACACTGTCCTTCATCACATATATATAGGCACCCTCATTTTCATAATATACTGCGTCATACGGAAGGATAACCGCGTCTTCAGCACGATAAGTTTCTACCATAATCTTGGCACTGACACCGCTTGGCAACTCTTCACCATTGGCGTATACGGTACCCTTTATCTGGAACAAACCGGTCTGCTGATTTACTGCATTACCCACTTCAGTAACGGTACCCTTAAATTCTGCACCATTACGTTCCACAACAAGCTCTGCGCCTGCTTTCAATGTATTTTTTACAGATTCACTTACATGGAAAGTAACGGTCATAGCATCATCATTGGCAATTACATAAGCCGGCTGAGAGCTGGTTGCAAATCCGTTCACCTCTACGGCCTTAGCAATAATTTTGCCGGAAATAGGGGCGGTCACATCATAGTAAGACAATGCAAGCTTTGCACCGTCCACGCCTAACTGTGCAAGTTCAAGGCTATTTTTCACCTGTTCCTTTGTCGCATCAAAACCTTCGCCTTTAGACAACTCGATTGCGTCCAAAACTGCATTATATCCCTTCTCCGCTGCCTTCATAGCTGCATTTGCTGCATTTACGGACATAGCTGTCTGCTTTTGTAATTCGCTTAATTCAGATTCCTTTGTTTTTAACATAGTAAGAGCTTCTGCTGCAGTCTGAGGTCCCGGAACATTGTCTGTAGGATCGGTATCTAATGCAGCAAGCATACCTGCCAACTGCTCCGGTGGCACTACCAATTCTCCAGAAACGATTTTACCAAACGTGGCAACCCCTTTCCCTACACTACTTATAGACTCAGAAATCTGATCAAAACTGTCTTTTAATGAAAAATACTGTACCTGTGCTGCTTCCCACTGAGCTAACGTAGATGCCAACTGGGTTTCTAACTGTGCATTGTTAGCATCCTGCTGGGTTGTTAATGCCATATCAGCCTGCTGCTTTGCATTGGCATACGTGATTTCTGCCTGCTCTAACTGCATTTTGGCTGCAGCATCATCTATCTCAAACAAAAGGTCACCTGCTTTCACTACGTCCCCTACTTGAGCGTATGTATTGGTAACCTTGCCCTGCGCCATAGGAATTACATACACACTTTCCTGCGGCATAATTGTACCTACAAATTGATTGGTCAAAACTAATGATCCCTTCTGAACAGTCATTACATCAACCATAACACTTTTTTCTTCTGTAATTTTAGTATCGTTTGTATTTCCACACCCCACCAGAGCCACACACATACCAAGCACAAGTGTCATACGTAATGTCTTTTTATTACTTTTTTTCATAATCATCAGTTCCCTTCTTAAATCAATCTATGTTATTTTTCGAATACTTCTACATCTTAACATTATACGCTTTATAAAGAGAATTACCATAAATTTTCTATAAATTTTTGATATTATTTTTTAATTGCTTGCCCAGAGGTCTCTTACATACTATAATAAAGTTAACAACTCCTTTTATATGAGGTATTTTTATGAAAGAGAAAATATATACCATTCCGCTAAATGATGCGGTAAATGCAAAGGACGAATGCCCTTTTTGCTTTATTGAACGCAAATTAGAGCGAGATACTCTCGACTTCGTTTTGGGCAATAGTTCATCCTACATGGAAAGCGACATTAGAGAAGATACGGACAAAGCCGGTTTTTGCCGCACCCATTTCCAAAAAATGTTTGACTACGGCAATACCCTTGGCAATGCCTGGATTTTAAAAACCCATTATGAGCGCAAACAAAAAGAACTACAGGCTATCTTCCAAGCTCACACTCCTTCCAAGAACGGGTTTAAGCTTTTTGGTAAGCAGCCTGAAAGCACCAACGGAATTGTGGACTGGATTCAAAAAGAAAAAGATTCCTGCTATATATGCAACAAATTCAAATCTACTTACGAACGCTATATGGATACATTCTTTAACATGTATACCGGTGATCCGGACTTCCGCAAGCGTGTTTTAGACAGCAAAGGATTCTGCATTACACACTTTGGCGATTTGTGTGCCGCTGCAGACAGTCGCTTGAAAGAAAAGGACTTGATTGTTTTTTACCAGGAAATGGAAAAGCTAATGACAGACAACCTTTCCCGTCTCCACGAAGACGTGTCCTGGATGATAAATAAATTTGATTACCGATATAAAGATGCCGACTGGAAGAACTCCAAAGATGCTATTCAGCGTGGTATGCAGAAGCTAAAAGGCGGTTATCCTGCTGACGGTCCATACAAACCAAAGCTTTAAATGCATAAAACACTTTTCTTTTTTGCAAAATAAGATTATTATAATAATATAGACATGAATATTACCCAGAAAGGATGATGATTATTATGAAAAAGTTATTTAAATTTATACTCCGTTTAATTGGTCTCGGTGCTATTATCGGTGGTGCTTTTGCTTACTTAAAGAACAAGGGCTACATTACCGTTACTACCGGAAATGAAGACGAGGACTATGATGATTTTTCTGATATAGATACCGAAAGTGTCGGACGCACATATATCCATGTAGACACAGAAGCTATGAAGGCCAAAGCTAAGGAAATGGCTATGGAAGCAAAGGATAAAGCTGAAGTAGTTTACGATGGCGCTAAGGAACGCGTAAAAGACGCTTCCAAAAACATCGCTCATGCTTTGGAAAAAGCATGGTACGAAGCAGAAGATACTGTGGAAGAAACTGTAGAAAAAGTGGAAGAATTTTTTAACGACGAGAATTAATACAAATTATAAATAAAAAATGCGACGAAAAGCCTCGCTTATGCATATATGTAATGAGGGATAAATTTAGACCTCAAAAAAATATGCAAAGTGAGGTTTTTCTATGAAAAAAAGACAAAAACTAGAAGATTTAAATGTACTGAACGATTTCATGCTAAATGCCATTGCCAATGACCCGGATGTGGGTGAACCGTTCTTTCGTGAGGTGCTTTCTATTTTGCTGGAGCGCGAAATCGGTGAAATCACAGTGCGGGCACAGTCCATTATTCCCGGAGATACACCGGAGCTTCGTGGCATCCAACTGGATGTGGAAATTCAGGAGCGAGATGACTCCCCTGCAAATTGCAGGCTGTACAACATGGAAGCACAGACTTATTCCGGCGAAAACCTACAAAAGCGCAGTCGCTTTTATCAGGCCAAAAAAGACAGTAAGCTCTTAAAAAGCGGCGAGAAAAACTGGGACAAGCTGCCGGATTTATACATGATTATGATTACCACCTTTGACCCTTTCGGTAAAAGCGGCATGATTTATACTTTTGAGAACACTTGTAAGGAATATCCTGATATAGAAAATAAAGATGGTCTTAAGTACATATACTTTAATACTACCGGAACAAAAGGTGGTACAGAAACCATAAAACAATTGCTTTCTTACTTAAAACATAGTAAAATAGAAAATGTAACAAACGAAAAGATATCACATATACACAATTATGTGGAAATGGTAAAACAGGCTTCGGAAGTGAGGGACAGGTATATGACAATCGGGGAACTAATGGATGTGAGTAAAGCAGAAGGCAAAATTGAAGGCGCATTGGATATATGCCTAAGTTTAGTAAAAGACGGTGTCCTTTCTTTGGCAGATGCTGCCAAGCGTTTAGGAATGACCGAGGAAGAATTAAAGTCTAGGATGTCCTAGACTTTTTTCTTGTTATTCCCCCTATAAATACACCTTTTCCAACCGTTTTAGTCCTTCTTTTATCTCTTCTAGACTTAGGCCTCCAAATCCAAGCATGATAGTGTGATACTCTTCGGCTTCTATTCTGTCACCGCCACTCATGCCATAAACTTTAACCCCGACCTGTCGCGCTAGCTCGATAAGCTCCGCCTCAGTTTTTCCGACTTTGGATTTTAGGGTAAAATATGTTCCTGCATTTTCGCCTTGAATGATAAATTTTTTACTGAAAGGCTTCAATAGTTGTAGCATCTCATCATGCTTTACACGATATGTTTTTCGCATACGATTTAAATGCCTTTCAAAATGTCCCTCTTCCATAAATTGCTGCAACATACGCTGATCAATACGTGATACGGTGGAAGAAAAAAACTGAAAATCTTTTTTGTATACTTCTAAAAGTTGCTTCGGAAGGGCCATAAAGCTGATTCGAATAGCAGGCGCAATGGCCTTACTAAAAGTTCCCAGATAAATTACCTTGTCATTTCTGTCAATAGACTGTAAGCAAGGGATTGGTTTACCTTTGTAACGGAACTCACTGTCATGGTCGTCTTCAATAATAAAACGGCCTTCTTTTTCTCCGGCCCACTTTAAAAGCTCCTGCCTACGTCCTATAGGCATAACTACCCCGGTTGGATATTGGTGGGACGGCATCACATAAGCAATCTCTGCCCCGCTCTCTCGAAGGGCCTCTACGTCCATCCCGGACTTATCCATAGGGATACGGCTGATTTCATATGCAAAGGAATGAAAACTGCGATAAGCCTTGCCATAAGTTGGCTTTTCTAATGCCACCTTACGATGACGCCCCAAAAGTTTTTCCAACAGCATAAATAAATATTCGTTTCCTGCACCGATAATTAACTGTTCCGGAGAAATATTGGCACCGCGGGATGCGTGAAGATATCTGGATATGGTTTGTCGCAGTTCCCAGTCCCCCTGGGGCTCTCCCAAGGCAAAAAGACTGCCATTATCCTCTGACAAAACTGCTTTGTTTAGCTTACGCCATGTTCCAAAAGGAAATGCACTCATATCAATAGCGCCGGTTGAAAAATCTACTTTGTATTCTGGTTCTTTGCTCTTTGTTATCGTTAAACTGTCTTGAAAAGCAGCGCCAAAGCCATACAACTCTTCTATCTGACACACATAATATCCGCTGCCCGGTCGGGCCTCCAAATAGCCTTCGCTTACCAATTGCTCATA
>JAZOSF010000032.1:0-4091 GCA_045657025.1 Lachnospiraceae bacterium | reverse complement strand
GAGAAAGCTTCCGGATTCTGATGTTCCATGTTACAGCAATGGGGACTTAGCGGCAACACTTTATGATACTTTAACAAAACAACAACATTTAGATTATATATATATAGTTGGGTCGTTGTATTTAGTAGGACAAGTTAAAAGGATACTTAGTAATCATTCAGAGTTTTCTGAAGAAAGGATAGAAGAACCGGTATGATTCAATTCGATGAAGAAATTAAAAAGTTTTATAAAAGTCCTGAAGTAGGAAATATAGAAGATGTAATTTATAATCAGGATATGACAGATGCTACAGATATGTTGTTTAAAATTATGCAGCAGGAGAATAATGGAAGTACAAACAGGAGATAGTGTATGAAATGTTATCGCTGTGGTGCCACTCTTACCCAGTATAATTTTTGTACTGCCTGCAAAACCGATGTAAGACAGTACAAACGTATTATCGAGGCCTCAAACAGAAAATATAACGAGGGCTTAGAGAAGGCACAGATTAGAGATTTAACAGGTGCTCTTGCCGCTTTGAAGCAGAGCCTTAAATTAAATAAAGAACATGTAGATGCACGTAACCTGTTGGGACTAGTTTATTTTGAAATGGGTGAAGTAGTATCTGCACTTGGTGAATGGATTATCAGCAAGAATTTACAGCCGCAAAAGAATATTGCAAGCGATTATATTAAAAGACTTCAGAACAACCAAAGTAAGTTGGATGTGTATAATCAGGCGATTCATAAATATAATACGGCATTGGATTTGTGTCATCAGGGTAGCGATGACTTGGCAATTATTCAGTTAAAGAAAATCGTATCCATGAATTCAAATCATATTAAGTCCAATCTGCTGTTGGCATTGCTTTATATGCAGCGAGAGCAGTGGGATAAAGCATATCCTGTTTTAAGAAGGGTTATGCGTATCGACCGTGGCAATACTCAGGCACAGCGTTATTTACGTGAGATATCCCGAATGACCTCACAAAAAGGCAATAAGGCTAAATTAAAGGCAAAAGATCCTATTGTCCGATATGAACGTGGCAATGAGACCATCATTCAGCCGGCGGATGTAATTGAACCAAACACCGGCAAAGGCACATTGTTAGGTTTTGTGATTGGTTTCTTGCTGGGAATGGCTATTATTTTCTTCCTCATTATGCCGGGCAAGTTACAAAATGTACGTTCTGAGTTAGAGAATAATATCCGTGTTGCCAATGAAAATAGAGAAGCGCAGTCAGCAACCATAGCTTCACTGGAGAATCAAGTTGCAACTTTGAAGCAGGAGCGGGATGCTATCGTAGCCCAGTATGGAGATATATATGGAGAAGATAGTAATGCAGAAGCAGTTAGCGCTTTGATTAGTGCTGTAGGTGCATATCTTACAAATTCAACAGATATGAATGCTATCCAGCCGTACATGGATGTATGTGTGAGAAATGAAGCCTTCTTTACGGAAAATACAAATAGTATTTTGGGCCTTTATGACAGCATGAAGGAACTGACAAGATCATACCTTGCACAGTACCACTATGACATAGGACGTGCGGCGTATGATGCACAAGACTACAATAAAGCTGTTTCAGAATTAGAACTTGCAGTAGCCTATTATTCAGGAAATGCAGACTCTCTGTTCCACTTGGCAAGCTCCTATCAGGCAACAGAGAATTTGGATAAAGCCAAAGAAGTATATGCGATTGTAATTGAACGTTTCCCTGGCACTACAAGAGCAAGTCAGGCGCAACGCGCTTTAAACAGCATAGGATAAAAAATAATAAAAATAATATTTGCACGAAAGAGAACAGTAGCTTCTTTTTCGTGCATTTTTTGTTTTAAGGAGGGTATATGAAATTTATAAGACAAGAAGACAATGTTTTGATTGTGACGCTACCGGAAGAAATAGACCATCACAAAACACCGGAATTAGCAGAAGCGATTGATGATATGCTTTTAAATGGAACCGCAGATCGGGTGATTTTTGATTTTGCGTCAACCAGATTTATGGATAGTTCGGGGGTTGGACTTTTAGTGGGCCGATACCGCAAAGTGCAAACATTGGGAGGTCAGGTGCTTGTCTGCAATGTAGCAGGGCATATGGCCAAAATACTGCAATTATCAGGGATAGAGAAATTTATAGGAAAGTATGAGGGAACAATATGAAAACAGAATCAATAGTAGTAGATAATATGGAGTTGGTAAATGAAATGAAGCTTTGTTTTCAGGCAAGAAGCGAAAACGAAAGCTTTGCCAGGGTGTCGGTGGCAGGATTTCTTACCTACTTAAATCCAACGCTGGAAGAAATCGAAGATATTAAAACCGCAGTTAGCGAGGCAGTTACCAATGCAATTATTCATGGCTATGAAGAAAAGGAAACTGCCATGGTCTATGTTTCAGGCATGATATACCGGGACGAAGGGGATTATATTTTGCAGGTGGTGGTGGAAGACACCGGAAGGGGCATAGAAGACGTTAAAAAGGCCATGGAGCCAATGTTTACCTCTAAGCCTGAGTTAGAGCGTGCCGGCATGGGATTCGCCTTTATGGAGGCGTTTATGGACGACGTACAGGTAGAGAGCGAAGTGATGAAGGGGACGACGGTTACTTTATCCAAACGGCTTTTAAAATACGAGGAAGAAGCCTATGAAGGATAAGGAGCAGCTGATTTCGCAAAATATTGGATTAGTACATTTTGTGATAAAGCGCTTCAGCAGCAGAGGCCAAGATATGGAAGAATTGTTCCAGGTGGGTTGCGTGGGGCTCTGTAAGGCAGTAGACGGATTTCGAGAGGAAAGAGAGCTGCAATTTTCCACCTATGCGGTGCCGGTAATTTTGGGCGAAGTCAAACGTTTTATACGTGATAATACGCAGGTACATATTAGCCGCAGTATAAAGGAACAGGGGACGAAGCTGTATTATGCAAGAGAACAATTTGAAAAGAAATTTCATAGAGAACCGACCATTACAGAATTGGAAGAGATGACCGGTATTTGCAAGGGTGATATTTTGTTGGCTACGGAGGCGTTGCGCCCTGCAGAGAGTCTGGACGCATTTGTGAATGAGGCAGATGCAGGCACTTGTAAAATTGATTTGATGAAAAGCGCAGACAATGCCCAGGAGCAGGTGATGAACCATATGATGTGCGAGGATGCTTTTCGGCGCATGAGTCCAAATGAGCAGCAACTGGTTCATATGAGATATTTTGAAAATATGACCCAGTCTCAAGTGGCCACGACGCTTCACATGACCCAGGTTCAGGTCAGCAGAATGGAAAAAAAGATACTGCTCAGGCTTCGGGAAGAGATGAGTATGTAAAGAAAAGGCTGTGTGCCGAATAGCACACAGCCATGAAAGTTATTTCAAACCTTCTTCGTAAGATTTAATCATACGACGAACCATTTCACCACCGATAGAACCGGCTTCCTTACTTGTTAAATCGCCGTTGTAACCTTCTTTTAAGTTTACGCCTAATTCACTGGCAACCTCAGTTTTAAATCTGTCCATGGCTGCCTTTGCTTCAGGTACTTCCATTCTGTTTGCTCTGTTAGAATTTGCCATAGTTTTTTCCTCCTCTGACACAAATGTGTCTTTGAATCCTCTGTTTTTTATTTTTCTTCTATCTTGAAAAGATAAGCAACGATTCTTTTTTCGTTGTAACCAAATTATTATGATTTTTATCAAACTTCATTGCTTATCTTGATTCTAGTATTTGAAAAAAGCAAAATACTATTCTGGTAATAAATTGAAAATTTGACCGAAAAAAAATAAAAAAACAGTTAAAAACTGTGCATTGTAACCATTGTATTTTGCGTTTTTCAGACGTATAATGTACCCGGATTTTGTTTAAAGTGAGGAGTATATTATGAACGAAATTTTGATTTGTATAGCAATATCCCTAATCGCAGGGTTGTTGATGTCACGTTTGGCGAAATTAGTAAAGTTACCGGCCGTAACAGCGTATCTGGTAGCCGGTCTTATATTGGGCCCGTTCTGCCTTGGTAAGCTTGGTATTCCCGGATTTGGTTTTCATACATTAGAAGATGTTGAGAACTTAAAAATTGTAAGCCAGGTTGCGTTGGGTTTTATCGCTTTTGCTATTGGTAATGAATTCCG
>JAZOSF010000031.1:0-9304 GCA_045657025.1 Lachnospiraceae bacterium | reverse complement strand
ACAACCGCTTCACGGTCTAACAACATAGAACCGATAACCGATTGCTCTGCTTCTATGCTATGCGGCATTACACGCTTTAGCACAGCCTCTTCCATTGTAGTAGTTGTTGCCATTGTTTTTTCCTCTTAAGCTTCTGTTACTTTAACTTTGACGATGCCTGTTACCTTTGGATGTAATTTAATCGGCACCTCATATACGCCAAAACTCTTGATGGCTTCCTGTAAAACCAATTTCTTTTTGTCCACTTCAATACCGGTCTGTTCTTTTAAAGCCTGTCCGATTTCTTTTGTAGAAACACTACCAAAAGTACGACCGTTCTCCCCGGCTTTGATGCTTACAACAACCTGCTTGGTTGCCAAAAGCTCTGCCATCGCCTTTGCATGGTCTAACTGTTCCTGTGCCACCTTGGCTTCATTGGACTTTTGTAACTTCAAGTCGTTCAAATTCTTTGGAGTAGCTTCCACACCTATTTTCTTAGGCAATACAAAGTTTCTTGCGTAGCCTTCGCTCACTTCCACGATGTCGCCCTTCTTGCCTAACTTCTTCTCATCCTGTAACAAAATTATTTTCATGATAAATCACCTTCCTCAATCATGGTATCCAATGTGCCCTTTAAAGCACCTTCCGCTTCAGCCAAGGTAGCATTTTCCATCTGGCATGCTGCTACGTTCAAATGGCCACCGCCACCCATGCGCTCCATAATAACCTGAACATTCACTTCATCGATAGAGCGTGCAGAAATATATATTTTTCCCTGATATGGAGTCAGCACAAAGCTGGCTTTCACACCCTTAATATTTAATAATTCATTGGCTGCCTGCGCACCAATAACAGTTGGATTGGCAACTTCTTCTGCCTGGCAATAAGAAATCGCAAAGTCTCCCTTGTAAATCTCCGCCTGACTAACCGCATCTGCCTTGGTCTTGTAATCAATTGCCTCTTCTCTAAACATCTTGCGCACCCTGGTAACATCTGCACCATTTCTACGCAAAAATGCTGCTGCCTCAAAGGTTCTGACACCGGACTTGGACAAGAAATTGTTGGTATCAATAACAATACCTGCATACAAGCAGTCCGCTTCCTCGGAACGAATGCGAAGATTATCTGAAATATACTGCATAATCTCGGAAACCATTTCACAAGAACTGGATGCATACGGCTCAATGTAAGATAGTGTTGCATTATCAATAGTATCCACTGCCTGTCTGTGATGGTCGATAACAACTATTGTCTTACACATACGAAGCAAATCCGGGCACTCTGTAATTGCCGGTCTGTTTGCATCCACTACGATTAATACGGTATTTGGCGTTACCATTTCTATAGCGTCCTTCGGACTGATAATCATATTCTCTGCATATTCTGCCCTGTCCGTAAACAGACTGGTCATAGGCTGCAATGCTCCTGACGCGTCATTTAACACAATCTGAGCCTCTTTATTGCATATTCTGGCAATTTTGCAAATACCGATTGCTGCACCAAAAGAATCCACATCCGGATTTCTGTGTCCCATAACAAGAACATTGTCCTTGGAAGCAATAATTTCTTTTAATGCATGAGCCTTTACACGTGCTTTAACACGGGTATTTTTCTCAGCCTTCTGACTCTTGCCACCAAAATACAAAATATCCTGGCCTGCTTTTACAACAGCCTGGTCACCACCACGTCCCAAAGCCAAATCAATAGCGTGACGTGCAAATTCATAATTCTGTGCATAGGAAAGACCGTCATATCCTACACCGATACTCATGGTAACCGCCATTTCGTTACCGATGTTGACTGTTTTTACGTCTTCCAATAGATCAAATTTCATTTCCTGCAACTGCTTAATATTTTTCTTGCGCAGGATCATAAAATACTTGTCTTTTTCTAATTTACGACAAATACCGTCTACGGAGCTAATATATTTATTTACTTTTCGATCAATAAGCGCTAACAACAAGGAACGACGAACCTCTTCAATACTCTCCAACGCCTCCTCGTAATTATCCAAATGCAAAATACCGATAGCAAGACTCTGGTCATCCACTTGTCTTATCGCAAACTTAAGAGCGGTCTCATCATATAAAAAGACACTGTAAAGGTATTTGATCTCAGCCTCTTCTTCGTCCAACTCTCCAAAGATATGTTGGAAAGCAATCTTAGACACTCTTGCTCTGTATTCTTTTTCTGCATGGGTCAGCTCCACATCCACAGCTTCGCCAAACTCTTCCGCAGGAAACTTCTCCTTTGTAATAGAAGGGAATAACTGAGAAATACTCATATTGCGTGTATAGTCATCACCTGCTGCCTGCTTAAAGGTTTCATTGCACCACAAAATACGTCCCTTTTCGTCTAGCAAGGCATATGGTACATCGAACTCCTTCAAAAGCGTACTCTGAACCTGACCATATTCCGTAGCAAAATCTATGAGTTCCCTCATAAGCATCTTCCGATTCACAGCAGAAACCCATATGGAAATCACAAAATAAAATACTACAAAAATGCTCAGGACAAATCCTGCCCTAACATCAATTAAGTATATTGAAATGTTAACAAGAAGCAATAAAATGCCCAAGTACAAAGTAAATTTTATGTATTGCTTCAATCGACCTTTTAATCTGATTGTTTTATCCATATTAATGCACTCTCCTTGATTTTCTTATTATAGCACTTTTCTTCCCTTCTGACTAGCCCACAAAAATACACAAACATAGCTCATTTCGACAATTTTCATTAATTTTATTCCGTGTTTTCATAATATAAATTCAAAACCCCAGGGCAGCAACCTGCCCCGGGGTTTTAAGGATAGAGAAATAAAGTATATATCAAATTTCAAATAAATGAAATTGATAACAATTAAAGAAATGCCCAGAGCCGGAATCGAACCAGCGACACGAGGATTTTCAGTCCTCTGCTCTACCAACTGAGCTATCTGGGCATTCGTTGTCAAACAACAAACACATTATATAAAACCTGTCAGATTTTGTCAAGGCATAATTTATGATGCAAGTTCACTTAAATATTCTTCCAAAGTAATACCCTTTTCCATAATTTCCGTCGCCGCTTCTTCGCCTACATAGCGGAAATGCCATGGTTCATAAATAATACCGGTAATATCTGATTTATTATTTGGATAACGCAAAATGAATCCATATTCATGACAATGCTTTACCAACCATTGATAGCCCTTGGTTTTTTCTGCATCCTGGTCCAATCTTACATGCTCACTGGAAACCAAATCCACTGCCAACCCCAAATGATGCTCACTAGTCCCCGGAAATGCCACAACAGTACCTGCCTTTTCCTCTGCAGCTTCTTTGCTGTAACCGTTCCAAATCCACTTGTCTACCTCATTATCATACAAATCAATCTGCTTTTCCATATCACGATAAGAAGACAAAATATAAATTGCATAGCCTGCCTTCTTCGCTCCACGAATCATATTTCTTAAAGAGTCCACAATTCGGGCGTCCACTCTATGTCCGGAGGAAACCTCTTTTAAATCAGGATCATAGCCCGCCTCCAGCTCATTCCATTTGTTAACCAGAACCAGCTTCCAGTCCTCTTGTTGTTCCAGCAATTTTCCGTTATATTTGTAGCCGGTCATATCCTTATATGCCGGCACTGCACTATCTTTTTCAAGGATAGAAATATTTTTATCTATAAGCGTTTGATATTCTACGTCCGCGGTAACACTATACACCTGGGCTGACCACTCTTTTGCAAAGCTGGTCCCTATGTTATTCCCCAGTACATAGCCGGATACTACCGCCGCACCAAGTACCGCCGCAAGAATTAATCCTTTGTGCTTCATTATCTATAAACTCCTTAAATTTTCTTTGTCATCCACTTACCGGACCTAAATCGCATTCCGGTAAGAATAAGTCGCACGAGCTGATCGGCAAATACACCAATCCAAATTCCCGTAACACCAAGACCCATTACATAAGCTGCAATGTAAGAAATGATAGGTCTTACAACTGCAACACTAATAGCTGAAGTAAATGTGGTATATCTCACATCGCCGGCACCGCGTAAACTTCCCATAAATACCACCTGAGATATCTGGCAAAGTACGATAATTATCATAAACTTCATAATAATAAGTCCAATTTCCACGATATCCGGGTCTTTCGGAAAGTATAAATTGAAAAACCAACGTCCGAACAACACATATAATACTGACAAGCCAACAGATATGGCCATACCAACACCCTGACAAATATTTCCGTATTTTTTGGCAAGGTCCGGTTTCTCTTGTCCGAGACTCTGCCCAATCAAAGTAACCGCAGCAACTTGCAAGCCTTCTCCAAAAGAAAAGCTTAAATGCATTACGTTCATTCCTACCTGATGCGCTGCCATAGCTTGTGTGCCCAAATTAGCCGCAAGCATCGTGGAAGTCAAAAATCCGAAACGTAGCATCAGCTGCTCCACGCATATATTGGAAGCATAGGATGTAATATCTTTTATCGCACGTTTTGTTGCAAACAAACGCTTTTCCAACATGTACGGAACACTCACAAAACTATCCTTTTGGAATAAAGATGCAATACTCATGGCACATGCTACAACCGTACCAAGTACCGTTGCAATTGCCGCGCCACGAATGCCAAGCGCCGGAAAGCCAAAATTACCGTGAATCAAAAGGTAATTAAATACAACATTCACCAAATTGGAGGTGATATTGGTCTTCATGGCAATTTTGGTATTGCCGCTACCCCGTTGTGCCGCGTTAATAACCAAGGAAATACAATTAAAAACAGTAAATCCTATAATAATTCTGAAGTAACTAACGGCGCTGTCGTGGGTGTCCGGCTCGCTACCCATAAGACTGATAATTTCATTTGCACACAAAACCGCAAGGGTACTAATAATCGCAATGCCAACCATTACACAAAGGATTGCCGTAATCAAAATGCGGTTTGCGCTTTCCCTTTCTCCTTGGCCCTTTCTGCGGGCAACCAGCGCAGAAACCGAAGTATTGATAGCGATGAACAACGCCAGGCATATAAACTTAGGTTGTGTAGTTAGTCCTACTGCAGCTATCGCATATGCACCCACCTTGCTAACCATCAAAGAGTCCACCATTGCAACCAACGCAACAAAAAAGGATTCCAACACAGCCGGCCATGCTACATTTGCAGCCTTAGCTATCAACTGTTTATTATTTTCCATCTTTTCAAAAAAAGTTTTCATTTTCGCCTTCTTACTCTTGTCTGCCTAATAACTTCAACACTCTAACTTTAATTACTTCTGTAACATCTGTCAATCCATATGCTGCATACAAATGTAATAAAACAAAATATGGGAACATATATCGGGCTTTTGCCTCCCAGAAAATACTGAACAGGAAGCCTCCCACAAAAACAATCAACGGAATATCTTCCACGATTGGTCTCTTTTTAAAATATCGGAAAGCCACGCCAATCATAGCAAAAAAGTATATTACTAACATCATCATAGAGCATATTTTCTCTAATGTCACTTTTGCTTCGCCACGATATATATCCCAAACAATGGCCGGCACCTCGTTCATATCTACATCTCGAAAAGTTCCTGTAAATTTTACAGACTCAAACAGCGGATCGTTCCACTGGCTCTTCATTTTGGCACGGAAAAACAAGGAACACTGATCAGGGTATTCCATAAATACTTTGATACGGTCTTTTACCTCTTGCATACCAATAGCCGCCGCCTGCTCTCTGTCAAACTGGGCTTTTTGATAAACTTCTTTACTATAATTATTGTAATAACCCGCTCCATGGTCACTGTACTGAAATCCCATAGCAAGCCACAGAACCGCCGGCATCCCCTCAGACACCGGATATCCGGAACGTATGCTGTTAAACTGCTTAATTCCGGTCATACTAAAAGAAGCTGCCAGCACAATACATATCGCCACCACAATCGGTTTTAAATTCCACTTCTGCCATGTGTGATATGCAAGCCCGATTAAAACACCAACCAAAAAGATCCATACGTTTTTACGGCAAATCAAAGCAATTGCTGCCACAATACATGCCAAAACCGCATAACGATACCGCAAAGTATTGGTGAATTTCAAAATAGCCCACATCAATACAAAGGATAAGCTGATAGATGGAATGTCACCATATACATACGGAGAATAAATAATATACGGCAGGCACAACATCATAAATGGCAAAAATCGAATTGACGCCTTGGTTCCCGCCATTTCCTTTACACAAAGATATCCAAAAAACAAAGTCAACGGCGCTAAAGAAGCATTTACATAGCCAATCATCTGCGGACTGGTGCTTCTGGTTAACCGAAACAGTATCTCATATAAAAAAGCCAGCCCCTGTTGTTGCGGATAAATAAACATTTGCCCGCCGAAACTGTGCATAATAAAATCACCTTTTAGTGCATATTCCGCCGCCTGCCAAACAATAGCTTGGTCACCTTCCATACGGTATGGTACAGCAGATACCCACCACATACAAGCGCCCCAAAACAGCACGCAACAGATACCCAAAACAATCCACTCTAAGTACTTATATTTTGTAATTGCCTGCTCCAAAACGTATCCCACACCCAGGCTAAGTGCTAACACCACCAAAATGGCAACACTTCCGGACTTGGAAAAGGCACTGAAATTTAACCAAAAAAGCATTCCCATTGCAATAACATACAACACAGTCCTGGAAAAATTCGTTGTAAAACTTATAAAATTGTCTCTAGACCATTTTGTTTTCATACCATCTATCGCAACCTTCCTTGCAAGTATATACTCTTTTATTATACATTATAACACAACAAAAAGGAAGTGCATCTAATGTACACTTCCCTAAAAAACTAATAAATAATACGTCGAACCGCCAAAACGGTAGGTCCTTTGCCACCCCAGCCATAATATACCGGATCCGTCACGATACCATACTCATCGCCTTTGGCATGAACAATTCTGCCATTGCCTATATAAAGAGCCACATGCCCACTATAGCAGATAATATCACCCGCCTTGGCATTGGCAAGGTCAACTCCTATACCGCTCTTTCTCATAGAAAAAGAAGAATGTGGCAACGAATATCCATATTGTGCATATACAGACATAATAAAACCGGAACAATCCGCACCATTGGTCAGGGAAGTACCACCCCAAACATATGGATTGCCAACAAACTGAAGGGCATATTCTGCAACCTCTGCACCGGTACCGGTACCAACCACCTTGTCCCCTTGTGGTTTGTTAGCAGCTGCCTGCTGCTGTTGAAGGATCTTTATCTGTGACTGACCGGAAGCAATTTTGTCCTTGTATTCTTTTGCTTGCTTCTTTGCATCTGCAACCAATTTATCATAGCCGGATATTTTATCTTTTAACTCTGCCATGATACGTTCCAGTTCCGCTTTGTGCTCGTCTAACTCTACTTGCTCTGCTTCCAAGTTGCGTTTGTCATTTTCCAAGGTGTTGCGCATGCTCGTAATACCGGAAATCAAAGCCTCATACTCTCTCAACATAGCACTATCGTAGGCATAAAGGCTATCTACATACTCAGCTCGATTCAACAAATCCGTCAAATCCTGACTGGTAAGCAACAGTAACAAATAGTTGTCATTGCTTCCGCTTTCGTACATATACTGGATGCGAACCATCATTTCATCATATCGGTCATCTCGAAGCTTCATCGCTACTTCCAGTTCTTTTGTTGCATCTGCGATGGACATTGCTTTTTCTTCGATAGCAGTTTCGTAATATGCAATATCCTTCATGAGATTCATCATCTCGGACTTCTGGTCATCCAAATAAAGCTGATATTCCTTGCGCTCAGCCTCATACTTGTCAAGCTCTTCATTTACTTTGTTTAATGCATTTTGATTTTGATTAACCTGCTGCTGCAACTGTTGTTCCTGTTGCTTGAGATTGGACGCTTGCGCGGAAAGTAAATGTGAGCAAATAAGTCCACACACTATTGCGCTCGCTGTCACACATGCCACAAATCGCTTGGATAGCTTCATAGTTGTCCTTTCTGAAAGTGATTATAAATCACAGTTATTTACGGTTCGTGGGAACGGAATTACGTCACGGATGTTGCCCATGCCTGTAAGATACATTACACAACGCTCAAAACCAAGACCAAAACCTGCATGACGAGCGGAACCGTACTTACGAAGGTCTAAGTAGAAACCATAATCTTCTTTGTTAAGACCCATCTCATCCATACGTGCTTCTAACACATCCAGGCGGTCTTCTCTCTGAGAACCACCGATAATCTCGCCAATGCCCGGAACCAAACAGTCCATAGCGGCAACGGTCTTTCCGTCTTCGTTTAATTTCATATAGAAAGCCTTGATATCCTTTGGATAATCGGTAACGAAAACAGGACGTTTAAAGATTTCTTCTGTCAGGTAACGCTCATGCTCTGTCTGTAAATCGCATCCCCAATATACTTTATAATCAAATTTGTCGTTGTTTTTAGATAAAAGTTCGATAGCTTCTGTGTATGTCACATGACCAAACTCAGAATTTACTACGTGGTTTAATCTCTCAATGAGACCCTTGTCTACGAACTGGTTGAAGAAATTCATTTCTTCCGGAGCGTTCTCTAAGACATAACGAATTACGAACTTTAACATGTCCTCTGCAAGCTGCATATCGTCATTTAAGTCTGCAAAACACATTTCCGGCTCAATCATCCAGAACTCTGCCGCGTGACGTGTGGTGTTGGAATTCTCTGCACGGAATGTAGGACCAAATGTATAAATATTCTTGAATGCAAAAGCATATGTTTCGCCATTTAACTGACCACTAACGGTAAGATTGGTCTCCTTGCCAAAGAAATCCTGGCTATAGTCAATGCTGCCATCTTCCTTGCGTGGAGGATTTTCCATGTCCATAGTGGTAACACGGAACATTTCACCTGCGCCTTCACAGTCACTGCCTGTAATAAGCGGGGTGTGTACATATACAAAACCTCTTTCCATAAAGAAAGTATGAATTGCATATGCAATCAAAGAACGTACACGGAATACAGCCTGGAACGTATTTGTTCTAGGGCGTAAATGAGAAATAGTACGTAAGTACTCGAATGTATGACGTTTCTTCTGTAATGGGTAATCCGGTGTAGAAGCGCCCTCTACCATAACCTCTGTAGCCTGCATTTCAAATGGCTGCTTCGCGTCAGGAGTAGCTACGATAGTACCTGTTACTACCAATGCGGAACCTACATTTAACTTGTTGATAGCCTGGAAATTCTCCAGATTGTCATGATAAACAACCTGCAATGGCTGAAAATAAGTTCCGTCATTTAATACAATAAAGCCAAATGCCTTGGAGTCACGAAGACTGCGCACCCAACCTCCT
>JAZOSF010000030.1:0-2729 GCA_045657025.1 Lachnospiraceae bacterium | reverse complement strand
ATGTTGCAATTTCAATGGGGTGTAATGTTGGATGTCCTTTTATTGGCAGAGCATTTGATGACAATTGGGGATTGGAAGATCCTACCGGAAAATCAGATGAAGAGTTCAAGATAATAATTGGAGAGATTGAAAACAGGATTTTACAGCTAAGCAATGAGTTGAAGTAAAAGTACTAGAAACTTTCAGTTTTTCATATCGACAAATTCCAATTTGTAAACTAATATCATCAAGAAAAAAGGAACCCATGTAAAATTTAAGTTTTGCATGGGTTTCCTTTTGCGGCTATTTTTTTGCTTGACTAAATGTTATAAGGTGCGGGTAGTTTGTATGGTTCCTGCTTTCGAATGCCTTCTATCGAGCGTCGGTCCTTAGTGACACGGAGTGGAGCTTAGTACCGCTACGTGAGATTAGAGCGGAAGCATGCTGAGAAAGCAGGATCATCATATCCCCGCACCTTAACGCATCCAAAGTCATATTATAATAAAAAAGGTATTTTTGACATGGACAACAAGGTATATTTACCATTTTATATGACATATCCCGTAAGGTATCCGTACAAGCAGGAAAATAAAGCGGCAAGGGATATTGAATACTTGCGTGAGATGTATCCACAGGAGGCGAAAAAGCTGCTAAATCGAATTGCAGAAGTGTTAGACAAAATGGATTATGAAGAAAGCATGATTTATGATGAGTATCCTGACAGGTGGCAGTTGTATCGGTTGGCAGAGAGCATTGTAAAAATTCTGCAAAATGAAGCAGAAGAAAAGGGAGAGGAGCATTCCAAAGAAAAGTGGGAGTGGATCAGCGACATGGTGCAGATTCTTTTGTTTGATGAAATTTTTAATCGCAGACACGGGGATACAAAAGGTCGCAGACGCTCTCAAATTTTTGTGGAACGGGATAATTGGAAATCTCCGTATGGAGATAATAGTATTTTCTAGAAATATATATTGTGATTTTACGTCAATGAGGTTAAAATGTATATTGATAAAGTATGTATAAAGCGAGAAGCAACGACATGGAAATGATTAGAAGTAAAATCACAGAACTTATAAATGAAACATTGATACAGGCTATTTTGAGCAATGCAAAAAATCCGGATAAAGCTTCCAAGGTGAAGCTTCGTCCGGTACGTTTGAAGGACGAGCTGTATATTCAGGAAACTTTATATGTGGGCACCAAAGTGCTTCACAGCAATCTTGAGATTACAGAAGCTGTGGATCGCATTTGTGCATATATGGAGCAGGATTTCAAGCAGGCGCTGATTCAAACAGAAAGTGCAGAGTGCACCATTTTGATCAGCAAAAAAGGCAAAGCAACTATAAAAACAAAGCATAAAGAAGTAGAGAAAAAAGTAAACTTAAATCATAATCGTCAAAAGCAGTACATTTTGGATGAGGGACAAAAAATACCGTTTTTGATTGATTTGGGCATTATGAACCTTGAGGGCAAGGTAGTTAAGGCAAAATACGACAAATATCGTCAAATTAATAAGTATCTGGAATTTATCCGAGATATTATTCCAAAGCTTCCAACTGGCCGTACAATCCGTATCATTGACTTTGGATGCGGCAAATCTTATTTGACTTTTGCTATGTATTACTATTTGCACGAGATGCAGGGGCTGACCATTGAGGTCATAGGTTTGGACTTAAAGGAAGATGTAATATCTCATTGTAATGAATTGGCAAAGCGTTATGGATTTGATGCTTTGCGTTTTGAGATGGGCGATATTGCCAAGTTTACCGGCGCAGACAGTGTGGACATGGTGGTAACTTTGCATGCTTGTGACACGGCCACGGATTATGCTATTGAGAAGGCGGTAAAATGGGGTGCCAGCGTTATTTTGACCGTTCCTTGTTGCCAGCATGAAGTAAACAAGCAGATTCAGAATGATTTCTTGAAGCCGGTGTTAAAATATGGTTTATTGAAGGAGCGCATGTCTGCCCTTTTGACCGATGCGATTCGTGCAAATATGCTGGAGAATTTGGGCTATGACACGCAAGTGCTTGAGTTTATTGATATGGAGCACACTCCAAAAAACATTTTGATTCGTGCAACAAAACGAAGCGGCATGCGAGCAAAGGGCAACAGCTTAGGTGAAGAACAACTTACAAACTTTACAAATCAGTTGAACGTAAATACAACATTACAACAAATTTTTTCTGATGGAGGTCAGTTGAATGAATAAAAAACTTGTGATGTGGGGGACTTTTGCGGTTATATTTTTAGCCAGCATTATAGGTTCCTACAAGTTTGTTAATCGAAATAGCCAAGATATGACCATTGAATTGTCTGCACCGACATTACCACTGGTATCCGTAATGGTTGGAGAAGAAAGCTTCAATACATTGCGTGGATTTACTGCGGATATGGATATTATCGACGTGGTACGATATATTTGCCCTGTAAAAGAAGAGCGTTTGTATTATGGACAAGTTGAAACCTTTGGTGCGGAAATCAAAAAGATCCGTTATGAAGTCCGTAACAAGGATGGCAGTCGTTTAATTGAAACCGGAGATGTCAGCTGGAAAGAAAAAGAAACCGGTGTACTGGAGTTTCAGGTCAAAATGAAGGATTTGATTGTAAGTGGAGAAGAATATATTTTCACAACAATATTGACCACGGACAGTCACAAAGAAATTTATTACTACACCCGATTTGTTTTCGACAACTCTTACGATTTGCAAAACCAGTTGGCTTTTGTGAGGGAGTTTCATGAAAATACC
>JAZOSF010000029.1:0-3491 GCA_045657025.1 Lachnospiraceae bacterium | reverse complement strand
TTCTAAAATATCATTAGTGTGGAATAACATAACTTCCTCCTATACGCGATGCATGGCAGTAAAAATTTCTTCACTTTGCATACGAATTTCTACGCCAAGTTTTTCGCCCAAGGCATGTACTTTTTCTTTAGCTTCTTGCAGAGAAACGCAAGCTTCACTCATATCAGCGATGAGTACCATGTTAAAGAAACCTTGCATGATATTTTGGTTGATGTTGATAATATTGATATTGCATTCTGCCAAAGTATTGCTTACTCCGGCAATAATGCCAACTTTGTCTTGACCAATTACAGTTAATACTACGCGCATAATGAACCTCCTAATATACCGCTAATTTTTCCAAGTCTTACTCAGAAAAAGCTTTAACAAAATAATAATAGCACCACCAAAAGTGATGCTATTATTTTACCATATTCTAATTATACTGTCTGTATTCTTTCACACAGGAAGTCATACTTTTCTCATTCCCTGCATAAAAGCTGCCACCCTCGCCTTTTCCTCATCAGAAAATTCATCAAAGATTGCCAAGAACTCTTCCTGCTCTTTAGTAAGATTAGGTCTTGTATCGTCAATTGAAAAGAACTGTGCCATGGTTACTCCTAACGCTGCACAAAGTTTCTCTAAAGTATAAATGGTAGGGACATTTTTTCTATTTAATAAGTTAGATACAGAAGACAAAGCTAAACCAGATCTTCGTGCCAAACGATATCGACTTAAGTTTCTTTTTTTGCGCAGCATTTCAATTTTATCTATAACATAGTTTTCTTTTTGCAAGTGTTTTGCACCTCATTCCTATATGAACTACTATTATTGTACTCGCAAACTACAAAACTTATTAGATTGTAAATTCTGAAATGAACTACTTCTAAGTTGACTATCATAGATACCTTACTGACCATTAATACTAGTCCGTAATTGAATTGCTTCAGCAATATGAGGTGCAGCAATCAAATTACTTCCAGCCAAATCAGCAATGGTTCGTGCCACTTTTAAGATACGGTCATGACTGCGTGCGCTTAAGTGCAAAGCCGTAAAATATTTCTCCAAAATCTTTTGTGCGGCCTCATCCAGTTGGCAATACTCCACAACTTCACGCCTGGTCATTTGAGCGTTGCAGTAGAAACCTGTTCCCACAAATCTTTCCAGTTGAACATTGCGCGCTTCTACCACACGCTTTCTAATTTCAGAAGAACTTTCACCTGTAGCCTTATTCTTCAGTTCGTCATACTCCACTCTTACTAAATTAATCTGCATATCAAATCTATCAAGTAAAGGCCCTGAAATTTTACGACGATAATTTTCTACATCCTTTTGTTTACAGGTACATCTTCTGAACTTATCACCAAGATAACCGCAGGGACACGGATTTCCTGCTGCTATCAAAAGAAACCTCGCTGGATAATTCATCGTTCCTCTTACTCTGGAAATATGCACTTCCCCATCCTCCAATGGTTGGCGTAACATTTCCAAAGTGTACCGTTCAAATTCAGGAAGCTCATCTAAAAAAAGAACACCATTATGGCTCAAAGTAACTTCCCCTGGCATTGGGTAAGTACCACCGCCTAAGAGAGCACTTGCTGAAACACTATGGTGCGGACTTCGAAAAGGACGCTCAATCATTACAGATTCCGTTTCCGGTAACATATTGACGATGCTATAAATTTTGGTAATCTCCAAGGCTTCTGCTTCCGTTACAGGCGGTAAGATAGTAACCAGTCTTCTTGCCAGCATAGTTTTACCACAACCGGGAGCACCCATCATCAAAATACTGTGACCTCCTGCTGCGGCAATCTCTAAGGCTCTACGAGCAACAGGTTGTCCTTTGACATCAGCAAAATCCACATCGTAAGCACGGTCTAAATTTTGTAAGATGTTTTCCTTTGGCAAAGGTTGTAATTTAATTTTTCCCTGTAAATGCTCAATAAGCTGCCTTAAATTACTATGGGTATAAACGTCAATACCAGTAACAAGCTTTCCTTCCGCAGCATTCTCTTCCGGAATAAAGATTTCTTTGAAACCGCTACGTTGTGCTTCGATAATCATGGAAAGTACGCCATTTACTTTACGCACTCCACCGTCAAGACTAAGCTCACCAATAAAAATCTTACCTTCCGTCATCTCTTGGCTAAGAAATTTCGAACTTACTAAGATTCCTACGGCAATAGGTACGTCCAAGCCTGAACCGTCCTTCTTTAAATCAGCAGGAGCAAGATTCACTGTAATGTGGGTCATCGGAAAAGGATAATCTGAATTGCGCAAGGCAGACTTTACTCTTTCGCGAGCCTCACGAACGGACATGGTTGGCAGGCCTACAATGTCGAAAGCAGGCAAACCATTGGACACATCAACTTCTACATTTATTTTAACGCCTTCAATGCCACGTGTAGTTTCTCCATAAACATTGGCAAACATTTCCACATCTCCTTTTTTCAAAAGCAATGCGGAAAATGATGGAACTCTTTAACCGCAGTGCCTTCCTTAATAATTTCAATAACATCAAAAGAAAGCACTGGCATGGTTAAAATTATACCTTTAGACTGCATATAAAATTCAGCACAGCGATGTATCTTTTTCTGTTTTGATAAATTTACAGCTTCACACGGTAATCCATAAGTTTTGGACTGACGTGTTTTAACTTCGATAAAGCTCAAAACATCATTTTTTACTGCTATAATGTCAATCTCGCCCATACGACAACGAAAGTTTCTAAACAGAATTTTATAACCTTGTTGCTGTAAATATCTGCAAGCGAAATCTTCACCAAACTTGCCTAATTCACTTCTGCGGTTCATATTCATATCCATCCAATAAAGGTGAATACAAAATATTCTCCTGAACTTTTACTGCTTCTAAATTTAAACTTTTCACAGGTTCATAGCTACGACGGTGCCATTCGGTAACACCATCCTGATCTATTGCCTGCATATGGTCTTTACTACCATAACCCTTGTTATTGGCAAATTTGTACGCCGGATACAAGGCATCTAATTTTTCCATGATTCTATCACGAGTAACCTTAGCAATAATGGAAGCTGCCGCAATGGAAGCACTCAAAGCATCACCATGTACTAAGGAAACCGTTTTAATATCACCTGCTTCAACAGGCATAGCGTCTATCAATGCTACATCAGGTTGCTTATCAAGATGGAGCAAAACTTCTGCCATACCTTGTTGTGTTGCACGGTAAATATTTAACTCATCTATATTACTGATACTTACAATGTTTACGCTTACAGAAAGAGCTTTTTGTAAAATCTCATCATAAAGTTTATCCCTTTTACTTGCGGAAATTTGCTTGGAATCATTCAGACCACTGATAAAAAACTCTTGGGGCATTACTACCGCCGCAATTACCAAAGGTCCTGCCAAAGGACCACGTCCTGCTTCGTCAACACCGGCAATTAGCTTAGCGCCTTCATCATAATACTGTCTTTCATAGCTAAGCATCTTGTGAAAACGTTCACGTTCCAACGCAGCTTTTTCAATGCGCT
>JAZOSF010000028.1:0-2311 GCA_045657025.1 Lachnospiraceae bacterium | reverse complement strand
TCTCATTCCAGAGAAATCGGTGGTACCGGTCTTGGCCTTGCCATTACCAAAAGTGCTGTTATGATGCACAGGGGTACTGTTTCCTTAGAGAGTACCGTTGGTGAAGGCAGTACCTTTAAGGTGAAAATTCCGCTTATTTATCAAAAGGGTTAAAACAATGAAAAGATGCAATATATATAGATTTGGTGCGTTGTTTGTGATGCTTTTGCTCATGGGAACACTCATGGGATGCGAAAAAGAAACACCGAACGGAACCCAAGTTATGATGTCTTATATAGGTTCTCAGGCCAACAAGATCATAGAAAAAGAGACCTATCTTTTGGGGGAAAGCCCAGAAGCACAATTAGAAGAAGTATTGGTTTACCTTTCAACTGCACCTAATAAATTAGAATATCAGGTTCCTCTTTCACAAGGAATCACGGTGCTTACTGCCAATCTTACGAACCGTTCGCTGGTGCTTAATCTTTCAAAGGATTACAAGCAATTAAGCAAGGTGATGGAGATCTTGACACGTGCTTCTTTGGTAAAAAGCATTACACAAATTGATGGAATTGATTCGGTGACCATTCATATTGATGGGGAGCCATTGCATGATAGTTTAGATAAAACTATCGGTGCCATGACCGCAGATATGTTTATCGACAATGCCGGCAAAGAAATTAGTACACATGAAAAGGTGACCATTCGTCTTTATTTTGCAAACAAAACAGGAGACGGTCTCATTGCCGTTGACAGAAGCAAGGCGTATAACACAAATATTTCTTTGGACAAATTTGTGGTAGAAGAATTGTTAAAAGGACCGGGAGATACCATACAGGGAGTATATCCATCTCTTAATCCGGAGACCAAATTAATCAGCACATTAGTAAAGGATAATACCTGTTACGTGAATTTTGACAGTACATTCCTGTCTAGAGTTTATGAAGTAAAAACAGATGTGGCAATTTACAGTATTGTAAATTCATTATGTGAATTGCCCGGTATTGATCGTGTACAGATATCAGTAGACGGCAACACAGATATTTTGTTCCAAGAAGTGCTTCCGTTAACGACGGTATTTACCAGAGATTTAAACTATATTCAAAATGATTCAAAATAAATGCAAAGGTACTTGCATCAAATAAGTTAGGAGGAGAGGCATGAAGCGGCCGTTAGGGTGTGCATGCCTGCTCTTTATCCTGTTCATCCGAGTGTTTTACATATTGTTTCCGCCCGCCTTGCCCGATTATAGTGCATGGAAGGGGAGGAGCGTTTATGTGAGTGGTCGAGTCACATCTATCAAGGAACAGGAAATAAATGGAAAAAATCAAACCGTGTTTTTGCTAAAATATGATTTTTCCGAAAAGGGCAGTGCTGCACAAATAACACACCTTTCTGATAAAAACAATTCTGTTTCAAACACAAAAGAAACTCTAAACACAATCTATGTCCACGACAAAATCTATTGTTATTCTAACATTCCCAATTTACAACTATCTATAGGTTCTTATGTTTGGGTAAGGGGACTTTTTCAGCCTTATGAAGAAGCACAAAATCCAGGTCAGTTTGATAGTAAGTTTTATTATCATATGCAGGGAATCGGGGCCAGTTTAAGAGAGACCAAAGTTATTTGGTGCGACGAAGGGGGCAATCTCTACCATCAGTCTTTATACAATCTCAAAAAGTATTTCCAACAAAAAATAGACAATTACTTTTCACCCAAGTATGGTGGTGTTATGAAAACCATTCTTTTGGGGGATAAATCGCAATTGGACAGCGGGATAAAATTCTTGTTTAAAGAAGGAGGTATCTTGCATGTTCTCACCATATCCGGATTACACGTCAGTATGCTGGGGATGGGGTGCTTTAAGTTGTTACGAAAGATAAAAGTTCCTGTGAAGCTTGCGGCCATAACAGGGCTTTTTCTTGTTTTAATGTATGGGATGATGGTTGGCACGCAGGCGGCGACTTTTCGTGCCGTTTGTATGTTTGCCATGCAAATGTCCGGGCTGCTTTTGGAGCGTACCTATGACAGATTGACAGGCTTATCCGTTGCGGCCATCTTGTTATTATTAGAGCAACCACTTTATGTTTTTTACAGCGGTTTTTTGCTGTCCTTTGGAGCAGTGCTGGGAATTACGGTTATTGCACCTTGGGTAGAAAAAGTTTGTAATAGAAAAGGAGTGGTGCTTAAGTGGTTGGGGAAATTGTTTTCCGGAAGTGTTGGTATTTTAGCGGCAACGCTTCCGATACAGTTATATTTTTACTACGAATATCCGGTTTACAGCATGCTTATTAATGTAATGGTGCTTCCGTTTTTGCCTTATGTTGT
>JAZOSF010000027.1:0-4512 GCA_045657025.1 Lachnospiraceae bacterium | reverse complement strand
AAACGGTGCCTGCAACTCCGGTATCAACAATGAAGGAATCGTACATGATTTTCATAATATCGGTAGCAGTTTCACGGTCGTATTCTGCCACATATTCGTTTGCTTTCCAAATAAAACGTACCGTGGATATTTGGGTGAGTGTAAATGCCAATAATACGGTAACAACGAGTGATTTGCCGTATTTAAAATCCGGTCTTCGCTCAAGCACAGTTTGTGCTGTGAAAAGTAATAGGAAAACTGCTGCGAAGGAATAAGTAAACTGGGAACGGATAGCGGTTTTTTCTGCCATCAATAAAGTTAAAATAAACGGAGTAATAGTGATGCCTATAACAGACAAGGCTCCTAAAATGATTTTGTGTGTTTTTAATTTGCGATAATAAAAGAAAGAAAAAGCAGCACATACAAAGGCAATCAATAAGATGGATGTGTAAAATAACCCTTGTCCAATAAGCATACGGAGGCAAGCCCAAATAACATCCTTAAAAGATTCGGTAACGCTTGTACCGGATGTCCAAATGATCTGATCGTTTAAATATCCGCTGGAAGGGAAACAAAGCTTATTTATTCCCTGATTAATTATAAAAGCAATAGTAAAATGCAATATGCTGCCCAAAATATTACGCTTAATCATAGCAGGAGCGGTATCTTTTTGCAGCACGATTACAAGAAAGCATGCCAGGTATCCGCACAATGCCATTGGTATAAAAGATTGATAAATAGCAAAAGTCAGAACATAAATCGGGATAGATAAAAAGAAGCAGAGTTTATTTCCTTCTTTTGCAAAATAATAAAATAAAACCAATGCCAGCATACTAAGCCACAATCCAAAAGCGATTTCTGCAGATTGGAAGTGGAAGTAGTACTGCTCTGCAAAGGTTGGATATGTGATAAAAATCAAGCTTCCCAAAGTGGTAAGCATAGGGGTTAACTTTGGAAACAGCAGGCTTCCCAAATAAGAAAAGGAACTTCCGGTCAGCCACAAAAAGAAAAGCATCAAAATTCCTGTGTAATATGGATTGTACCAGGTGGTGCCTAACAACTTGCGGGTAAGAACCAAACCATAACGGCCAATTTCCAGCCAGTTATAATTGGTGCCCGGGATGTTTATGATTACTTCGCTGTCTACATAATAGTCCGTAGCAAAAGCATAGTCTCCGTAGCAGACCAAAACGCCGGCCAAAATCACAAGGGAACAAAATGGATGCTTAATAATATATAAAAGATAATGATAAAATTGCTCATAAAGAAAAAAAAGTGACTTTTTGAGATTATTCATCATAAATTCCTTTCGTTGTTTTATAATATTTTAACATGTTAAAATAGATATGTAAACCTTTGCAGCCGCAAGAAAATATGCTATACTAATATAATTAAGGTTAAAAATTTGGTTGGAGGCATCATGAATCAATTGGAATTCGATATAAAAATCACGAGTGGTGATTTGTATGATTATATGCTTCATCACACTTATCATAGTGCACAAGGATTGTTAGGAACTTGTGTGGGAGCGCTTTCTATTTTTATTTTTTTAAATAATTTTCAGCCATTATATCTTATTATGGGCATTGTCATTGTTTTATATTTGCCATGGACTCTTTATTTGAAGAGTGGACAACAAGTACAGAACAATCCTGCATTTAAAGAGCCGCTGCATTATGTGTTGGACGAAGAGGGAATTCATGTAAGCCAGGGCGAAGCTACAGAATGTCAGAAGTGGCAGGATATGCATAAGGCAGTTGCTACGGGAAGAAGCATCATTGTATATACAAGTTCAGTGAATGCATGTATTTTTCCGCGCAAGCAATTGGATGGTATGGAGCAACAGGTACTTGCTTATATTTCCACCCATATGAAGCCAAGCAAGGTCAATATCAGGTATTAATTGAGGAGCTTTTATGAAAAAGTTGATAGAAACATTTAGCCCGGAGGAAACCTTTGAGTTAGGAAAAAGGTTGGCTACAGATGCAATCCCGGGACAAGTTTATACATTAATCGGAGACTTGGGAGTGGGCAAGACCGTACTTACCCAAGGCATAGCAGAGGGACTCGGTATCGAGGAACCGGTAAACAGCCCTACCTTTACCATCGTACAAGTGTATGAGGAAGGACGCATGCCATTTTACCATTTTGACGTGTACCGTATAGGGGATGTAGAGGAAATGGACGAGATTGGCTACGAGGATTATTTTTACGGAGATGGCTTGTGCCTGATCGAGTGGGCCAACTTGATTGAAGAGATTTTGCCGGACACTTATACCCGGATAACTATTGAAAAGAATTTAGAAAAGGGCTTTGATTACCGCCTGATTACCATAGAAGAAATTTCAAGATAGGACATATTTATGAAAATATTAGCGATTGACAGTTCAGGGCTGGTGGCTACGGTAGCCATTGTAGAAGATCAAAATTTAATTGCGGAATATACCATTCATCACAAAAAGACACATTCTCAGACATTGATGCCAATGTTAGAGGAAGTAAAAAATATGGTAGAGTTGGATTTGAAGAGCGTAGACGCCATTGCAGTTGCATCCGGCCCGGGTTCTTTTACGGGACTGCGCATCGGTGCGGCTACAGCCAAAGGACTTGCTATGGGACTTGGAAAGCCGATTGTTGAAGTGCCTACTTTAGAGGGGATGGCATATCAGATGTATGGCAGCCAGGCTCTGGTGTGTCCGATTATGGATGCCCGCAGAAACCAGGTGTATACAGGTCTATACCGGTTTGTACAGGATGAGAGTGGCTATCGTATGGAAACGGTGAAGGAAGGTTGTGCTTGCGATATTATGGAGTGCATTCAGGTGGCCAATAGCTTTGAACAGCCGGTAATGTTTTTGGGAGACGGAGTGCCGGTATTTGAGGCGTTAATTCGAGAACATGCTACAGTTCCGGTGTGTTTTGCACCGGCACACAGAAGATTGCAAAGCGCAGCTGCTGTAGGAGCACTTGCTATAGAGTATGCCAAAGCCGGTCGTTTCACGGAGGCTAAGGATCACGCACCGGAATATTTCCGTATGAGCCAGGCAGAGCGGGAGCGTATGGAGCAGGCAAAGAGAGCAGAAGGCAGTGAGGCGTAGAATGCAAGAAAAAACAAAAATACAAATCGTGCCGCTAAATAAGGAATTGGCATCTGAGGTGGCAGCCATTGAGGCTATGTGCTTCAGTGAGCCGTGGAGTCTGCAGGCCTATTTGGATGCATGCGACAAAGAAGATTATTTGTACCTTGTGGCAGTGGATGGGGCAGGAGATGCGGTTGGCATGTGCGGACTGATTATCGGACCATTCGAAGCAGAGGTAATGAATGTTGCAGTACATCCGGACTATCGGGGACAAGGAATTGCACAGAAGCTTATGGATGCACTTATGCTGGCAGGTAAAGCCCGTGGGGTAAAGGAATATACTTTGGAAGTGCGAGTAAGTAATGCAAGTGCCATTCATGTATATGAAACCCATGGATTTGTAGGCGAAGGTGTTCGACCGGGCTTTTATAGAATGCCTACAGAAGATGCATTGATTATGTGGAAAAGAGAGTAAATTATGTTAGATATTTGTTTGTTGGGAACAGGCGGCATGATGCCCCTTCCATATCGCTGGCTGACTTCTATGATGGCCAGATACAATGGAAAAAGTATTTTAATAGATTGTGGTGAAGGTACCCAGGTTGCCATGAAAGAAAAAGGTTGGAGTCCAAAACCTATCGATGTGATTTGTTTTACACATTATCATGCGGATCATATCAGCGGTTTGCCGGGACTTTTACTTACTATGGGCAATGCCGAGCGTACAGAGCCGGTACTTATGATTGGACCAAAGGGTTTGGAAAAGACCGTAAATGCTTTGCGCACCATTGCACCGGAACTTCCTTTTGAGATTTTGTATCGCGAATTAAATGAAGAAGAGGAAGTAATTGAATTTGAGGACTACACGTTAACCGCTTTTCGCGTGCGTCATAATGTGACCTGCTACGGGTACACTATGGAAATTAAGCGCGCAGGCAAATTTGACGTGGAGCGTGCCAAGGCAAACGGCATTGAAATGAAATATTGGTCTCGTTTACAAAAAGGCGAGGTTATCGAAGCAGATGGAGTGACTTATACAGCAGACATGGTGCTTGGACCGGATCGTAAGGGATTGAAAGTAACTTATTGCACAGATACCAGACCGGTTGACAGTATTGTAGAGCATGCATATAAAAGTGATTTGTTTATTTGCGAAGGCATGTATGGTGAGCCGGACAAGCTTGCCAAAGCCAAAGAATACAAGCATATGACTTTTTATGAGGCAGCAGAGCTTGCAAAGGATGCTAAAGTTGCGGAATTGTGGCTGACACATTACAGTCCGTCTACTATGTGGCCGGAAGAATTTATTAAGCCGGTTCGGGCTATTTTTGCCAACGCCTATGCTGCCAAGGATGGTCAGAGTGTAGAATTGAAATTTGAAGATTAAGACGTGGAGATAAAAGATGACAACCATAGAACAAAGCAAGGATATTTATATTCTGGCAATCGAAAG
>JAZOSF010000026.1:0-2451 GCA_045657025.1 Lachnospiraceae bacterium | reverse complement strand
CCGTTATCGCCTTGATGTGCTTGGTGAGGAGTTGGATATCCGTACTATTCCTGCTGTTATCGGGGGTTCCGAAGCTGACCGTCACGGTATTGTTTTGGCTAAGTCCATACCGGCCAAGCGCTTCGACATTCAAACCGGGGAGCCTTTGGCTCACGCACGCAAGAAGTGTCCGTTTCTTACTATTGTTCCGCCCACTTATTCTGTGTATGTGGAATCTTCCAAGCGGTTTGTGGAGTTTTTGAAGCAATACACTCCCGATGTGGAACCCTATAGTATTGATGAAGTTTTTTGTGATTTTACAGGCACAGAGCATCTTTACGGACCTCCTGCCGTTTTTGCAAGGAAGCTGGCAGACCTTATCCGCGAGGAGCTGGGATTTACTGTAAATATTGGCATTTCCAGCAATAGACTATTAGCTAAGATGGCTTCCGATTTTGAGAAGCCTGACAAAGTGCACACGCTTTTTCCTGAGGAAATTCCTTTCAAAATGTGGCCTTTAGATATCCGCGATTTATTTTTTGTAGGCAAAGCCTCCGAGCAGAAATTACGTACATTGGGCATCCATACCATTGGCGATTTGGCACGAGCTGACAGAAGCTTTATACAGCACCATTTAAAAAAGCACGGGGAAACCATTTGGGATTTTTCTCACGGCATTGACAACGGCAGTATCACTAGGGAGGAAGCTCCGCAGAACAAGGGCTATGGCAATTCCATCACTCTTTCACAGGATGTAACTGACCCGGAAGCTGCGCGTACTATCTTACTATCCCTCTGTGAGACGGTAGGATCGCGTATCCGTGCCGACCACTCCTACGTCAGCGTTGTGGGCGTTCAAATTACAGATTGTGATTTTAATCACACCTCACACCAGAAAGCACTTTTGTCTGCTACCGATGTTACCTTTCAAATTTATGAGACTGCCTGCGAGCTGTTTGATGAGCTTTGGAAGGGCGCACCAATTCGTTTATTAGGTGTTTTCACCTCCAAAGCTACCGACGACCAGACCTTTCAATATAATCTTTTTGAAGCTGACAAATACGAGAGGCTTTCGAAGTTAGACAAAGCCATAGACCGCATTCGCGGCAAGTTTGGTGAAGATTCTGTCCAACGGGCCTGCTTTATTAAAAACAATCAGTCCCACATGTCCGGCGGAATAAACAAAGCAAAAAGAACACACAAAAATGAGTGACTCGTTTTCTGCGAATCACTCATTACTTTTTTACTTATTCTCTTTGGCTATAACACGTACATAATCCACGTCAACGTATCCACCATTGCCCTCTCCTTCGTGGCAACAATACACGCCAAACTTCACACCTACCCAGCGGCCTGCCTTTGGCACATAACTGTAAATTAATTTGTAGTCCTCTCCGTTCAGACTGTAATAGAAATCCACCTGCTCTCTAGGAATAGGAAATGTGTATGGTCCGTCGCTGTTTTCTTCTGTAGAAGGAATACGGTTCACCGTCATCTTAAAGTAGATTTCTTCGCCTTCTACATCTGCTACAAAAGCTTTCTTATCCGTTGCATGGCATATTTGACCATCATAGGACTGTGTACCTGTCAGTAAGCAGAGTTTTTTGCCCTTTTCTGCGCATTCTACGGATATTGCCGCATATTCTTCCCCTAACGATACAAAACCCGCTATATCGCCTTTTAAAAGCCCTGTGACGCACATCTTCGTGACAGCACTAAACTCCGGCATAGACCATTTCTGCATTAGTAAGTTACCGGTATTGCTAATAGAAGTCTGTCCATCCTTCTTGGCCGCATACAAACGGATGCTGCTTGTTTCAGGCATAAGGGTATACCACTCCGGCTTCCAGTTTGCATTCCATTGCCACTGTAAGCCCAGTTTACTTCCTTTAAACTCATCAGAAGACTCCGGACATACCACATTATACTCGGCACCAATATTTGGCTTTTGATGTACTAAAACCGGCTTGCCGCTTTCATCGCCTTCCTCAAACTCACCCATAATCGGCCAATCATTATTAAGCCACTTCATAGGTTGCAAATGGATAACTCTTCCGGCCGCATATATATCCTGAAAATGTATAAACCAATCTTCACCTGTCTGGGTGTCCACCCATGCACCTTGATGTGGTCCGTTTATTGGTGTATCCTTTTGCAACATGACATTTTTGTATTCATATGGTCCCCAAATGTTTCGGCTGCGAAGAACGGTCTGCCAACCTTGCTTTACGCCGCCTGCCGGTGCAAAAATATAATAATATCCGTTACGCTTATACAGTTTGGGTCCTTCGATAGTCACTTGGTTGTCTGTATTGCCGTCAAATATATCCTTGCCCATATCGATAATCTCGGTACAGATCGGCGTAATCTCTGTCAAACGCAAGATACTTTTAAATCCGATTCGGCTTTTGGCATATGCGGACACCATATAACAACGGCCGTCCTCATCCCAAAACGGACATGGATCAATCC
>JAZOSF010000025.1:0-4351 GCA_045657025.1 Lachnospiraceae bacterium | reverse complement strand
ATATCAGCAGTTGTGTCAATAATAACCGGTGTATTACCTGCACCTACGCCTAATGCCGGCTTGCCTGAAGAGTAAGCAGCCTTAACCATACCAGGGCCACCTGTTGCAAGAATCAAATCTGCATTCTGCATAACTGCGTTGGTTAATTCTAAGCTTGGAACATCAATCCAGCTGATGATGCCTTCCGGTGCACCAGCTTTTACTGCTGCCTCAAGAACAAGCTTTGCTGCTGCAATGGTACTGTTCTTTGCACGTGGATGTGGACTGATGATAATTGCGTTTCTGGTCTTTAAGCAAAGTAATGTCTTAAAGATTGCTGTAGAAGTAGGGTTTGTTGTTGGGATTACCGCTGCAATCAAACCGATAGGCTCTGCAATCTTTGTAGTACCGAATTCTTTGTCTTCTTCGATAACACCTACTGTCTTTGTATCTTTAAATGCATTGTAGATGTGCTCAGAAGCGTAGTTATTCTTGATAACCTTATCTTCTACAACGCCCATGCCTGTTTCTGCTACTGCCATCTTTGCAAGCGGAATACGCATCTTGTTTGCTGCGCTTGCTGCTGCATGAAAAATAGCATCAACCTGCTCCTGTGTATAGGTTGCAAATATTTCCTGTGCTTTACGCATTTCAGTCATTTTGGCAAGTAACACTTCTACATTATCGATAATTGTTGTTACTGTCTGTTCAGCTTTTTTTGCCATATATAAATTCCTCCTAATAAATTTTCCCTGTGTTTTTCTTTGATTGTTATTTTTTTATCAATCTCCTGTATTAGTATATGATATTGTTAAAAAAGTGTCAATATAATTTTTAAATAAATTTACTATTATCACCTTGTGCTTTTTGTACATTTTGTCCAATGCCTATCCAATTGCATAGAAAAGAGCTTATTTCCTGCTTTTGCTGCCCTGAAATAAGCTCTAAACTTATAGATTTATTTACATCTCTTTGAACAATTACCTGCTGCCGGACATCCGATACATTTGGTGCCACGCTTTTTTTCTTTGATGATATAAAAAGTTGCAGCTCCGATAATAAGAATCAACGCTATTACAATCAAAATATCTGAAATCATATTTACCGGACTCCTTTCCGTGTAATTTATTTTTTATTGTTTTTGTAAATTAATGCCATTACAATTGCCACCATTGTTGCCACAGCAATCAGCCCCGGGACGAATCCCTCACCTACTGTTCCTATGGTAATCAAGGTTCCAATCTGGTATACCAGGAATGCTATCGCATAACCGGTTCCCATCTGCATTGCAATACCACCCCAAAACCATTTTCTGTCCTGCATCTCAGAATTCATAGCGCCAAGTGCCGCGAAACATGGTGGTGAAAACAAATTAAACATCATATAGGCTAATGCCGCAGCCTTGGTAAGTGCCATAGTAGTTGCTACCACATTGCCACCGCCAACAAGTGCCAGCTCTTCGTTATCAATAAATGTGCTTAAACCATAACAAACTGCCAATGTACCAACCACATTTTCTTTCGCAATAAAACCGGTAATTGCTGCTGCTGCCAATTGCCATGCTGCAACGCCCACAATCGGTACCAGTAAAACGGAAACCGGAGAAGCGATCGTAGCAAGAATGGAAACATTTTCCACGCCCTCTTCCACCGCCTGCAGGCTCCATGTGAAATTTTGCATAATCTGCACAACCGCATTACATACAAGAATAACGGTACCTGCTTTAATGATATAAGACTTACCACGTTCCAACATAGAAAGGGTTGCTCTTTTTAAACTTGGCAATTTATATTCCGGAAGTTCAATAATAAAGAAGGATTTTTTGATTTTGTGTCCCGTAATCTTATTTACAAGCAATGCACCTAATAAAACCAACAAAACGCCCACAAAATACATGGTGGTTGAAATCCATTGAGATCCCGGAAAAAATGCTCCGATAAACAAGGCAATAACCGGAATTTTGGCACCACACGGCATAAACGGTGCAAGCATAGCGGTTGCTCTGCGTTCTCTTTCATTTCTGATTGTACGGCAAGCCATAATGCCCGGAATTGCACATCCGGTACCTACCACCATCGGAATAACAGACTTTCCGGAAAGACCCACTTTTTTGAAAATCGGGTCCAGTACAACGGTAGCACGTGCCATGTAACCGCAATCTTCCAGCAAAGCAATCAAAAAGTACATCACCATAACTAGTGGCAGGAAGCCAACAACGGCACCTACGCCGCCAATAATACCATCAACCAAAAGAGACTGTAAAAACGGATTGGCCCCTTCTACAAGTCCTGCTACCCATTCCTGAAACATCTCAATCAGAGTAACGAGACCCGGGATAAATTTGCCGGATTTAAGTTCGTATCCCTCTGCAATCCATGTGCCCAATGTAGACTGTGATATGTAAAACACAAGAAACATTACACATGCAAAAACCGGAAGTCCAAATACCGGACTGGTTATAAAAGCATCTATCTTATCCTGAGCATTTCTATCCTTTGTAAATACTTTGCGTTTTTCTACGGAAGCAACAATTTTATTAGTAAATTCAAAACGTTTTCTGTCTGCAGCTTCTACCGCAGCCTTATCATTTAAATCAATATCTCCCTGCTCGTAAGGTGCCTTCTGCCCCTTACCCACAAGAGATACTGCCGTTTTTAAAAGTTCCTCTAAACCATTGTCGCTAGTAGCAACCGAAATGGTTTCCACCACCGGACAACCCAGTTTTTCTGCCAATACAGAGACATCAATTTGCGTGTCTTTTCGCTCGTTAATATCACTCTTATTCAAAGCAACAATAACCGGCACCCCTAATTCCAAAAGCTGAGTAGTAAAAAACAAACTTCTGCTTAAATTGGTAGCATCCACAATATTAATGATTACATCCAATCTCGCATTTTGAATATACTCACTTGTTACGCTTTCTTCTGCAGTAAACGGAGACATAGAGTATGCTCCCGGCAAATCCACCGCGATTAACGCTTCTGTACCTTCGTAATATATTTTTTTAATAGGGCTTTCTTTCTTCTCTACGGTAACACCGGCCCAGTTTCCAACCATTTCGCTTTTACCGGTTAGGGCATTATACATAGTTGTCTTACCACTGTTTGGATTGCCCGCTAATGCAATTCTCATGATGCATCCTCCCAATACGCTTGTCTCTTTTCCTTGGTTAGCTTAAACTAACCCTCGGTCGTAAAAAATAGTGACTACAATCACTATTTTATTGTAATAGCCTTGGCTAAATCATTATCCACATTGTATCGTGCGTCCTTGATGGAAACCACACAACCACTTCTTTTGCGTGAAATTACTGTAATAGGTTCACCGCTATAACAGCCCAATGAAAAAAGAAATGAATTCAATTCTTCATCATCCGTCATAATGGCATCCACAATATATGCTTCACCAATTTGAGCATTTGTCAGATTCATATATGCTTCGACTCACCTTTCTGTTTCTCGCTTATAAGTTAGTCTATGCTAACTACATATAAACTCTAATACATAACCAAGGATTTGTCAACTATTTTTTTGTTTTAAATGCACGCATAGCATTTAATATCGCAAGGAAAGCCACACCTACATCTGCAAATACCGCAGCCCACATGCCAACCAAGCCAAGTGCGGTTAAAAGCAACACCATCACTTTAATTCCTATAGCACCTACAATATTTTGACGCACAATACGTAGTGTCTTCCGGGATATTTTAATGGCACGGACTATTTTCGTTGGTTCATCCGTCATAATTACAATGTCTGCCGCTTCGATTGCCGCATCTGAACCCATGCCACCCATAGCGATACCAATATCTGCTCTGGCAAGCACCGGAGCGTCATTCATACCATCGCCAACAAAACATATCTTGCTCTCCTCTTTTTTATTAGCAAAAAGTTCTTCTAATTTGGCCACTTTGTCTTCCGGAAGAAGCTCTGCAAAAACAGTGTCCACGCCAAGTTCTTTAGCTACCGCCTCAGCAGTCGCTTTTTTGTCGCCGGAAAGCATAACCAAATTAGAAACTCCGCAAGCTTTCATATTTGCCATGGCATCCTTTGCATCTGCTTTTAGGCTATCTGCCACTACTGCGTATCCGAGATACTCTTCGCCCTTTGCCAAATGCACTATAGTGCCAACATTACTTTCATCCAGGCTGGTAAAGCCCAGGTCTTCCATTAAACGATAATTGCCGCCATAGTAAGTCACTCTGTCCACATCTATCTGAATACCCTTGCCCGGAATCTCTTTCATATTGTGAAGGAGCTGCTCATTCACTTCACCATCATATGCGGTCACCACAGATTTTGCAATCGGATGATTTGACAAATATTCCACATGCGCTAAAATCTGCAAAAACTCTTCTTTAGGAAGTCCTACC
>JAZOSF010000024.1:0-2540 GCA_045657025.1 Lachnospiraceae bacterium | reverse complement strand
GAGGAATGATATTTACAGTTGCTGACCTCTCCCTGAATAGAGAGGCCCTGCAACAAAAAATCCTGCATGAACATATTTTTTATATAATTATTTACTTGTGTAACGGAATAAACATTACCCATATTACTAGCTAATTACTCTGCCACAAACTTTGCTAAAACGCCATTTACAAAGCTGCCGGAGTTGTCCTGGCCATACTTCTTGGCAAGTTCCACAGCCTCATTAATTGCAACGCCTGCCGGCACAGTATCGTCCTTTAAAATTTCATAAATAGCAAGGCGGAAAATGGTAAGTTCTACTTTACCGATACGATTCTTGGTCCATCCTTCTGCCTTAGCAAAAAGAGCTTCGTCCAGCTCTGGAATCATCTCTTTAATACGCTCGAATTTGTCTTCGATATACGTTTGATCCTTCTCGGAATAGGTCACTTCCTCGTCTGCAAAAAATAATTTTTTCTGCTGTACCATTTCATCCAGTTCATTAAATTCTACACGAAACAAAAGTTTAAACACGCACTCGCGCTGTTCTGTTCTTGTCATAATAACCTCACAATTAATTCATGTTCAGACCGGCAACACGAAGATTAACGCTTGCAACCTTTAAGCCTGTCATGTTCTCGATTGTAGTCTGTACTTTAGTCTGCACCTTGCGGCAAGTCTCAGGAATATTGTAACCATATGCTATTGCCAAAGCCAAATCTACTGTAACAATACCATCTGTAATGTCAACTTTTACACCCTTTGCAGCTTTCTTTGTGTTATGGGTTCCCTTCATTGCGGAATCGCCAACAGCAGATACCCCTTTCACATCTCTAATAGCAGCAAGACCGGCAATGGAAGCCAATACATCATCAGCTAAATAAATATTGCCAACCTTCTCATCTTCTCTCAATACATAATTGTTTCTGTTGTCCATAGGATACCTCCTTGTCATACTAAGACACTTTTGTTAAGTATACCAAAAAATAAACAAAGACGCAATAGTTAATACTGCGTCTTGTTGTGCATTATTTCTTTTATTCTGCTGTGCCAAATTCACTTAAAACAAGGTCTTTGTTGCGGTCCAAGGTCATACCAATTGACCAACTGTTTACAAATAATAGTAATGGATTTCCCTTTAAATCGCAAACCTTCTTCATATCGGATGTACCAACAATCTTGTTTAAATCAATTTCTTTATTTTCAATCCAGCGAATGTGCTCGTAAGGTAAGTTTTCTAATCGAATCTCTACATTGTACTCGTTTTCCATACGATACTTCAATACATCAAACTGAAGCACACCAACTACACCTACAATAACCTCTTCCATACCAGAATTGAATTCCTGGAAAATCTGAATCGCACCTTCCTGAGCAATCTGATTAATACCCTTTACAAACTGCTTACGCTTCATGGTATCTACCTGACGAACTCTCGCAAAATGCTCCGGTGCGAAGGTAGGAATACCGGCATAACGGAAGTTTTCCTTTGGAGCACAAACAGTATCACCAATGGAGAAAATACCTGGATCAAACACACCGATAATATCCCCTGCATAAGCTTCCTCTAAAATCTTACGCTCGTTAGCCATAATCTGCTGTGGTTGGCTCAAACGCATAGTTTTGCCACCCTGTACATGTCGCACCTCCTGAGTTGCATCAAACTTTCCGGAGCAAATACGCATAAAAGCAATTCTATCGCGATGATTTTTGTTCATGTTGGCCTGAATTTTGAATACAAAGGCACTAAAATCATGTTCATCCGGGATAATTTCTCCGCAATCAGCCACACGAGATAATGGTGTGGTTGTCATCTCTAAGAAATGCTTCAAAAATTCTTCTACACCAAAGTTGGTAAGCGCGGAACCAAAGAATACCGGAGTGAGTTTGCCTGCATGCACACGCGCCAAGTCAAATTCTGCACTAGCTCCATCCAACAACTCGATTTCATCTAACAATATATCTGTAGCAGCTTCGCCAATTAAGTTTACAAGCCCCTCTCTATTAGAAACAGAAACCTCTGTAACCGCGCCTTCTTTTGTACCTTTTTCTGTATCGGCAAACTTATAAATGCACTCTTTTTTTCTGTCATATACGCCTTGGAAAGCCTTACCAGAACCAATAGGCCAGTTAATCGGACATGTTGCAATTCCAAGTTCACTTTCAATTTCATCCAACAATGCAAACATATCATCTACATCACGGTCCAACTTATTGATAAAGGTGAAAATAGGAATGCCACGCATTGCACAAACCTTAAAAAGCTTTCTGGTCTGTGGTTCTACACCCTTATTGGCATCAATAACCATTACGGCACTGTCTGCTGCCATAAGTGTACGATAGGTATCCTCAGAGAAATCCTGATGACCCGGTGTATCCAAAATATTGATACAAAATCCGTCATATTCAAATTGCAATACGGAAGAAGTAACAGTAATACCTCTTTCTTTTTCAATTTCCATCCAGTCACTAACTGCATGTCTTGCTGTTGCTTTACCTTTTACGCTACCCGCAAGATTAATTGCTCCACCATACAGTAAGAACTTTTCTGTCAAAGTAGTC
>JAZOSF010000023.1:0-2936 GCA_045657025.1 Lachnospiraceae bacterium | reverse complement strand
TTATATAAGGTAAAACTTCATGATAACAAAAATACTATACGAAGATCCACATCTCTTCGTTATCCACAAACCGGCGGGCATTGCGGTGCAGTCGGCAAAAGTGGGACAGATGGATTGTGAAAGTGAATTAAAAAATTATTTAGCCAGACAGGGTATTAGTCCATACATCGGATTGGTGCATCGATTAGACCAGCCTGTAGAGGGAGCATTAGTAGTTGCCAGGACTAAGGAAGCTACCGCAAAATTAAATAAGCAGCTGACAGCCGGAACTTTAAACAAGAAATATTTGGCAGTAGTTCACTTGGAAAGGGAAAACCTGGAAGAAAAAGGAATTTTTGTCGATTATTTGTTAAAAGAAGGGCAATTTGCTAAAGTAGTTTCTTCTAATATAATAAAGGAAGAAAAAAACATAAAAGAAGGCATACTTCATTATCACTTTTTGCAAAAGAAGGATGATTTGGCGCTGGTGGATGTGGAAATAGAAACCGGCAGATTTCATCAGATTCGCTGTCAGATGGCATATCATGGTATGCCGCTGTTGGGTGATGCCAAATATGGCACTAATGAATCAAAGGCAATTAGCTTGAAAGAAGGCATTGGTCAAGTGGCACTGTGCGCAAATCGCATTGCTTTTAAGCATCCGGTCACAGGCAAAGAATTATCCTTTGAAGTTCAGCCCAAGAACAAAGTATTTGCCAAATTTCTGTAATTTGCCTACAGGCAAATATTCTTTTTGACTGTGTAGATACTATTTTCAACGAAGTGTAAGGGTGGAAAAGTATATGCAGGAAAAAAATCAAAAACATATAAAAAGACCTTATTTTACACTATTGTTGATTGCGGCAATAGTGTATTTTTTTCTTGCAGTTGTATGGAGATATTTTGCGCCGTTAATTGTTGCTTTCCTTATATTAATAGGAGTGGAGCCCGGGCTTAGTAAATGGAGTGGACGCCTTGGTATCGGAAGAAAGCCAATGGCGTATGTTTCCCTGGTCCTAATAATTGTGAGCGTAGCACTATGTATCTGGTTTGGTGTGATTCCATATTTACAAAGTTGTGATTTCAGTTGGTGCCAGGAACTGCTAAAAAATCCGTGGGTACAAAAAATTGTCATATATCTGCAAGAACAAGGTGTGGGACCCGTGGCAGAGTGGTCTAAGTCGGCCATTCAGATAAGCAGTAAAATACTGTTTAACATTGGCGCCTACGGACTATCTATTTTCCTATTAGCAGGTGTCTTCACAAAGGTAAAAAACAAAATGGAGCAACAAAAGGAAGGCAGGCTGATTTTGGGGATCAGTCAAGATATTATTTCTTATGCAAAAGCATATTTGAAAACACAAGGAAAGTTATTTCTTATTGTATGTCTTATATGCATTCCTGTGTTAACCTTTAGCGGAATACAAGGCGGGTGGCTACTTGGAATTTTGGCCGGACTACTAGATTTTTTCCCAGTGTTTGGAACGGGGATAGTCCTCATCCCTACGGCGTTGTGGCAATTTCTCGAAAAAGATTTTGTCTCTGGAATAGTTTGCGCCGTACTGTTTTTGATCTGCGCAGTAGCAAGAGAGGTTTTAGAACCGAAATTTCTGGGACACGCCACAAAACTACCAAGCATCGGCATCTGGATTTCTATTTATGCGGGAATTCAGCTGTTTGGCGCCAGCGGAATTTTTAAAGGACCGATTGGGTATTTACTAATTTGTACTATTTATGAAAGATTTACCACAACGAATTGACAAGGCAGAAAAAAGTATAATAGAATAAAATTACAGACAGGAGATGTCTTGATTTGAGTAAAAGGAGGCATATGATGAAAGTGACCAAAAAGAAACCTATTATACTTATATTATTGCTACTAGTTGGCATAGGACTAACGATAATTTACGTTAAAGAAACTTATCTCAGACAGCGAGAATATGTGGTAGAGTTTGAAGAAGCCCCTATCTATGTGTCTGATTTAGATGATAAGAGTACTTTATCAGATAAACTGTCAAAAGGAATTAATTATGCACTTTTACTGGATGACATGGAAAGTGTAAAAGATGTTCATCTATCATCTATTAGGGCAGTCCTTTTTGATTTCTGTGATAAGCCGGAAAAGTATAGAAGCAACACAGTTTATTATTTCGATCATCAAGCATTATATAATGCTGTGGCAAATAAATTTGGAATAAGCGTGGAAGAACTTATAGAAATGAACAATCTTCCGGAACTTGAAAATAATATAGTAGAACATACTTTGGATGGTGACGATTGTAGAGGATATGTTGAGGTTACAGACGTAGAATGGATTGACGAAGCAAAAGCAGAAGTAAGTTACAAGCTTTATGCTAATTCGGATTATTTTCTGTGGGATGGCAAGGTTGTTTTACAAGAAAAAGACGGAAACATGATATTTGTATCGAACGTTACCTCTTGACATCTGCACAAAAATGGCATAAGATTTGTTGTATGATGGCAAGGAACCGGATTAGTATGTGATAATGAGTTTCAGAGAGGGAATGGTTGGTGTGAATTCCTACAACATGTCGCAGAACCTACCGGGGAGCTCCGTATGAAAATACGGCGTATTTCTGCGTTAAAGAATTTGAGTGAATGTTTCGACATTAATAAGGGTGGTACCGCCGGATTCCGGTCCCTTGGGGATTGGATCAGTGTGTCCATCCTTTTTTGATTCTTATTTTTGAGGAGGCAATTATGGCAGAAAAGAAAATGGTAGAAGCGATTACCGCAATGGAAGAAGATTTCGCGCAATGGTATACAGACGTTGTAAAGAAAGCAGAGCTTGTGGATTACACATCTGTAAAAGGGTGTATGGTATTTAAACCTGCAGGTTACGCAATTTGGGAGTTGATTCAATCCCAGTTAGATGCAAGATTTAAAGCAACAGGCGTACAGAACGTGTACTTACCAATGTTTATTCCGGAAAGTTT
>JAZOSF010000022.1:0-4864 GCA_045657025.1 Lachnospiraceae bacterium | reverse complement strand
TATGCAAAAAGCATCCGCATTGGACGGATATGCACTTGATTCAGAGGGCCTTGTAATTTGGCAGAAAGCAGCTACTGCAAGCAAAAACCAGATTATGGCAATTGAGTTGGAAGAGGCTACCTCACAGAGAGATTCCAAGAGCATCTGCATGGATATTATGCTTAGACAAATCGGAAGCCCGCAGGACACTTTGGAGGAATTAAAGCAAGGCAAAACCTGTCAGCAGATTTTGGCAAACACATCAGAAGAATATGTGTTTATGGATGTAACCGGCAGCAGTCTTCCGGGTCTTCTGTACTATACGAATCAGGATATTCCGGTTATGGTATTGTATGATACCGGCGAGGCGTTACTTATTACCGGATTTAACCAGTTTAATATTGTGGTTATGGACCCGGAAAACGGGAAATTGGGCTATATGTCCCGCAGCGATGCAAGCAAAATGTTGGAAGAAACCAATAATCAAGTGTTTACCTATTATCGCAGAGCAACGAATTAGCGATGGAACGGCTTGAAATTACACTTAAATAATAGTATACTCTTAATATAAAGTTTTACGAATAAATGCAAAAAATATAGGAGGTCATGAATATTATGCTTAAATGGAATAATTTAGATACTATCAGCGCATATCAGAATTTATTAAAGGTTGCTCCTGTAAATCTTGCAGAAGTAATGAGCGGTGAAAATGGTGCGGAACGTGTGAAGAAATACAGCGTACCTATGGCTGCGGGAATGGCATTTAATTATGCTTCAAAGCAGGTGGACGACAAAGTATTAGATGCACTTGCAAAGTTAGCAGAAGAGATGCAGTTAGCAGAGAAGTTTGAAGCTCTTTATAATGGCGCAGTAATTAATACAGGTGAAAAGCGTATGGTTCTTCATCATATGACCCGCGGGCAGTTGGGCGAAGCAGTAGTTGCAGACGGAGTTGACAAGCGTAGCTTCTATGTAGACCAGCAGCAGAAAATCGCAGAGCTTGCAAATAAAGTACATAACGGCGAAATTACAAATGCAGCAGGTGAGAAATTCACCACAGTAGTACAGATTGGAATTGGCGGAAGTGACCTTGGTCCGCGTGCAATGTACTTGGCATTGGAAAATTGGGCAAAAGTAAACAATACCTTCAAGATGGAAGCAAAGTTTATCAGTAACGTGGATCCTGATGATGCAGCAGGCGTATTAGCTACTATCGATGTAGCACATTCTATTTTCGTATTAGTATCCAAATCCGGTACTACATTAGAGACCTTGACCAATGAATCTTTCGTAAAGGATGCTTTGAAAAATGCAGGTTTAGATCATTCTAAGCATATGATTGCAGTTACCAGCGAGACCTCTCCTTTAGCAAAGAGTGATGATTACCTTGCAGCATTCTTTATGGATGACTATATTGGCGGTCGTTATTCTTCTACCTCCGGTGTAGGTGGTGCTGTATTATCTTTGGCATTTGGTCCGGATGTATTCGCACAATTCTTAGATGGTGCGGCAGCAGCAGACGAACTTGCAAAGAACAAGGATGTACTCGCAAATCCGGCTATGTTAGACGCATTGATTGGCGTGTATGAGCGCAATGTTTTAGGTTATCAGAGCACAGCGGTATTGCCATATTCTCAGGCACTTAGCCGTTTCCCGGCTCATTTACAGCAGTTAGATATGGAATCCAATGGTAAATCCGTAAACCGTTTCGGTGAGCCTGTAAATTATGTAACAGGTCCTGTTATTTTCGGTGAACCGGGTACCAACGGACAGCATTCCTTCTATCAGTTACTACATCAGGGAACCGATATTATTCCTTTACAGTTTGTTGGTTTCAAAAACAGCCAGATGGGAAGAGATGTTGTGATTCAGGACAGCACCAGCCAGCAGAAGCTTTCTGCTAACGTGGTGGCACAGATTGTGGCATTTGCTTGTGGTAAGGAAGATGCTGACCGCAATAAATATTTTGCGGGTGGACGTCCTTCCAGCATTATCGTAGGAGAGCAGTTGACACCTGCAGCACTTGGTGCGCTTCTTTCTCATTTTGAAAACAAAGTTATGTATCAGGGCTTTGTATGGAACCTTAACAGCTTTGACCAGGAAGGCGTACAGCTTGGTAAAGTTTTAGCTAAGAAGGTTCTTGCACATGATACCGACGGTGCTTTAAAGGCATACAGTGATTTATTAAATATTTAATAATACAGATGTACTCCCGGACAGATACCCTGCCCGGGAGATACTTTGGTTGACATACAAAATTACGGATTCGGAGTGGAACACAGAAGTATGAGAGGTATAAAGAAACTTTTTGCCACAGTAGATATGACAGAAGGCAGACCTTGGGAAAAAATATTAATTTTTACATTTCCTATGTTGTTGGGAAATATTGCACAGCAGCTGTACAATACGGTAGACAGCGTAGTGGTAGGTAAATATATAGGCGATAATGCGCTTGCAGCAGTTGGTAGTGCAGGCCCGATTTTTAACTTGCTTTTAGTATTGTTTGTGGGTATCAGTACCGGTGCCGGCATTATGGTTTCCCAATATTTTGGTGCAAAAAAGCGCGAGGAATTATCTGTTACTATTGGAAATTCCATTGTATTGACTGCAATTGCAACTGTAATCATTATGATTGTGGCCACATTGGCGGCAAGACCGCTTTTGGTATTGCTTAAAACACCGGACAGTATTTTGGATTGGTGTACTTCTTATCTTAGAATTTTATTTTTGGGCATTGCAGGCATGTCTTTTTACAACATTCTATGCGGTATTTTACGTGGCTTGGGCGATTCCGTTTCTGCATTGGTGTATTTGGTAATTGCAAGTATTATCAATGTTGTATTGGATCTTTTGTTTGTTGTTCAGTTTGATATGGGTGTTGGAGGCGTGGCGCTTGCTACCGTAATTGCACAGGGCGTTTCTGCTGTATTGTGTCTGTTTAAATTGATGAAAATGACGGATATGTTTGATTTTCATGTGAAGTTCTTTAAGTTGGACAAGCATATTTCCTTCAATGTTATACGTTTGGGATTGCCGTCCGGTATTACCCAGGGAATCATGTCCATGGCAATGCTTTTGGTGCAGTCACTTACAAATAGTTTTGGCGAGCAGCTGATTGCAGCAAATGTTATCATTATGCGAGTGGACGGTTTTGCAATGTTACCGAACTTCTCTTTTGGTATTGCTATGACTACTTATGCAGGCCAAAATGTAGGTGCACGTAATTATGAACGTGTAAGCAAAGGGGCAAAGCAGGGAACAATTATGGCTGTGGTAACCTCTACTGTTATTACTTGTACTATTTTATTTTTCGGTAAATTCTTAATGGGAATCTTTACGGACACAACATCTTTGGTAGAGCTTTCTATGAGAATGATGCGTATTTTGGCTGTAGGTTACATTGCAGTAGCAGTAACACAGAGTTTGTCAGGCGTTATGCGAGGCGCCGGCGATACCATGACACCGATGTGGATTTCCATTGTACAGACAATTATTATTCGTGTTCCTCTAGCTTATGGTTTGGTATATCTTTCCAAGTCAGCAGAGTATCCATTGGGCCGTGCAGAATGTATTTTCATATCCTTGCTGACAGCCTGGGTGCTGGGAGCAATTTTGACAATCATTTTCTATATGCGTGGCAAGTGGCGAGAAGGTGCATTATAAAACCAAAGTGTTAACAGGAGAATACAACGATGATAAAAGTAAAAGAGTACAGAGGACATATTCGTAATTGGAATTCTCTTTGCAAGGAATTGGAAATTGATGAGAACTTGTCTCGTGAAAGTCGTGAAGAGGCTATTTTGATAAAGGCGTACGAAACCTGGGGATGTGATATGGCGATGCATATGCACGGAATGTTTGCCTTTGCGTTGTGGGATGATGTGACAGAAACACTGTTTTGTTTGCGAGATCCTTTTGGAACAAAGCCTTTTTATTATTATCAAACCGCAGAAGGCGAGTTACTGTACAGCACGATGATTCGTCCGATTTTGGAGCAACCGGGATTTGTAAAAGAATTAAACGAAGAAATGCTTCAACTTTATTTGAGCCTTACTTATGTGGCTGGTGAAGATACATTTTTTAAGGGATTGAAAAAGCTTTTACCGGGCCGATATATGGTATGGAAGAATGGCGAATTAGAGATTAAACGCTATTTTAAGCCGGAATTTCATCCGGACGACAGCAAGTCTTTAGAAGAGTGGGCAGAGGAAATTCATGCAACCATTCAGGAAATCATGCCGGAGGTAAAGGAAGAAAGCGAGTATGCAGAGTCTTTCTTGTCCGGCGGGGTGGATTCTTCTTACGTGTTGGCTATGTCTGATGTAAAGATGACGGATTCCTGCGGTTACGAAGAAGAGCGCTTCGACGAATCTAAGCTAGCTGCAGAAACGGCTAGGATTTTAGGTCGCGGCAATAACCGCTGCGTGATTACCCCGGAAGAATATTTTGATATTGTTCCTTGGGTTATGGAAAATATGGAGCAGCCTTTGGGAGATGCTTCTGCAATCGCTTTTGCACTGGGCTGTAAAGCAACTGCCAAGAACACAAAGCTTTGTTATTCCGGCGAAGGCGCAGATGAATTTTTTGGTGGTTACAATATGTACCGCAATGCAGAGCGCTACGGAGAGAATTTAAAAACCTTCTATGTGGGCAATACCAACATTATGAAGGAAGAGGAAAAACAAAAGCTCTTGAAGCATTACTACGAGGGCCTCTTGCCAATCAACCTTGTAAAAGAAATTTATGAGGAAAATGAAGGGTTAGATCCGCTTAGCAAAATGAGTGATGTAGACATTCAAATTTGGCTAGAAGGTGACATTTACTTGAATGTAGACAAGATGAGTGAAGCGGCTGGTTTGGAAATCCGTATGCCTTTGACAGACCG
>JAZOSF010000021.1:0-7023 GCA_045657025.1 Lachnospiraceae bacterium | reverse complement strand
GGCTTTTTGGAAAGATGCTAATGTATTCAAACCACCATGGGAAACAAGCGCTTTGGCTGTTACGGTTCCAGGGGCTACAATTCTGCCTTTAAACTCTCTCATTTGCTGCTTCCTCCCTTTGTAATCTGCTCTAATATTTCTGCATCGGTATAATACCTTGCACTGGTATATGTTCTCAATTTGTTGCTGGAAGTAATAACCGGAATCTTCTCGCTAAGCGGATTGTTCATGTACATCAGCGGGCAAATATAAGATGTAATTACACCTGTCTTCTCTAATATTGCAGCATATGGAGTTTCTCCAAACTTCTTAAGTACTGCAGGAGATGCCGTAAATACCGTTGGAATACAAACTTTGTTTTTGCCTTCTTTCTGTAATGCTTCATCAATCTTCTCTGTCCAGCTAATCAACTGCTCTAAGCTCATGTGAGGGCAGCCCATAAAGCAAAGCTTTGGTGTAGCATCTTTTTTCTTCCAGATAACCGGATAGCTCTTGTATACTCTTTCCAGTTCCGCATCATCTACTACATAAACCTGCGCCTTTTCTGCAATCAGGTCTTGACCCTGCTGCAGGGCTTCAGGAGTGATGTTCTCTACGTGATACAAGCCTACTGCACCATTAGAGGCTGTAGCCGCGCCAAAGTCCTTTAAATAGGTTTTAGCAGCATCATCTAACTTGCCGTCCAACCATTTGTCCAAGCCTATAATATAAGGAACGTCAGCCATTACCTTCATACCGATCGCGGAGCCCAAAAGCTGCGCTTCCGGTTTCTTGGTAGTCTCGATTTTTACAATCCAGGTTGCTTTTCTGCCTTCGTCCGTCAAAAGACCAAACTTTGGCACGTAACCTAATACAGAACCCATCAAGTCGATAATACCGGAGTTACGGTTACATCTTGCGCCAAGTACAGAGTTGGCATACACCACTGCAGAAGACTCTGCCCAGGAAAGCACCTCGCCCATCTTTGGAGTATTGCCTACTTCATCCATATAACAGGTACAAGTAAAAGCATCTTTTTCCATAAGACCCAACTTAGTCAACTGCGCTTCATAGTCATCCTGTTTGGAATACATAAAGTTTTTGAAAATAAAATTCTGTAAGAAGTTACTCGGAACCTTTGGATCCAACGGACGTGGGTCCACGGAAAACTTCTGATTAGATACATTGCCTGAGTCAATCAACTTGTTCATCAAGTCATACACAGGACCTAATGCTTTTAAACCAAAGGACGTAACCAGGTGGTTGTATTTACTTGTAACAGGCACCATACTGTCAGCTCCAAACAACTCACCGTAACGAACCAGTGTTTTCATGATTTGCGCAAGGACTTCGCCCTTCTCGCCATCCAAAATCGCCTGCTGCTCTTTTGTTAAATTCATGCTGCCGCCTCCTTTAAATCTTCATCGCCACTTCGTATGCGCGCCATACAACGGTTCTTAAATTGCCTACCTGTTCGCAATCACCTACCAAATAAACATCCTTAGAAGCCTTGGCCAGAGGGTTTGCAACATAACCTGCGGAACTGATTACACTGTCACAAGCGATTTCCACTCTGTTGCCGGCTTTGTCCTTGCATACGATACCTGTATCGGTTACAGCGTTTAATGTAGTCTCCAGATATACCGGAACCTGATGAAGTTCAAACCACTCGCGTAAGTAAGAGCTGTTTGCCAAACAAACACCGGTCTGTGCAATCAAGTCGTTCTTCATTTCTACGATAATAGGCTTTTTGCCCTGTAATGCCAATTCATAAGCAATCTCACAGCCTGTAAGACCGCCGCCGATTACTGCTACGGTGTCGCCAACCGGTGTGCCGTTTAAGTAATCACATGCTTCAATCATCTTGTCGTGGCCTTCCACATTCTTTAATACACGTGCCACAGCGCCGGTAGCTACAATAACAGGAGAACCTGCAAACTGTGCTGTGCTTGTAATCTCTTCGTTTAAGTGTACTTCAATTCCCAAGTTTGCCATCTGTTTGCGATACCATGCTAACAAGTCGCGAAGCTTGCCCTTGTAGCTTTCTGCACTGGCCGGAATGAAGGTGCCGCCCAAACGGTCTGCTTTTTCGTGAATAATCGGTTCATGTCCGCGAAGCTTAAGCACTCTTGCCGCTTCCATACCGCCAATACCGCCACCAATAATATGTACCGTCTTTGGTTTCCCCGTTGGTACGATTTTGTGCTTGCCCCACTGCATCGTTTCTGCATTTACCGCACAACGAGCCAGGTGAAGGGAATCCATCAATTCCTGATCGTTTGGAACGCCTTCGTAGTGACACATATTGAAGCAACCGTTATGACAGTAAATACACGGACGGATATCATCCTCTTTTCCGTTCATCATTTTGGTAACCCATGCCTGGTCCGCAAGGAACGGACGTGCAAATCCTGCACCGTCAATCTTGCCTTCCTTTACAGCATCTGCTGCCACGCGCGGGTCCAAACGGCCTGCACATACTACCGGAATATCTACAAACTTACGGATGTGTGCTACATCCTCTAAGTTACAGTTCTCAGGCATGTAAATAGGTGGATGTGCCCAATACCACGCATCATAAGTACCATTGTCGCAGTTTAACATATCGTATCCTGCGTCCTGCAAGTACTTGGCAGCCTTTTCGGACTCTTCCATATCACGGCCTACTTCTACATATTCCTCGCCCGGCAATGCACCTTTGCGGAAATCCTTGGTCTTGGATTCTACACTGTAACGAAGAGAAACAGGGAAATCCTGACCGCAAACACGCTTGATTTCTTTTACGATTTCTACCGCAAAACGATAGCGGTTTTCAAAAGAACCACCGTACTCGTCGGTACGCTTATTTACGTATTTCAAGGTGAACTGGTCTAACAAATATCCTTCATGTACCGCATGGATTTCTACACCATCCACACCGGCATCCTTTAACAACTTGGCAGTCTTACCAAATGCGGTGATAAACTCCTGAATTTCTTCTACGGTCATTTCGCGGGAAGGCACCTTATCAGACCAACGGTTTGGCGATGGGCTTGGTGCTGCGGTGATTTTGTCCAAATCCATAAATGGCTTAGATACCACTCTGAGCGCTTTGCTCGTATATAACATCTCCATCAAATGGCTGATGGTGAAAGAACGACCAAAACCTGCTGTCAACTGAACAAACAGCTTGGCACCTGTTTTATGAAATTCCGGCATCCACGCAGCCAAGTCTTTGTACATTTTTTCGTTCTTGTACAACCACTGACCAAACATCGGATTGTAAACCGGCTGACAACCCGGAAGTACCAAACCTACATTGTTCTTGGCCACCTCCATAATAAACTGTGCACCGGCTTTGTCGAAATGATTGATTTCCATCCAACCCAACAGATTGGTGCCGCCCATAGATGTAAGTACAACACGATTCTTGATCTCACAATTACCGATTTTCCACGGTGTAAATAAAGGTTGTAATCTTTGATCCATGTCAAAATTCCTCCTTGATAAATAGTATATTTTCGATTGCTTTATCCAAATGATACCATAGTTTCTTAATTTTTTAAATATTTTCGATAAATTTGTATAAAAAGCTTTTTAATTTCGCTTAAAAGCATTATAATAGATGTATCGAATTTTAAAACCAGAAAGGATTTATCTCACATGAAGAAAAAAACACTTGCACTGCTTTTGTCTATGGTTATGTCACTTGGCATGTTAACCGCATGCGGAGACGCCAACGAGGAGGTTAATGCATCTGTTGCAACCGAAACAGAAGAAGCGACCACCGAAACAATCGTGGAGGAAAACCATGACGGTATGTACCGCAGCGAGCTCACCAACGAATGGATTGACGAGTCACTGAAGAACCAGCGTCCGGTAGCAATCCTTGTTGATAATGAAAAAATCGCTCTCGACCACTACGGCCTTACACAGGCAGACATTGTATATGAGATGATGAACAGCACTGCCAACGGTGAAATCACCCGTTTTATGGCAATTGTAAAGGACTACGCAAACATTACACGCTTTGGCAGCATTCGTAGTGCCCGCCCTACAAACTTTAAGATTGCACCGGAATACAATGCAATTCTTATTCACGACGGTGGCCCATACTACATAGATGCATACATTTCCAACCCATGGGTAGACAATTTGAGCGGTGATTTTGCCCGCATTCCAAATGGCAAGTCCCGTGAATATACAGAGTATGTAACTACCGGTGAAATTGAAGAAAGAATGGCAGCCAGAAAAATGGACGTTGAATACAACGAACACTATCAAGGACCACACTGGTTGTTCAGCGATGACGACGATCCTACCGACCTTTCCGCACACGGCAATTCTAAGGATTGTACTTACGTAGCTTTACCATTCCCACATAACGACTCCATGTTGGAATACGACAAAGATACCGGCAAGTACTACTATTCTGAATACGGCGCACCTCACATTGACTTAGAGAATGGCAACAAACAGTTATCCTTTACAAACGTAATTCTTCAGTGTGCAGAATTAATCGAACTGGATGAGAATGGTTACATGGAATTTGACATTATCATGAAAAAAGGCCAGGGCTACTACATCACAGGCGGCAAGGCAGTTCCTGTAACCTGGGAAAAGCTTTCCGACACCGTTCCAACCAGATTCTACTACGGCGGCAAGGAAATCTACTTAAATACCGGCAAGACCTACATCGCTCTTGTTTCTGAAGAGAGATGGGATGAGTTGGTTATTGAGTAGCTAAATGAATTGAAAAACAAGGAAGGGCAGGCGATGACGCCTGCCCTGTTTTGGTTTTAAAGACGGCTTTATTGCCACCATTTACTCACATATCCATAGCGCTTCCATCAAGCAAGAATTGCTCAATGCCGATGTAGAGGATGCCATCATCGTCATGCCAAGGGATAATATTATCCTTAACTACTACAATCTTCTTAAAGGAATCTCCAACACGTTTTAAGGAATGAATCTCCTGTTCACGCTTTTCCTCGTCTGCAATAGTCAATGCAGACTGAATATAATACTTTTTACTACCTTTATTCGCAACAAAGTCGATTTCAAGCTGAATACGTTTACTCTTCTTTTCCGCGTCCTTATAGCAATACTCAACTACACCGACATCTACACTGAAATCGCGCCCACAAAGCTCGTTATAAATAATATTTTCCATAATGTGATTTTCTTCTTGCTGACGGAAATTAAGTCTTGCGTTGCGTAGTCCCACATCACTGAAATAATATTTAAGTGGCGATCCAATATACTTTCTTCCCTTAACATCATAGCGTTCAGCTTTGTAGAGCAAGAACGCATCAATAAAATAATCAAGGTATCTATTAACGGTAGGTACACCGATACTCATCTGCTTTGCACTCTTAAAGGTATTGGTAATCTTATTGGCATTAGTAAGTGAGCCAACTGAAGACGAAACTATGTTGAGAATATCATCAAGTACTGATTTCTCGTACACAAGTTTGTTTCTATCCATAATATCGCTGATATAGATTGTATCAAACAAAGATTGTAAATATTTTGCTTTTTCTTCATGATTCTTCTTAGTTATTACGAGTGGAAGACCGCCATAGGTGTAATACTCCTGCCAAGCATTGCGTTTTTCACCAGGAAAGGCATTATAGAACTCTGCAAAGGAAAGCGGATTCACTCTAATTTCATCGCCCCGTCCACGGAACTCCGTGAGGATATCTGAAGACAGCATTTTCGAATTACTACCGGTTACATACACGTCAATATTGTCGTGTTTCATAAGACCAAGCACAACGTCCACAAAACCAATTTTATCTTCGACACCTTCTATATACGGATTCTGAATGGTAACAACTTTTTGAATTTCATCAAGGAAGACGTAATAAGTCTTGCTCTCGTCGGTAGTCATACTACGGATATGCTTGCCGAGTTCCAGAGGATTACGGTATTGAATATTTTCGTCATCATCAAGAGCAAGGCATATGATGCATTCATCCGCCACTCCTATCGACCTTAAATAATCCTTATATATATTGAACAACAAATAAGATTTACCACATCTTCTAATACCGGTAATAACCTTAACCAAGCCGTTCTCTTTTTTACTGATTAATTTTTCGAGATATTTTCTTCTTTCAATCATAATTAATACCTCATCGAACAATTTTGCGTATTTCTACACTTTACATTCTTACCATAGCATATTCTTGTGTGCAGGTCAATATTACATCGAATAATTTTGCGTATTTCTACACTTTTAAATCATATCAACTCTTCCTACCGTCTTACAGACGCCGCCATTCTATGATAGGTATGACGAATTCCGCGAATCACTTTTCCATACTCCAAGATATTTTCCGGAAGTGACATGCCGCCATAACCGGCGTCGCCCAAATGATGCATATCTGTGCCGGTCATTTTACACATAAGTGCAATTTCTCGGATTGTTGCAATATCTGCACCTTCTTGAGAGGTTCCGATTGCAGTCAGGGTCATCTTTCCGAGCGCATGGGCACGGCAAACTAACTTGCGGATATATTCCATGGTAATGCCCGGAACGGTTCCCGGTGCCGGCATCAAAATCACGTCTGCTCCGGCTTCCGCAAAGGCTGTCACATCATCCTCTGTGATAATATGTTCTCCGCCTTCTGAAATAATACCGGATGCATGCATTTTACCTGCGATTAAAGCCACGCTGCTGCCAAGCTCTTTCCGATATGCTTTTAAGGTATCGATAATCGCTGCGTTGGTAACTCCGATGCCCGGATTTCCGGTAAGCACGATAAAATCTACTCCCATCTCAATGGCCTTCTTTGCATTTTCCACGGTGGCTGCTCGTCCCGAAGAAAGCTTCCACATATCAATGGTTTCCACACCACTTTCCACGCCCTGCTCTACCGGCTCCAAATTAATTCCCACAGGTCTTCCCGTCAATTCTTTTAACTTACGGATTACCTTTTCAGGCTCTACTTCCGGAAGTCCGCGAATCACCGGCTTATTTACATCAAAAATATTTAACAGGATAATATCTGCGCCCATGGCAGCTACAAACTCTGCATTGGTAACATCGCCAAGCATCGG
>JAZOSF010000020.1:0-4092 GCA_045657025.1 Lachnospiraceae bacterium | reverse complement strand
GGCATGATTTGTTCCATTGGCTCTAAATTTTTAACCAAGCGGCCATCTGGTCGTTTCTTAAACATAGTACCTCTTTTCTTAAACAAATAGTTTATAAAAAATTTATATTTTTTTCATTATATACTAATCGACAAATTTCGCCAAGAAAAATTTTACTTTTCACAAAAAAAGACTGCTTCCAATGCAGTGAAAGCAGTCTATGATATAGGAAATAGAAAATTTTAAACATGAAAAATTTTAAACAAGAGCTTCAAAAACTTCTTTGCCTAACTGGCACCAAGGACATACCCAGCTTTCCGGAACATCTTCCCAAGCTGTACCCGGAGCAACACCATTATCCGGGTCACCTAATGCCGGATCATATTCATATCCACAAGGACATACATATTTTTCCATAGTTTAATAACCTCCTTTTTATTATCTTAACCAAAATAGCGAGCAAGTAAACCTTCGAATGCTTTGCCGTGGCGGGCTTCGTCGCGAGCCATTTCATGAACTGTGTCGTGAATTGCATCGAGATTAAGTTCTTTTGCTCTCTTAGCAAGGTCGAACTTACCTGCAGTAGCGCCGTTTTCAGCTTCTACACGCATTTCAAGATTCTTCTTTGTAGAGTCTGTTACAACTTCACCTAATAATTCAGCAAATTTTGCAGCATGTTCTGCTTCTTCCCAAGCAGCCTTTTCCCAGTAAAGACCGATTTCAGGATAGCCTTCTCTATGTGCAACTCTAGCCATAGCAAGATACATGCCAACTTCTGTACATTCGCCTTCGAAGTTTGCTCTAAGGTCCATAATGATGTCTTCTCTTGCGCCCTTTGCAACGCCTACAACATGTTCTGCTGCCCAAGTTCTTTCACCTTCTACTACTTTTGTGAACTTGTCAGAACTAACTTTACACTGTGGGCACTGTGCAGGTGCCTCATTACCTTCGTGAACATAACCACATACATTACATACAAATTTAGCCATAAAATAAATCTCCTTTAAAATTAATTATTGTTTGATTTTTGGAGGCAATCACTACATGTGCCTCTGAAATTAATTGTTTGTGTTGTAATAATTCCATCAAAATACTTATCTGCATATTCTAAAATTTTATCGGCATCAGGAAGATATACATCCTGAACACATCCGCAAGAGGTGCAGACAATATGTTGATGAGGGGAAGTGTCAGCGTCGAATCTGTCAACGCCGTCGCCGACATTCAGTCGACTGATTTCTCCGATATCAGATAATAGGGTAAGGTTTCTGTAAACGGTACCAAGACTGATATTTGGATATTGCTGACGAACATGCATATAAACCGTGTCAGCAGAAGGGTGGTCTTTGCGACCCATGAGAAATGTTTTTATACATTCTCTTTGACGACTATACTTTAGCGATTCAATCACCTCCTTAAAAATAATAACTATTACTGATTTTATTATACATCATTTTTGGGCCTTGTCAATAGGTTTATTATTTTTTTATATATAATTTATTTAAAATTATTTTTTCCAAAAGGAGAAATGTGATATAGTAAGAATAGGAAGGTGCAAAATTATGAAACTAAAAACAAAACTGATGTTAACTTGTATATCCATGATTTTAATTCCGCTGGTACTCACATGCCTTACTTTTTTAATGGTGGGTACTCGTATGGTGCGAAATCAGGAGGATTTTCGTCATGCAATTACTCAGGAAGTGGAAGAGCGGACACAAATTGATATAGGAAAGTTTTTGGAAGAGCCTATGGAAGGTTTTGAACAAATCATTTCCCCAAGCTTTTTTAAAAGCATGATTTTCTCCATTATCATTATATTGGTGTTCACAGGCATTATGCTTTCTTTGTGGTTATACAAAGGTTTTATATCGCCTATCAGCGAACTCAACGTCGCAATGAAGCATATCAAAAACGGTGATTTTGAATATCGCTTGGAGCCCGGAGAGAAAGGGAACGAGATTAACGACCTGTATCGAAACTATGAAGATATGAGACTTCGCCTGCGGGAAAATGCAGAAGAAAAAATCCAAAGGGAAAAGCAGAACAGGGAACTTATCAGCAATATATCCCACGATTTAAAAACTCCGATTACCGCTATAAAAGGTTATTCAGAGGGCATCATTGACGGAATTGCAGATACTCCGGAAAAAATAGACCGCTATGTAAAGACTATTTATAATAAAGCAAATGATATGGACAAACTGATTAATGAGCTTTCAGTTTATTCCGGCATCGATAATAACCGAATTCCATATCACTTCCACAAGATTTTGGTGGGAGAATATTTTAAGGACTGCATCGAAGAAGTGGGCTTGGATTTAGAGAGCAAGAAGTTTTCTTTAGATTATGAGAATTTAGTTTCGCCTGACACAACGATTATCGCAGATCCGGAGCAGATGAAGCGCGTAATCAACAATATTATTAGCAATAGTGTAAAATACATGGATAAGGAATACGGCAAAATACACATTCGTATTTTGGATGAGGTAGATTCTATCCGCGTGGAAATTGAGGATAATGGTAAAGGCATTGCGCAGAAGGATTTGCAAAATATTTTTGACCGGTTTTATCGCACAGATGCATCCAGAAATTCCGGTACCGGCGGTAGCGGCATCGGGCTTTCTATTGTAAAGAAAATCATTCAGGATCATGGTGGCTATATTTGGGCTACGTCCAAAGAAGGAGAGGGTACCTGTATACATTTTGTAATTCGTAAATATATTACAAACTCACAGGAAGTTTAAGGAGGATAAAATATGAGTAAGATTTTAATTATAGAAGACGAAATTGAAATTGCGGATCTTGAGAAAGATTATTTGGAATTAAGCGGATTCGAAGTGGCTATCGCAAACGATGGCAACAAAGGCCTTATGATGGCATTAACGGAAGATTATGATTTGATTATTTTGGATTTGATGCTTCCGGGCACAGATGGATTTGAAGTGTGCAAGATGGTTCGCGAGAAAAAGAATATTCCTATTATAATGGTATCTGCAAAAAAAGATGATATCGACAAAATTCGTGGATTGGGTTTGGGTGCAGATGACTACATGACCAAGCCGTTTAGCCCAAGTGAACTGGTTGCCAGAGTGAAGGCGCACATGGCTCGTTATGACAGATTGGTGGGAAGCCAGGCAAAAGTAAACGATATTATTGAAATCCGTGGCATCCGCATTGACAAAACAGCTCGTCGCGTATACGTAGATGATGTGGAAAAAGCATTCACTACCAAGGAATTTGATTTACTTACCTTCTTAGCTGAAAATCCAAACCACGTATATACTAAGGAAGAACTTTTCCGCGAGATTTGGGATATGGAATCCATCGGAGATATTGCAACCGTTACCGTTCACATTAAGAAAATTCGTGAAAAAATTGAATACGATACTGCAAACCCACAGTATATCGAGACTATTTGGGGCGTGGGATATCGTTTTAAAATTTAATTTTTGCATAACTTTATGAGGGTGTTATGGAATTAAAAGAAGTATTATTAAAAAGAAGAAGTATAAGAAAGTTTAAAGAAGAGCCGGTTTCTCCGGAAATGATAGAAGAATTACTGCATGCTGCTATGAGTGGACCCAGCGCGTGCAATCGCAGACCTTGGGATTTTTATGTGGTAACTAACGAGAAAGTTTTGGAAGAATTAAAATCCTCTACGATGTTTACCAAAATCACCGCAAAGTTGGCAATCATTGTTTGCGGAGACTTAAAAAGAGCTTTGCCTGTGGGAATGAGTGAGTATTGGATTCATGATTGTAGCGCAGCCACCGAAAATATACTTCTCAGAGCAACGGACTTAGGCCTTGGCGCTGTGTGGTGCGGAGTATATCCTCAAAAACGTGGAGTAGAAAAGGTTCGCAAGATTTTGGCTCTTCCGGAGAAACACATTCCGCTGAATATTATTTATATAGGGCATCCGGATGCGGAAGCAGAAGCCCGAGACCAGTATGAGGAAGAAAGAGTACATTATATAAGGTAAAACTTCATGATAACAAAAATACTATACGAAGATCCACATCTCTTCGTTATCCACAAACCGGCGGGCATTGCGGTGCAGTCGGCAAAAGTGGGACAGATGGATTGTGAAAGTGAATTAAAAAATTATTT
>JAZOSF010000019.1:0-19091 GCA_045657025.1 Lachnospiraceae bacterium | reverse complement strand
AAATATGGTGTGGATGTAAGTGGCGTAAAAGTGGCGGAAGGCAAAGAGACGTCTTTTGATGATGTTATGACCGAGACGTCTACCGGTGCCAGAACTTTCTTTTTATCCTGCGGTATTAATCATGAATTCGGCATCGAAGATATTGATGTGGATGCACTGGACTGTAACATTTTCCACGCCGGTTACATATTGCTTTTAGGCGCGTTAGACGCGGAAGATGATGAGTATGGCACCAAAATGGCACGGTTACTTCATATGGTATCCGAAAAGGGAATCAAGACCTCTGTAGATGCGGTAAGCGAAGACAGCGACCGTTTTAAAGAAAAAATCGTTCCGGCTTTGAAACATTGTGATTATACCATGATGAATGAAATTGAGAGCTGTAAGGTGACCGGACTTTCTCCTAGAACTGCAGATGGCAGAATCGATGTGGCAAATATCAAAAAAACCATGGAAACCTTTATGGCATATGGTGTGCGCGAAAAGGTTATTGTACATTGTGCAGAGGCAGGTTTTTTGTTGGACAAGAGTGGAGAGTTTTTGATAGTGCCTTCTTTAAAACTGCCTAAAGGATATATCAAGGGCAGTGTGGGTGCAGGAGATAGTTTTGCAGCAGCTTGTCTATATGGTATTAATGAAGGTTTTGATAACGTGAAGATTTTGGAATTTGCATCAGCTGCAGCAGCTTGTAATTTAACAGCCAGCGACTCTATCAGTGGTATGAAGACCCGTGCAGAGATTGAGAGAATGTGTGAAGAATTTGAACGATTGAGCATGGATGAGATTTAAATTACTATTAGAAGCAGACTTGATTAAAAATTTGACAGCAAACGAGAGGCTGTAAAAATAGAAAGGAAGGTATACATTATGAATTTTTTAACAACAGTAGAAGGTAGTTTATTGGAAGGCTTTTATCCAAAGGGATGGGATATGGCTAAAATTGATGCTTGCTGCGAAAAAGGTGTGGCAAGAGAAGCTTTTTGGCACAAGGATTTTAATCCGATAGAATGTGACAACATTAACGATTTCGATACATTGATGGGTCACGAAATTGCTTTACAGATTAAACTGGCAAAGGATGAGGGCAGAAAGCTCGCTATGATTTTACCGGTTGGTCCTATGGGCATGTATAAGTGGGCAGTATATTTCCTGACAGCATGGAACGTAGACTGCAAGCATGTATATACCTTTAATATGGATGAATGGTCTGATGGAGAAGGCAATACACTTTCTTCTGATAATCCTGCTTCTTTTGAGTACAGCATGAAGCAGGCTTTCTTTGATAAATTAGGTGATTTGACTGTACCGGAAGGACAGAGAAACTTTGCAACAAAGAAGAATCTCCCTACATATCCTGAAAAAATTGCAGCGTTAAAAGCAGAAGGTGCAAAATTAGTTCTAGTGTTTGGTATTGGAAGAATGTGTCACATTGCATTCTGGGAACCACAGTTTGCAGAAGATTATGCTTCTGAAGCAGAATGGAAAGCAGCACCATATCGTATCGGTGCAAAATTACATCCATTAACAATCGAACAGAACGCACTTACCAGCTTCAAGAGTCGTACCACATTGGTTCCTTGTAGAGCAAATACCATTGGCCCTGGCCTTTTCTTACAGGCAGATTATATTATTGGCGGTGCTGATGGTACACTTGGCCGTGGTATGGGCTGGCAGGGTATGAGTTTCTTGACTACATTACACTATGGTCCGGATATGAATATTACATCTACTTACATGCCAACCTTGCCAGGTAAGCTTTTCTATTTGAAGGAGTTGGCTGGTCCGTTAGTAGCAGAGTGTAATTAATTGCATAGTGTGTTGAAGAAATGAAAATATGGATTTGATGGAGGTATAAAATGTATACTGTTTTAGTAATATCCTGTCATCCGGACGATGTTGAAATCGCATGTGCCGGCACATTGTTAAAATGTAAAGAGCGTGGAGACCGAGTGGTAGTCTGCCATTTATGCAGCGGCGATAAAGGGCATGAAATCATTATGCCAAAAGAATTATCAGAAATGCGCGCCGGAGAGGCAATCAAAGCAGGCTCCCTTGGAGATATTGAAGTGTTCCATGGTGGTTTCGATGATTTGGAGATTTATGATAATAACAAAGAGTCTAGAGACAAAGTTGTAAACATTATTCGAAAAGTGAATCCGGACTTTATCATTACTCACGATCCTGAAGATTACATGCCGGATCATAATGCAGTGTCTAAGCTGGTATTTGATGCTTCCTTTGCAGCAACCTGCCCACATTATTTTACAGAAGTAGAAGAAGCAGCTAAATTAGTGCCGATTTACTACATGGATACTTTGTGTGGAGTGAACTTTAATCCTACCGAATATGTGGATGTGACCCCATATATTGACAAGAAGTTGGAAATGCTGGAATGTCATGAGTCTCAGATTGTATGGATGAGAGAGCATGACCATATTGATTTTCCGGATATGGTGAGAACCTGCTGTAGATACCGTGGCTTCCAGTGCGGTGCAGAATATGCGGAAGGATTTAAACAGTGCCAGGTTTATTTAAAGGGAACGACAAAGAGATTATTGCCATAATAAGGCAATGACATTTGAGCCTTTGATTGTAAAATATAAAAAGATATATGGTGGGCGATATATCGTCCAGAAAAAGACGCCGGTAAGGCGTCTTTTTTTTACAAAAGTGTTACAATTGAATTGTGTTATGTGTGAAATCTTCATAAAAACTTAATGTGACAAGAGGACCGTTCTAATATATACTTAAAGTAATAAATCAGGCGCAATTGAAATTAAGACCTGTTTAGATTATAATTATATGGTTATATTAAAACGAAGATATGGAGGTAGAGCAGAATGAAGAAAACGTGGGCGCAAAGCGGCAAACATGAAAAGCATGCCAAGCGGACCTCTGCTCTGTTTTTAGCCCCAAGCTTTTTGGGAGTGATGGCTTTTTTTGTTCTTCCGTTTATCGTAGTTATTGTATATTCATTGGTAGACAATCCGATTAATATGGAATTTAACGGACTGGACAATTTTATTAGAGTAATGAAGAATGCGGCATTTAAAAAGGCCGTTTCCAATACCTTGAAGTTTTCGGTAATCGCAGTGCCGTTAGCAGTAACACTTTCTTTGATGTTGGCAGTAGTATTGGAATGGAAGATTCCGTTCAAAAGTCAATTCAGAACCTTTTTCTTAAGTCCGATGATGGTACCGGTAGCCAGCGTTGTATTAATCTGGCAAGTGTTATTTCATTACAATGGTGCAGTAAACGAGTGGCTGGGGGCATTTGGCTTTGACAAAATCGATTGGTTGAAATCAAGCAAGGCATACATAGTAGTAGTGGTGCTGTTTTTGTGGAAGAATCTAGGATATAACATGATTCTTTTTATGGCCGCATTGTCCAATATTCCTGAGGATTTGATTGAAGTGGCACGATTGGAACATGCCAACAAGTGGCAGATTTTTTATCATATTAAATTGCGATATATGTCCTCTACCATTTTGTTTGTAACGATTATGTCGTTAATTAATTCTTTTAAAGTGTTTAGAGAAATATATCTTTTGACCGGAGATTATCCGGTAGATACCATTTATATGCTACAACATTACATGAATAACATGTTTGCCAAGTTGGATTATCAGAATTTGTCTGCAGCGGCAGTGTTAATGAGTTTGTTCATGATTGTCATTATTGGTATCCTGTTTATGGTTGAAAATCATTTTGGAAAGGACGTGGAGGGCTGATGAAATCAAACAAAAACGGACTGCTTTCCGATGCAAAAAAACGTGCTAAAAGGGCACGGATCGTGCGTCTTTCCATTGCATTTTTAATTGCAGCAATTTTTGCAGTATTGTTTTTGACACCGATTGTGTTAACCATCACCAATTCGTTTATGTCAGAAACAGAAATCAGTGCAAACTACGGACAGATTTTTGCAAAAAATGAAAGTGGCGGAAAAGTATATATTTCCGAAAAAATAAATCTTAAATTCATACCGGATATGGTATCTTTTAGTCAGTATATTACGGTTCTTTTAAAGAGTCCGGAATACTTATTAAAATTTTGGAATGCCGTAATTTTGGTGGTGCCTATTGTGGCATTTCAGCTATTAGTTGCAGCACTTGCGGCATATGGTTTTAGCAGATACAGAGGACGTATCAGAGAAATTATTTTCTTTGCATATATTATATTGATGCTGATGCCTTATCAGGTAACCTTAGTGCCAAATTATTTGGTAAGTGATTGGTTGAACTTACTGGATACCAGATGGGCCATTTGGCTACCCGGTATATTCTCACCTTTTGCAGTATTTTTACTGACAAAGTATATGCGGAGGATACCAGTTGGCGTTATTGAGGCTGCAGAAATCGATGGAGCCGGTGAACTGCAAATTTTCACATCAATTAGTATGCCGCTTTGCAAAAGCGCAATATGTTCCGCGGCAATTTTGGTTTTTATTGATTATTGGAACATGGTAGAGCAACCATTGATTTTATTGAAAGATACCGAGATGCATCCTCTTAGTGTATTTCTCAGCAAGATTAATACAGGAGAGTTGGGACTTGCATTTGCAGTGGCTACAATTTACATGGTGCCAAGTTTGTTTGTATTCCTGTACGGTGAGGATTACTTAGTAGAAGGTATTACATACCAAGGCGGTATCAAGGGCTAACATCACATATAGAAAGACGAGGAAAAATATATGAACGAACAGTATGGAAAGAAGCGCGATTGGATTAAAAATGCAGCCATTGTGTTTTTGGCAATTATGCTTGTACTGACATTCTTTTCTAATACTATTATGAATTATTCTTTGCCGGAGGTATCTGCTCAATATGTTTCAAGTGGCACCATTCAGGCAAAAGTTAGAGGGAACGGAACTATCGAAGCAGGAGACCCATATTCCGTAAAAACAGACGCTTCCAAAACCATTTTGAGCGTTGCTGTAAGAAACGGAGACCATGTAGAGAAGGGCGATGTAATTTTCTATTTAGAAGAGGGCGATAGTGAAGAGTTAGAGAAGGCGCAGAAAGAATTAGACAAATTATTGGAGGCCTTCAGACAAAAAGCATTAAATGCAGATATTGACCCGGAATTAACGAACAAAGTATTAAATGGTCAGTTTACAGACTATGATACATATTATGTTAAAGTGCAGAATTTAAAAAGAGAAATTAAAGCGTTAGAGGAAGACATTGCAGTTTACGAAAAAGAACTTGCTAAGGTGCAGGATACACGCGATGAGATGGCTAGCAAAGGTAGCGAGACTTCCAAGGAAAAGAGAAAGGCTTATGAAGCTAGCGTTTTTGCAAGACAAGATGCAGAAACAGCGCTTAATTCCGCACTTACTTTAGCCGGTGTTTCCAATGTAGAAGAAGCAACCACTAAGCTGACAATTGCAGAAACTGAGTTGTTAACAGCAGCAGAAGCGGTTAACGTCATTAAAAATAGTAGTGCATATCAGCAGGCTGAAGTTATTCGTACCGGTTACGAAAGTGCGATTGATAAAGCAAAATCTGATTTGGAAGAGGCAACTGCAGCCGGTGATACTGCAGCACAGCAAGCGGCACAGGCGGCATGGAATAGTGCACTTGCAAATTTAGAAAATCATACAACAACGACTGCAATTTACGGTACACTTAAAACTGCTGAGGATACTTTAAAAGCCGCGCAGCAAGAGAAGGCTGTTTTAGTAGCAGTTATAGAAGCTGACGCAGCACTTACCACTGCCAAAACTAATGAGGAAGTGACTTGGAAAGCATACGAGGCAGCAGGTCCGGATTACTCTGTTACTATTTCAGAGTATGATGCAGTTATTGCAAAAAATAAAGAATATATAAATAAACAAAAGGATAAAGTTGCAGAAAAGCAGGCAGAAGTAAATGATATTTTGACACAGATGAGTCAGGAGACCAGTTTGTCTGCGGATTTAGAAGCAATTGCAGAGCAAAGAGAAGTAATCAAAAAATTACAGGGTGGTACGGATGAAGGTGCGATTGTGGCACCTATTTCAGGAACTGTTGGAAACCTCTTTTTGACAGCCGGCAATAGTACTACACCGGGCAGTGAAGTAGCAACCATTTTCCCAGATGGTAAAGGTTATACCATGGAAGTGACTGTAACGAAAGAGCAGGCACAGCGCTTGAGTAAAGGTGATGTGGCAGATATTCAGAATTCCTGGTATTATTCTGATGTTAGAGCAGTACTTCAGCAGATTAAGACCAGCAAGACAGACCCTGCAAATAGTAGAGTTTTAGTATTTACTGTAGAAGGTGATGTGAGTGATGGACAGAACTTAAGCATTTCCATCGGACAGAAGAGTGCAAATTATGATTATATTGTGCCAAATAGTGCAATTCGTGAAGATAATAACGGCAAGTTTATTTTAAAGGTATCTCAAAAGAGTTCTCCATTAGGAAATCGTTATTATGCAGAACGTGTAGACGTAGAAATACTCGGAAGTGATGATACACAATCTGCAATTAGAGGTGCTTTAGAAGGTTGGGAATTTGTAATTACCACATCTACAAAGCCGGTTGAGGCAGGACAGCTTATTCGTTTACAGGATTAAGGAGTAAAATATGAAGCGTAAAAAATTTTGGCTGCTACTTCTTAGCTGTATTGTTTGTGCTGTGTTGGCATTGGGGTTATATGGATTTTCCGGTATATTAAAAGGACAGTTAAAGCACGAGCAAGTGGCCCATAATTGGGATGATGAAGGAAATACAGCACACATTAGTGTTTTCTTTTCTGAAAGTTCAAAGTATAGTTTGAAAGAGAGCCTAGACAGAACCGAATTCGAACTTATGAACTGGTATTACAAGATTTTGGGTGAATTAGAGACGGCTTCCATTACGGTAGAAACCGGGAACCCTACAGCAAGGCTGGTAGTGTACGGATATAGTGCAACCGGTGAAATTGACGTTCAATCCGAGAGTGGCAATGTTCGGGTTAAGGCATACGGTGTTGGTGGAGATTTCTTTCATTTTCATCCGCTTAAACTTGTAAAAGGTGGTTACTTTAGCGAAAGCGACTTGATGCAGGACAGAGTAATACTGGATACAGATACGGCATGGAAATTATTTGGCAGTAATGATGTGGTAGGGATGTTTGTATTAATCAACAAGATACCGCATATGGTAGTCGGTGTTTATGAACGGGAAAACGGATATTTTAACGATGCTGCAGGCAATGACAAGAGTTGCATATTCGTATCTCATGAAACCTTATATGAATACGGACAGTATCATGGTCTGGAAAGTGTGGAGTATTTAATTCCAAATCCGGTTACCGGTTTTGCAAAAAAAATTATAGAAAAACAGACCGATGGCATGGATGTAGCTATCGTAGAGCATCAAAATCGATTTGAGTTTATGTCACTTGTTGCAATCTTGAAACAATTAGGTACTCGTTCTATGGGACTTAGCGGTATTACGTTTCCTTATTGGGAAAATATGGCAAGAGGCTACGAGGATATATTAGCAGGAGTTTTATTAATAGAATTAGTGCTTTTGGCGTATGTAGTCATAGTGCTGACCGGATTTGTCTGGTATTTATGGATGCATCGCAAATGGAGAGCACGCGCTCTTTATGAAAAATTTAAAGATATTTGTTATTCAACAAGTGTAAAGAGGAATGCACGCAAGCAAGCGAGAGGAGGCGATAAATAATGAAAAAGAGAATATTAACCCTTATTCTTACCGTAGTAATGGTGTTGTCTGTAGTTGCATGTGGAGATACCAAGCAGCAAGAAAATAGTGCGGCAAATAAAGAAGGCGTATATGATGTGGTAGAATTGGAGACAATTGCCACTCAATTGGATTCAAAAGATTACAATATCAACCAAATGAAGGCGATCGGTGATACCTTGTATATGATCGCAGAAACATATGTAAAGAACGGATATAAAGTTTTCTATATGACTTGTGATATGGATGGTAATATCAAATATCAGAAAACCATTCATGAACAGATTTGGGAAACCGTTGATGAGCCGGTAGAAACTTTGCCGTTACAAACATTGGAAAAGCTGGCGTCTTCCAATGATATAGCGATAATGCTTCCGCAAGAGTCTGTGGAAGGTGAAGTGGCTGTAAATGAGGTCGAGGAATTTCACAATGTTTATTCTTACCAGATTTTGTCTGATGGTAAGTTGGCATATATTGACAGCGTAGAAAAAAACAATCCGGAAACCGGCATGTATGAGACTACAAACCACATTATAATTTGCGATGAAACCGGTGCTGAGATTGCACGAGCAAATATGAGTGAAGGTTTAAATCCGGAGGAATATATTTGGGTAAATTGTATCGTGGAATCCGGCGAAGGCACATTGTTTGCACTTTGCTATGAGAAGATTTTTGAGATTTCCATGGATGGAACCGTTCTTGGTACATATGAATCCAATGAAATAACACAGAATGTATATAGTCCGGCATTTTATAAAGACGGAAAACCGGTATTTACTACATGGAACGAAGATTGGACCAAACAGAGTTATTCTGTAATAGACCTTAGACAAGGCGTAATTGTTGAAGAATTAGATGTTTTGGATACTTTACAAAACTATACTATTTGTGATGGTGCAAATAGCGGTTATCAATTAATATTATCCAATGGAACCGGCGTATTTGGTTATAATTTTGGTGACGAAGAGCCTACGCTTATTATGGATTATATTAACAGTGACTTGGCTACATATCGTGTGCGTTATACTTGCTTTAAGGATGCGGACCATTTCATCGGTATTTACAATGACATTGTAGATTATGTGAGTCATGTGGCAAGTTTTACAAAGATTCCACCGGAAAATGTACCGGACAGAAAAGTATTAACAATGGCTACATATGGCACAGATACCAATGTTACTAAGGCAGTTATTGATTTCAATAAAGCCAGTGATGAATACAAGATTTTAGTAAAAGATTATTCACAGTATAGTACAAGCGAAGACTGGTATGCAGGCATGAACAGATTGGACAATGATATTATTTCCGGTAATGTTCCGGATATTATCAAAGGCAATGAGCAGATTGACATGGCTAATTATGCATCCAAGGGATTGTTGGCAGATATCTACAAATTGATGGAAAAAGATGAAACAATCCATATGGAAGACTATGCTGAAAATGTATTTAAGGCATATGAAGTAGATGGCAAACTTTATGAACTTCCTACACAGTTCTATATTTGGACCGTTTATGGTAAGCATAGCATTTGGGGAGATAAAATTGGAATCACATGGGATGATGTAGCTGCAGTACGTGCAAAGTATCCGGAAGCTGTATTGTTTAATGAAATGACAAAGAGCTGGGCACTTAGTGAAGCATTCCGCTTCAATTATGCACAGTTGGTAAATGAGACTACTGGTGAATGCCATTTTAATTCTGATGCATTTAAACATATTTTAGAATTTGCTAATTCATTCCCTGCCGAAATCAATTACGATGAACTTTATAATGAGGATGACTACTGGTTGCACTATGAGACCCAGTACATGGAAGACAGAACATTGCTTTCCACAGGCTCTATTTATAGTATCTATGAAGGCTGGGCTACCGCATACAGAACATTTGGCGGTGATGGTACACCGGTTGGCTTCCCTACAGATACCGGAAAAGGTAATGTGATTTCTGCATTGAATTCTTATGCGATCTCAGCAAAAAGCGATTATGTGGATGGCGCATGGGAATTTGTAAAGAGCTTCATCAGCGAGGAAAATCAGCTGATTAAGGAAGAAACCAATAGCAGCACTTTTTGGGGCATTCCTGTTATGAAAAAAGGAATTGAGCAACAGACAAAGCAAATCACACAGAAGCCATTTTATATAGATGAAAATGGTAATAAAGTGGAACATGATGATTACATTTGGCTTGGCGAAGAGAAAATCGTTATGGAGCCTGCTACAGAGGCAGAAGCACAGAAGTGGTATGACTTTGTGTTAAGTGTTGACCAGAAGGCAAACTTCAACTATGAAAAGGCAATGGAAATTATTTCAGAAGATGCAGAAGGGTACTTTAGCGGTGACAGAAGTGTAGAAGATATTATGAACATGATTCAGTCCAGAATGAGTATCTTTATTGGCGAAAGCAGATAGGCATTGCATTAATTACAAAAAGTATATATACTATAGGGAGGAGATTTTTAGGGTCTCCTCCCTAAAATATTTTTGAGAAGGATTATAACATGAAAGAATATGTAGAATTATATTGGGCATTCTTCCGCATTGGTGGTCTTACCTTTGGTGGCGGCCTATCCATGCTTCCAATGCTTAAATATGAACTTGTAGAAAAGAAAAACTGGGTTAGCGAAGAACAGTTATTGGATTGCTATGCCATTGGACAGTGTACGCCCGGTATTATTGCGGTAAATACGGCTACATATGTTGGTTATTTAAAGAAAGGACTTGCAGGGGCTATTTGGAGTACTGCAGGCATGATTAGTCCATCTGTTTTGCTCATTACTGCTTTGAGTATGTTTTTAAATAATTTTATTGACAACGTATGGGTTCAACATGCATTGATGGGAATTAAAGGTGTTGTATGTGCGCTTATGCTAAATACGGTTATTTCCCTTGCTAAGAAAAGTTTGGTATCTCCATTATGTGTCGTAATTGGTATTGTAGCAATGATTTTGGCAATGTTTACAGATATACCAACTGTAATAATTGTATTGGTTGCGGCCATTGGAGGCATTATTTTTGAAAAGGTAAAAGGAGGTAAGAAAAATGACTAATTTGATTTGGCTCCTTTTTTATGAATTTTTCAAAATCGGGTTGTTTGCAGTTGGTGGTGGCCCGGCAACTATTCCTTATTTAATGGATTTAGCAGAAAAGTATGATTGGTTTACCATGGAAGATGTTACCAACATGATTGCAATCAGTGAGTCTACACCGGGACCTTTGGGCCTTAATATGGCTACATATGTAGGCGTAGATGCACTTGGTATTTGGGGTGGTTTATGGGCAAGCGTTGCACTTACTATTCCTTCTATAATAGTTATTGTTTTAATTGCCAAGTTTTTGAACAATTTTAGTCAGAACCGTTGGGTAAAGGCTGCATTTTACACCATTCGTCCTGCAGTAGCAGGTTTGATTGCAGCTGCTGTTTACAACGTTTTTGCGGTTTCTTTATTTGTGGAGCAGGCAGGAGAGAAGGTACTTGCAATCAAAACATTTCTTTTGTTTTTGCTTGTGTTTGCACTGATGAAAGTAAAGAAACTAAGCAAACTTCATCCGGTAGTGTGGCTGATTGGAGCTGCAGTAGCAGGCGTTATTTTCCAATTTTAACTATGGAGATTTTATATGAATAATATGATAAAAACAGGCACTTGTATCATTATAGGGGCAGGTGATTTGACTGTAGGTTCGCTCCCGTACAATGCGGATAAGGACTATGTGATTGCCGCAGACGGCGGATTAATGTATTGCGGCATGTTAGAATTGGAGCCGGACCTGGTTTTGGGGGATTTTGATTCTTTAGACAGCGAATATGCAGAAGCTGTAGAGACAATCAAAATCAAAAATCCGGAAAAGGTTGTGACACTTCCTATAGAAAAAGACGATACGGATATGCTTGCAGCCGTAAAACACGGCTTGAAGCTGGGATACAGAAGCTTTAGACTGTATGGCGCTAATGGAGGCAGATTGGAGCATACTATTGCCAACATACAGATTTTAAAGTATTTAAAAGAGAGAGACGCGGTGGGTTATATAATGGACGGCACAGGCATGATTTTGTTGGCGCAAAATGAAACCATTACGTTCCGCGATACTATGGAAGGGTATGTTAATGTTTTTTCGCTCAATGAAAAAGCCCACGGCGTAACCATCCGCGGGCTAAAATATGAGTTAGAAGATGTCACACTTACCAATGCGATGCCACTTGGTATCAGCAATGAATTTACCGGTGCCACATCCGAAATTTCCGTAAAGGACGGAACACTCTTAATTATTGTAAATTGGGTTTAAATTTTATCCAATGTTATAACACCATAGAAGTTTCCTTCCATGGAAGCGATGTGAGCTTTAAGCGTTGCAAGAAGCTCTTCATCCGTAATAGGACAATCATAAGGGGACAATACATCGAAGATTAAGTTCGTATGTGTTGGCCCTTTTACTATGCGAAAATCATGTAAGGAGAGCTTGTCGGAAAGGGATTTTAAGTAGGAGTCCATTTCCGTACGAAGCTGCATGGTTTCTTCGTCTTTATCACAGATAGGGTCCATGTGAATAACCGCTTTGCAGTTAAGCTTTTCAGCAAGGATACGCTCTAAGTTGTCGATAGAATCATGGGAATGCATCATGTCACCGTCTGCAGAAACTTCTGCATGCAGGGAAATAAATAATCTGCCGGGACCATAGTCGTGTACCATTAAGTCATGAATGCCAAGGACGCTTTCATCGCTCATAACAATTTGACGGATGCTTTCAACCAACGCCTGATCCGGCGCCTTGCCAAGAAGAGGCGAAATGGTTTCCTTGGCAGCTAGCCAACCCGCATAAAGAATGAGAAAGCCTACAATTGCACCGAACCAGCCTTCCAGATTAATATGGTAAAAATGGCTGATAAGGGAACAGCAGAGAACAGCAGTGGTTGATATAACGTCACTTAAACTGTCTGTTCCTGTGGCCACCAAAGTCGAAGAGTGAATTTTGTGACCGATGGAATTGTTAAAAATAAACATATAAAATTTAATTAAAATAGACAGTACAAGTATACAGAAAACAAGCGGGCTGTATGTAGTAACTTCCGGTTTGATAATGCGGTTTACGGAAGATGTAAGCAGTTCATAACCCATAAAAAGAATTAGGCCGGAAACCATAAGACCGGACAAATACTCGATACGACCGTGCCCGTACGGGTGGTCTACGTCAGGCTTGGAGTTCGCAAGACGAAAACCAAACAAGGTAATTAACGAAGAACCTGCGTCAGATAAATTGTTAAAGGCATCTGCAGTGATTGCAATGGAATGACTTAACAGACCGGCAACAAATTTGATTAAAAACAAAAAAATGTTAAAGCAAATGCCGGCACTGCCACAGAGCATGCCATAGCGTGCGCGTACTTGTACGTCATCATAATTCTGATAATCTTTAATAAGTAGTTTTGATAAATATGAAATCATTATGTATACCTCGTAAAGGGAGTTTCTTTATTATAATAGTTTTAAAGGGGTAAGTCTATACTAATTTTGTGAAGATTTAGCGTTAGCCTTGCATAACGAGGGGAAAATGTGTATAATCAAATCATTGAAAATGGGTATGTATGCACATGTGCCCAAAGTGCTCAAAGATAAGGAGATTAAAATGAGTAAAAAACCAACTGTTTCAATGATTTTAGATGGATATGGATTAAATGGGAAAAAGGCAGGCAACGCAGTTGCAGAAGCAAAAACCCCTGTTATGGATGCATTAATGGCACAGTATCCTTTTGTAAAAGGCAATGCTTCCGGTATGGCGGTAGGTTTGCCGGATGGCCAGATGGGCAACTCCGAAGTTGGTCATTTAAATATGGGTGCAGGTCGTATTGTATATCAGGAATTAACACGTATTACAAAAGAAATTCAGGACGGCACTTTTTTTGAAAATGAAGCTTTATTAAAAGCTGTGGCAAACTGTAAAGAAAACGGCAGCGCATTACATTTCATGGGATTATTGTCTGATGGTGGTGTTCATAGCCACAATACTCACTTATATGGTTTGTTAGAGTTAGCAAAGAGAAACGGTTTGGAGAAGGTATATGTTCACGCATTCTTAGACGGTCGTGATACTCCTCCGGCTTCCGCAGCAGATTTTGTAAAAGAACTTATGGACAAGATGGAAGAAATCGGTGTAGGCCAGGTGGCTTCCGTATCCGGTCGTTACTATGCTATGGACCGTGATAATAACTGGGATAGAGTAAAAGTTGCTTATGATGCACTTACAAAGGGCGAAGGCCTTACCGCGGCATGTGGCGTTTGTGCAGTAAAGAATTCTTATGCAAAAGGCGAAAATGACGAATTTGTTAAGCCAACCGTTGTTACAGAAAACGGCGAAGCAATCGGTACAATTAAAGATGGCGATTCAGTAGTGTTCTTTAATTTCCGTCCGGACCGTGCAAGAGAGATTACAAGAGCATTCTGTGATAATGAATTTGTAGGCTTTGAGAGACAGAGATTGGATCTTTGCTTCGTAGTATTTTCAGATTATGACCCAACAATTCCTAATAAACACGTTGCATTCCACAAGATTGCAGTTACCAATACCTTTGGCGAATGGTTGGCAGCAAATGGCATGACTCAGGCACGTATTGCGGAGACAGAAAAGTATGCTCACGTTACCTTCTTCTTTAACGGTGGTGTAGAAGTACCAAACGAAGGCGAAGACCGTATTTTGGTAAATTCTCCTAAGGTTGCAACTTACGACTTGAAGCCAGAAATGAGTGCTTACGAAGTTTGTGATAAATTAGTGGAAGCAATCAAATCCGACAAATATGATGTGATTATTATTAACTTTGCAAACCCTGATATGGTAGGTCATACAGGCGTAGAAGCAGCAGCTGTTGCTGCAGTAGAAGCAGTAGACGAATGTGTTGGTAAGGCAGTAGAAGCGCTGAAAGAAGTAGATGGTACTATGTTTATCTGTGCTGACCATGGCAATGCAGAGCAGTTAGTAGATTACGAAACAGGTGCTCCGTTTACAGCACATACTACCAATGAAGTTCCTTTCATCCTTGTAAATTATGATGAAGCTTATACATTAAGAGAAGGTGGTTGTTTGGCTGATATCGTTCCTACTCTTATTGAAGTGATGGGCAAGGTTCAACCTGCTGAAATGACCGGTAAGTCTTTACTTATCAAAAAATAATTTCGTCACAAACGGAGGAGCTTTTGTGGGTTTTTTAGATGATTTAAAGTATTGGGCTCAGAGTTGTATGCAAAGGGGAGCATGATTGCAAAAGAAGCAACAGTGAAGGCTCAGGACTCAGCAAAAGAGTAAGCTGAACAGTAATGGAGGTAGTGACATGTGCGGTATCTGTGGTTTTACCGGCAATCTTGATAATAAAAATCAAGTGCTTACAAACATGATGAACAAAATTATTCATAGGGGTCCGGACAGCGGCGGGCAGCACATAGAAGATGGAATTGCATTGGGTTTTCGAAGGCTTAGCATTATCGACTTAGATTATGGCTCACAGCCTATGTATAACGAAAACAACTCTATCGTTATTACCTTTAATGGTGAGATTTATAACCACCTTGAACTCCGTGAAGAATTGATTGCCAAAGGACATGTTTTTCGAAACCACGCTGATACGGAGGTTTTGATACATGCTTATGAAGAGTATGGTCAGGACATGTTAAACAAATTGCGAGGGATGTTTGCATTTGTTATTTGGGATAGTAATACGAAAACGTTGTTTGGTGCCAGAGATTTCTTTGGCATCAAACCATTTTACTACGGACTGGTTGATGGAGAACTGGTATATGGTTCTGAAATCAAGAGTATTTTGGAGTATCCGGGATATACAAAAACTTTAAATGAAGAAGCATTGGAAAATTATTTGACATTTCAATATTCCGTGCTTCCGGAAACATTTTTTAAAGGTATTTTTCGCTTGATGCCGGCACATTGTTTCACATTTAAAGAAGGTAAATTGGATATTCGTCGCTATTGGGAACCAAAGTTTGAAGCAGATGAATCCAAAACACTGGAGGAATGGGTAGAGGAGATTGATGCAGCTATGCAGAACTCCATTGAGAGCCACAAAATCAGTGATGTGGAAGTTGGATCGTTCTTATCAAGCGGTGTGGATTCTTCCTATGTGGCAGCTTGCTTCCACGGTGATAAGACCTTCACAGTAGGCTTTGACTACGAAAAATACAATGAAATCGACTATGCCAAAGCATTGTCAGAAAAAATTGATATAAAAAATTACAGCAAATTAATTACCACAGACGAATATTGGGATGCAATTGCCCGCATTCAATATCACATGGACGAGCCGTTAGCGGATCCTTCTGCGATTGCGCTGTATTTTGTGAGTCAAACTGCAGCCAAGCATGTAAAAGTATCTATGTCAGGGGAAGGTGCAGACGAATTTTTCGGTGGATACAATATTTATAGAGAGCCATTTGCATTGGCACCGATGAAGAGTATTCCAAAACCGGTGCGTAAGGCGATGGCAAAGCTGGTTTCCTTGATACCATATCATTTTAAGGGTCAAAATTATATTATCCGTGCCAGCAAAGATGTAGAAGAACGCTTTATTGGCAATGCTTTTATGTTTGGCATTAAAGAGCGTGAAAAGATTTTAAAAAATCCTACCGGTCGATATGATTTTAAATTGTTAACCAAGCCTTTTTATGATAAAGTGGCAGACCAGGATGACGTAACCAAAATGCAATATATTGATATGCATTTTTGGTTAATTGGTGATATCTTGCTAAAGGCTGACAAAATGAGTATGGCTCATTCTTTGGAAGTACGTGTGCCATTTTTGGACAAAGAAGTGTTTGACGTGGCACGCAAAATTCCTACCAGATTTAAAGTTAACGACCAAAATACTAAGTATGCTATGAGACAAGCGGCTCATAAGTATTTACCGGATATGGTAGCTGAGAAAAAGAAATTGGGCTTCCCGGTTCCTACCCGTATTTGGCTTAAAGAAGATAAATATTATCAAATAGTAAAAAAAGCCTTTACAAGCAGTGCCGCAGAAAGGTATTTTAAGACGAAAGAACTTGTGAAGTTGTTAGATAGACATAAATCAGGCAAGGAAGACAATAGCCGCAAAATATGGACAGTTTACATGTTCTTGATTTGGTATGATGAGTATTTTACGTCTATCCAATAATGACATCGTGTTTTGCGAGAATAATGAATAGAATTTTACACAAACTACCTTCATAAATGAAATGGAGGTAGTTTTTTTATGTTGAATTATTTAAAAATAGTGCGTACTTTTGGACGGGAAGTGCTGGACAGCAGAGGAAATCCTACCGTAGAGGCTATTGTAGTTGTAAAAAACGAAATGACAGGTGAATTCATAGAAGGTTGTGCCATGGTTCCAAGCGGTGCCAGTACAGGCGCATATGAAGCTGTTGAGTTGCGAGACGGAGAAAAACGTTATCTGGGAAAAGGAGTCTGGAAGGCTGTCGAGAATATAGAAAAACTGATTCATCCGGCGCTTATGGGAAACGATATAACCCACCAGAGAGAACTTGATAATATAATGCGAACCTTAGACGGGACAGAGGACAAAAGTAAGCTGGGAGCTAACGCGATATTAGCAGTAAGTATGGCCTGTGCCAAAGCAGCAGCAAAGGCTTTGCGCATACCGTTATTTCAGTATTTGGGCGGGACTCAGGCATCTACACTTCCAATTCCGATGATGAATATTTTAAATGGCGGAGCTCATTCTGATAATAGTTTGGATGTACAGGAATTCATGATTTTGCCGGTAGGGGCAAGTTGTATAAAGGAAGGCATTCGTTGGTGCGTTGAGATATATCATATGCTAAAAAAAATTTTGAAAGAAAGAGGTTTGGCTACCGGCGTAGGGGATGAAGGTGGTTTTGCTCCGAACTTGGATAGTGAAATGGAAGCTATTGAGCTAATTATTGAGGCTATTAAGCAAGCCGGTTATGCACCCGGAAGAGATGTAATGATTAGTTTAGATGTGGCAGCCAGTGAGTGGAAAAGCTTAGAACCGGGACAGTACCTGCTTCCAAAACAAAAGCGTAATTATAGTGCCGGAGATTTAATAGATGAGTGGGAAGAGTTAGCCGATAAATATCCGATATTTTCCTTTGAGGATCCATTAGATGAAAACGATTGGAAAAACTGGCAGGAATTAACGAAACGTGTTGGTGATAAAGTGACATTGGTAGGGGATGATTTGTTTGTAACAAACAAAAAACGTCTTCAGGCTGGTATTGAGAAAAAGTGTGCAAATGCAATATTAATTAAGCCTAATCAAATTGGTACTGTTACGGAAACTATAGAAACCGTGCAATTGGCGCAAAAACAAGGATATAAGACTATTATGTCCCATCGAAGCGGAGAAACAGAGGACACTTTTATTGCGGATTTAGCTGTGGCACTGAATACAGGATATATAAAAACAGGTGCACCTTGTCGCGGGGAAAGAACCGCCAAATATAACCGATTGATTGCTATAGAAGATATGATAAAGGCTTGAAGTGTATCTTGTGGTGTGCCCTTTCGGTTGACAAAAGATATGGTTGTGATATAATATTTATCAAATGTTTTATAAGCAGCGATTGGAGTCGCTGCTTATTATGTGTCAAAGAAATTTTGGAGGATTATGTCATGAAAAAATCATATGGTTTATTGACATTAGGCTTGACTTTCGCACTGATTTTTGTATGTATGTATCAATCCGTAATTGGTTTTGGTGCAAACGGTTCCAGTGCATCTAATATCAAACAGGGTCTTGATTTGGCCGGTGGTGTTAGTATTACATACGAGGTTGTAGGCGAAGAAGAGCCTAGTGCTGTAGATATGTCTGACACCAAGCGTAAATTAGAGCAACGTGTACAAACATACAGTACAGAATCCGTTGTTTATCAAGAGGGTAGTCGTAGATTCAGCATCGAAATTCCTGGTGTAACGGATGCTGAGGCTATTTTAGCTGATTTAGGACGTCCGGGTTCTTTGTATTTTATTGCAGAGACAGACAAAGCAGGAAATGAAAACTACTCCGTGCAGGCCACACAGGACAAAGACGGCAATGTTAATTATGATTTTGTGTTAAACAAGACCATCGAAGAGTTAGAGGCAGATGGCTCTATTGTACTTTACGGTACGGATGTTGCTGATGCTCAGGCAGGCACTATGCAGACCAATACAGGTAGCGAGTTCGCGGTAAGCCTTACCCTTACAAAAGAAGGTGCCGAGAAGTTTAAGGTGGCAACACAGCGTGCAGCCGGTAAGGAAACAATCGGTATTTATTATGATGGTAGTTTCGTAAGTGTACCACGAGTAAACTCAGCCATTACAGATGGCGTGGCGCAGATTAGCGGAATGGGTGGTTTTGAGGAAGCAAACCGCATAGCAAGTACCATTCGAATTGGTGGTCTTAGCTTGGAATTAGAAGAAG
>JAZOSF010000018.1:0-16246 GCA_045657025.1 Lachnospiraceae bacterium | reverse complement strand
GCCAAATCAACTACTGGTCCGTTTACGGTAACACTTACTCCAAAATCCGTGCAAAGAGTCAAGGAACTTTCTTGTCCCGCTTCAAAATAACCATAGGCTGTCACAGGAACTTTTTGAGTGTACCCTAAATATTTGTGTCGAATATCAGACAAAACTTCCTCTTCTAAGCCTCTATAACTAGGAGCATCGTTTGTAACCATTTCTTTTCCATTGTGTTTATAAAGGTATCCGTCATGTAATTCACTTCTCATATACAAGCTCTCTAATATATGCTTGTCCTTTTGAGATACCGTAATTTTCCGCTCAGAATTTTTATAATATTGGTCAATATACTTGCGATAAAGTGCGGTAACACCCGCTGCATATTCCGCACGCTTCATACGACCTTCTATTTTAAAAGAATCCATTCCTGCCTCGATCAACGCAGGAATATGCTCTATCGTACACATATCTTTGAGACTGAGTGTATAAGAATCTTTACGTGATAAATCGTTGGCAGAAACATGATATGGCAAACGACACGGTTGCGCACACTTTCCTCGATTACCACTTCTTCCACCTAAAATGCTGCTCATAAGGCACATGCCGGAATAACAATAGCACATTGCACCATGAATAAAACACTCTACTTCAATTCCCGCATCGCGGATTTCCTTTAATTCCTTCAAACTAAGTTCACGAGCAGGCACAACTCGAGATATGCCTAGTTCTTTGCACAAAGACACAAATTTAGGACCCGTCACTGCCATTTGCGTGCTGGCGTGCAGTTCCATATTAGGGAAATGCTTTCTCAGAAATTTAAGGACGCCTAAGTCTTGAATAATAACTCCATCAAGACCTGCATAATAAAACGGAGAAACATATTCATATATTTCAGAAAATTCGCTTTCCTTAATGAGAGTATTCAAAGTCAAGTATACTTTTCTTCCAAAAAGATGCGCGTACTTAATACACTCACAAAGTGTTTCTGTATCAAAATTATCTGCATATGCTCTGGCAGAAAACTTTTCTCCGCCTACATACAAGGCATCTGCGCCTGCATTTATTGCGCCTATAAAACTATCATAATTTCCGGCAGGAGCTAATAATTCCACTTTATGATGTTTCATCCAACTATCCTCCGTATTATTTAACCAAACAAACCGTCATGTTTCAAACAATTAATTTATATGTACTAAACGACAAAATGTGCAAGCCCCTTGAAACAGACAAAGGGTTTGCACGATTTATACATTTATCTTTAGTTTCGCTCCAAATGGTAAAGCTTATCTTTTACCTGCTGATATTTCTTCTCAATCATCTTGGTACTGGATTCTAAATTCTCATATTTAACCTGCATAGTTACCAATGAATTTTTTAGTTTTTCCAATTCCATAGCCTGTTCTTCAAACTTCCTCTTGGAAATATATAACTCCTCACGGCACTTAAAATAATCATCCGCAATATTTAACTGCATCAAAACATGCTGCATATCCATTGGTTGACTACGAAAAGACAAATCTTCTGCAAAAGAATTATATTTACCTTCTATATATGATCCTACACTCTTCAAATAGTCGCCGGATTCATTGCCACATAAAGTATAAGATTTGCCGGCTATTGTAATGTTGAAACAGTTCTTTTTTTCCATAGCGAAACCCTCTTTCATTGGTATAAAAAAAGTATACAAAAAAGAAGACTATTTTTCAATACCCAGATGCCTAAAAGCCAAATCTGTAGCAACTCGGCCCTTTGGTGTACGATTAAGCAGCCCATTTTGGATCAAATATGGTTCATACACATCTTCAATTGTCCCTGCGTCTTCACCAATAGCTGCAGACAATGTATCTAAGCCAACCGGTCCGCCACCAAATTTATAAATAATCGTTTCCAAAATATTTCTATCTAAATGGTCTAGTCCCAGCTTGTCAACATCCATTAAATCCAAGGCTATCTGTGCAACACGCTCTGTAATTATACCGTTATGTTTTACTTGTGCAAAATCTCGCACTCGCTTCAAAATACGATTTGCCAAACGTGGGGTTCCTCTGCTTCGTCTTGCAAGCTCTACCGCACCATTTTCATCAATTTCCACACCTAATATGCGCGCTGAATGCTGAATAATCAATCGCAATTGATCAATATTGTAGAACTCTAAACGGTGAATGATACCAAATCGATCTCTTAACGGAGCTGTCAATAAGCCTGCTCTGGTTGTAGCACCAACCAAAGTAAACTTCGGCAAATCCAATCGTATGGAACGTGCACTGGCACCTTTACCAATCATAATATCAATGGCATAATCCTCCATAGCAGGATATAAAACTTCTTCTACCTGGCGGTTCAAACGATGAATTTCGTCTACAAAAAGAATATCACCTTCCTGCAAATTGTTAAGAATAGCAGCCATTTCTCCCGGTTTCTCAATAGCAGGACCGCTTGTAACTTTGCAATGAACACCCATCTCGTTTGCAATAATATTGGCCAATGTGGTTTTACCTAATCCTGGTGGTCCGTAAAACAAAACATGATCTAGACTATCGCCACGATTTTTGGCAGCATCAATATAAATTTTTAGTGTGTCCTTTACCTTGTCCTGACCAATATAATCACACAAATACTGTGGACGCAAAGAGCCCTCTATCTTGATATCTTCATCTTGAATTGTTGTTTCAATCACTCTCTTAGACATATGCTAACCTCAAAACATATTTTTAAGTGCAGACTTCAACACTGCTTCTACATCCATTTCTGCGGCATTTTCAACACTCTTTACAGCCTTCAATGCTTCTGAAGAAGAATATCCAAGCGCAACCAAGGCCTCAACCGCTTCCTTAGATGTATCGTCACTTACAGCAACAGACATACGCACACCATTTGCTTCTCTACTTACCAAAGTTTCTTCAACAGAAATCTTGTCCTTCAATTCTAAAATAAGACGCTGTGCGGTCTTTAACCCAATTCCGGGTGCTTTGGAAATTGCCTTTGCATCACCGGAAATAATAGCAAAGCGCAAAGCATCCGCATCCATCACAGACAGAATAGACATGCCCCCCTTCGGACCAATTCCACTGACCGTTATACACTTCTTGAAAATCTCTAAATCTGCATAGTTCAAGAAGCCATACAACCAAATTGCATCTTCTCTAACACTGGTATAAGTATAAATACGAACCTCTTCCCCTATCTGAGGCAAAAACGCAATACTGGCAGGGGAAAGTAAAATGCGATATCCAACATCATGAACATCCAGTATGATGCTATCCTCTCCAACATAAGCCAAATTGCCTTTAAAATATGCGTACATACTCATTCTCCTCAACTAACAATTATCATATATATATCATACCACAATCGAACATATGTTTCAAGCCTATTCTTCATTTGTTAATACATTTTTTAATTTTTTGAACACGAACACCAAACAAATAACATGTATAAAAGCCGTAATTGTCCATGTCACAGGATAAGACAAATATAATATCCTCAAGCTTTTAAACCGTTCAAACACTGTCATAATCCAAACAATTCTCAAGAGACATGCTCCACTTAATGAAACAATCATTGGCATAATAGCATATCCCATACCTCTTAAAAGGCCCACAAGAACATCCATAATTCCACAAATAAAATACGATTTACATATAATGCTCATTCGAAGCATGCCATATTCTATCTCCTGTCCGGTAGTCCCATACAATCTTAACAGTGGACCGCTAAATAATATTGCAGCCTGTCCTAGTACAATTCCGATACATATTACAATACCAATACAAATGACAGAGATTTTTTTAATACGTTTCAATTTACCAGCCCCATAATTTTGTCCAACAAAGCTTAAAGCGGTCTGATAAATTGCATTCATCCCTGTATAAACTAATCCTTCAATATTGGATGCTGCTGTATTCCCTGCAACTACATTTGCGCCAAAACTATTAATAGAAGACTGAATCAACACATTAGACAGAGAAAACAAACATGCTTGAATGCCTGCAGGAAGACCAATTTGCAACATCTTGAGCAATTTATCCTTGGTAACCCTAATCTCCTTTAACTCTAACTTATAATTACCCTCACTTGTCATCAACGCACGTATTAATAACGTAGTAGAAACAACTTGACTTAAAACAGTACCAAGTGCAACTCCGGCTACACCCATATGCAAATACTTTACAAATAAAATATTTAGTCCAACATTCAAAACACCGGCTAAAAACAAATAATAGAGTGGTCTTCTTGTATCACCCACAGCACGCAAAATAGCACTTCCAAAATTATAAAGCATAATAACAGGCATACCGGCAAAATAAATTTGAATATAGATAACTGCACCGTCGATAATTTCCGGTGGAGTATCCATTAGTGTTAAAATTGGTCTGGCTAGAAAAAATCCTACAAAAATTAATATAAAGCCTCCTATGACGGATATTGCCACAGAAGTATGAACCGATTCTTTTAAAGCCTGCTTTTGCCCACCACCATAAAACCGTGCAACCAATACATTTGCTCCGGCTGATAATCCAATAAACAGATTAACCATCAGATTAATTAGTGATGAGGTGCTTCCAACTGCCGCCAAAGCATTACTACCGGCATATTGTCCAACAATAATTAAATCAACAGCATTGAATGCAAGTTGCAAAATTCCAGACGCCATCAAAGGTAATGCATAAACAATAATTTTACCCAACAATGGACCATTTACCATATCAATTTCGTACTTTGAATTAGTCGACTTTCTCATAGTTTATACAAAAGGAAATTTTCTTTCCTTCTCCTTCTATAACATACAAATATTATAGCACAAAAGAGGGATGGTGTACACCATCCCTCTTCAATATGTAATATTAATTAGTTATCAAGCAACTTGTTCTCGTTATTCCAGCTGTAAAGTTTGCGTAATTCTGCACCAACTGTTTCAGATGGATGCTGAGCAGCATACTTTCTCATAGCATTGAAATGTGGAGCATTTACTGCATTTTCCATCAACCAGTCTTTTGCAAAAGTACCATCCTGAATATCTGAAAGAACTTTCTTCATAGCCTTCTTTGTTTCTTCAGTGATAATCTTAGGACCTGTAATGTAATCACCATACTCAGCAGTATTAGAAATAGAATATCTCATACCTGCAAAGCCTGACTGGAAAATAAGGTCAACAATCAACTTCATTTCATGGATACATTCAAAGTATGCACTTTCAGGAGCATAGCCTGCTTCAACCAATGTTTCGAAACCTGCCTGCATAAGTGCACAAACACCACCACAAAGTACTGCCTGCTCACCGAAAAGGTCTGTTTCTGTTTCTTCACGGAATGTTGTCTCTAATACACCAGCTCTTGCGCCACCGATTGCTAAAGCATATGCTAATGCCTTATCAATAGCTTTGCCGGATGCATCTTGGTGAACTGCTACTAAACAAGGTACACCCTTTCCTTCCTGATACTGGCCACGTACTGTATGACCAGGACCCTTTGGTGCAATCATAGCAACGTCTACGTTCTTAGGTGGAACAATCTGTCCAAAATGAATTGCAAAACCATGTGCAAACATTAACATATTGCCTTCTTCTAAGTTTGGTTCGATAGATTCCTTGTATAATTTTGCCTGCTTCTCGTCATTAATCAAAATCATAATAACATCAGCCATTTTTGCTGCTTCTGCTGCAGTGTAAACCTTGAATCCCTGTGCTTCTGCCTTTGCCCAAGACTTAGAGCCTTCATAAAGGCCAATAATAACGTTGCATCCTGATTCCTTAGCATTCAATGCATGTGCATGACCCTGACTACCGTAACCAATAATTGCAATTGTCTTGCCTTCTAAAAGTGAAAGGTTACAATCTTCCTGATAATAAATTTTTGCCATAATAATACTCCTCCAAAAATATAATATAACAAAGGTTTTCCCTTATATTAATCACTTAATCTTCGATATATACAATATCTTCATGGCCTCGACTAAGACCTGCAATACCTGTTCTTGCAAGTTCTAATATTTCATAGTTCTCAACCATATTCAAAAATGCATCAATTTTAGACTGAGCACCTGTAAGCTCCATCATAATACTTTCACTGCTTACGTCAATAACTTTTGCTCTGAAAATATCACAAACCGCCATAATGCCCTGACGTTCTGCGGCAGTCGCTCTTACTTTAACTAATGCTAACTCTCTGTATACACTATTCTCCGGTGTTAATTCTTTAATACTACGAACATCTGCAAGCTTAGCAACTTGCTTTTCAATCTGCTCCAATATAACATCATCACCACTTGCTACAATTGTAATACGTGTATATCTAGGATCAGCAGTAACGCCAGCTGTAATACTCTCAATATTATAGCTTCTTCTACTAAATAAACCGGAAATACGTGTAAGTACACCAGCAGTATTGTCTACAAGAAGCTGAAAGACCTTCTTTTGCATAACAAACTCCTTTTAAAATAAGAACTTTAAAAATCATTCTAACAATTGTCTCTCACTATGTCAATCCAAATCGGAACATTTTGGCAAAGCCAATGTCCCTGTTCTGGCAACTTCCAACACACTAACTGATTTGAGCATTGACATGAACAACTGAATTTTTTCAGGGATATCACAAATTTGAATAATCATCTGTGTCTTATTCATATCCACAATCTCAGCCTTTAAAATATCGCAAATTTCCATAATATCACGACGATTGTTACGGTTATACTTCACCTTGACAAGCATTAATTCTCTACTGATGCCATGTGATTCATCAAAAGTTTTTACTTTAATTACATCTAGTTTTTTATTTAGTTGCTTTTCTATCTGTTCAATCGTTCTTTGGTCCCCGGAACTTACAATGGTCATGCAAGATACCGTTGGATCATCAGTCTCTCCTACAGCCAAAGAATCAATATTATAACATCGTCTACTAAAAAGACCTGCTACTTTACACAAAACACCGGAACGATTTTCAACTAAAACGGAATAAATACGCTTCATTTTACCATCCCTCCTAATATGCCACTAAATCCATCGGATCAATAATACATTCCAAAATCATAGACACATCTTCTGCCAAAAATTCATCAATCACTTTGTCACAATCATTCATGTTCTCTAAACGAATAAACGGAATGTTATATGCTTTGGATAATTGTGCTAAATCTGGACTTCCGGCCAAGTCAATCATACTATAGTTGTCCTTATATGTGAAATGTTGATACTCTCTTACCATACCCAAAACGGAATTCTTAAGAACAACAATCTTTACAGGAATTTGATGCTGACAAATAGTAGCCAGCTCCATCATAGACATCTGGAAAGAACCATCTCCACACACTGCGATAACCTGTCTATCAGGTGCGGCAACCTTTGCTCCCATAGCTGCAGGAATGGAATAACCCATAGTACCCATGCCGCCACTAGTCATGAATTGACCGTTTTTTACTACATGGTATGCACAGGACCAAATCTGATTCTGTCCAACGTCTGCCACATAAATAGCATCATCCTGCATCTTTTCGGAAAGTTTATTAATAAATGCAGCCGGATCAACATAATCCGGATTTGGATTTCTATGAGGCTTTAAAGTTTCCTTATTTGCACGTAAAGTTTCAACCCATTCTTTTGTGTCACATTTAAATTCAACCTGATCAAAGTCTTCAAAAATATGCTTCACATCACCTACAAGCGGAATGCTTGCACCGGCATTTTTGCCAATTTCTGCAGGGTCTACATCTATATGTATAAGAATTTTATTTTGAGTAATAAGTCCAGGTTGACTTACTGCTCTGTCTGCAACTCTGGCACCAACCATAATCAATAAATCGGACTCATTCATGGCACGGTTTGCGTAAGGTTTACCGTTATTGCCTACCATACCAAAATACAATGGATGATCAGTAGGCATCGCGCTAATACCCATCATAGTAGATACAACAGGAATTTGATACTTTTCAGAAAATGATCTAAGTTCTTCTCTTGCATTACTTAAAAGCACACCACCACCTGCACAAATAATAGGTTTGTGTGATTCTTCTAATGCTTTTACAACTTTTTTAATCTGAAGTATATTGCCCTTTATAGTAGGCTTGTATGTACGCATATTAATTTCTTTTGGATACTCAAAAGACTTGATTTCCGCATTCTGAATATCAATAGGAACATCAATAAGAACAGGTCCTTTTCTTCCTGTGTTGGCAATATGAAAAGCTTCCTTAAAAATGCGCGGAATATCCTCTACATGTTTAACCAAATAACTATATTTTACAAAAGACTCTACCGCTCCGGTTATATCTGCTTCTTGGAAAACATCACGACCTAACAATTCACTATTAACCTGACCTGTTATACATACCAATGGTATACTGTCTGCATATGCTGTAGCAATACCGGTTATTACATTTGTTGCTCCCGGACCACTTGTAACAGCGCAAACACCTGGTCTGCCACTAATACGCGCCTGACCACTTGCTGCATGTGCGGCATTTTGTTCCGTTCTAATCAAAATAGTATTTATATCAGAATTCAAGATGCTATTGTAAAACGGACAAATTGCCACACCTGGATATCCGTATACATGCGTAACGCCTTCTGCTTCTAAACATCGAATGATTGCGTCTGCTCCCTTCATCTCTTAATACCTCCACAACAATTTTATTGATAATATCATAATTACAAAAAAAACACAATATTTTTTGAATACACTTGCCGAAAATTGCACAATATGATAAATTAATTAAAGTAAAATCAAAAAAGGACGACTTATGAAAAAGAATTATCTATTTTTATTATCTATTTTAACTATACTATCATTCAGTGCATGTGGTAAAAACACAGACCAAATTGTCGTTTTCCAGAACAAATTATATTCTACGGTTACAGAAATCGAATCATTACATAACGAATTAAACAATTTGAATGTTACCGCTTCCGACGCCGTTTCTATTGCACTGGACAAATTATCCGAATTAGACAATGCATTCAAAGACCTTGCCGCAATTGACATCGTGGATGAAGAATTTGCATATCTTACAGATTTAGCAGATGAAGGCTCTGAATATATGTCACAAGCATATAAATTATTCTATGAAACTTACAATAGTAATACTTTGGATGAACAAAATGCGGATTTAGCCTATAAATATTTGGAAAGAGCCACAACAAGAGTTCGCGTAATTATATCTTTGTTACATGGTGAAATTCCGGATGGTGTAACTGTACATTAATCACAAACGAAAGGATAACTGTTATGACAAAAAAAGAGCTTGCAATCTCATTACATGACCAAAAATATAATTGTGCACAGTCTGTTGCATGTGCTTTTGCTGATGATTTAGGTATTAATACTGAAACACTTTTCAAAGTGTGTGAAGGCTTCGGTTTCGGTATGGGTTGTATGGAAGGAACATGTGGTGCTATTTCCGGTGCAGTTGCCCTTCTTGGCATGAAAAATAGCGATGGAAATTTAGCTGCTCCTTCTACAAAGGTTTCAACTTATCAATTGTCAAAAGAAATGTTAGAAAAATTTCATCAAAAAAACGGTTCAACTATTTGCAAAGAATTAAAAGGGATTGGCACAGGCACTCCACTTCGTTCCTGCCCGGGTTGTATCGAAGATGCCGTTGAAATTGTAGAGGAAATTCTTAAACGATAGTTATTAATAAATAAAAACAGTGCATAGATTTTATTTCATGTGTGATACATATAAACAAAATCTATGCACTATTTTTATGCGATTTATTTCATCTGAATAGTATTAAGTAATTCTAGTTTGCATGGTATACACTTATACCATACATCTGTAACATCTGCTAAGTATTCACCATCTGCATGTAATACCGCAGGCGCATCTGTATGTATATAACATTCCGTGTCATGGAATGTATGGAAACATCTTAATTTTTCGTGTTTTCCAAGAACAAGAAGTATTAAATAAAATGGTAGAACCAATCCAGGAATATCTGCCGCAACACAAAACGGAATCAATCCATCGCATGGATTAGAGGATGGTGCCATAGGAACGCCACCACCTTCTGCACGTAAGTTCATTGCAGCCGAAAAAACAACCTTATTATATGAGCAATCTGAATGATTACCGAATTTCATTGAACCACAATATGTTTTCATAGAAAACAATGATTGTACCGTCAATACAAGATAGGAAAGCTTACCAAGACGTAATGAATTGCATATCTTCTTCACTTTGGATGTCAATGCTTTCTTACATACAAGGGCATCTAACCCCACACCGGAACTGATATTAAATAGTCTGCTCTTCTGCTTTTGATCCCCCCAGGAAACCATTCCAATATCTAACTTTGTACCCTTATCACATCTAAGAATATCGTGTATAATTTCTTCTACACTTCCCTTAATCCCTAGATTTCTGGCAAAATCATTACCGGTACCTGTAGGAATAACTCCTAAGCGAACCTTCTCAAAATCCACAATACCATTAACCACTTCATTAATTGTACCATCACCACCTAAAATGATAATATTCACTATCTCAGAAGCGTCTTTGGTTATTTCCTTGGCCAGTTCTGTAGCATGTCCTTCAAAAGAAGTTTCAAATGCCTTATATGAAATCCCTTCTTTCTTTAAAACAACTTTTACCTCATTCCAAATATGAACCGCATTGCCGGTACGTGCACGAGTATTAACAATGAAATAATACATAATAACCTCTTACAAAATTTGTATTAAATACATTGTAGACCTTTGTCGAAAAATTGTAAAGTCTTAATTATTCCGCTGCGTAGTACGGTATCATAAGGATGCTTCCGGCCTGAACACTATATGCGTCATCCAATCTATTAATAAACTTAACCTCTTCCATAACATCTGTCACTGTAGTATATCCGGGAGTAACGTATTCCTTCGCAATATCCCATACAGTTTCACCACGACCAACTGTCACGCAGGTATACATCTTCTCATAATTCTTCTCGTATCCATCTCCGGCATTGGCAATAATTGCATTGGCTGATACTACACTAATAAAAAGAAATGCAACTGTAAAAACTGTAGTCAAAAGACGTACACGTCTTCTGATTGCTTCTCTTCTTCTGGCTTCTAATCTAGCCCGTCTTGATTTTTGTCTATATTCAAAATTGTGTTCCATACTCAATTCCTCCGAACAAATGTTTGATTTGATTTTATAATACCGAACAATTGTTCGTTTGTCAATACTTTTTTCGAACAAATTTTCGCGAATATATGTTTGCTTTTTTTCTAAAAGTATGTTATGATTAACTTACAAAGAAAGTGAGGGCTGATTTATGGAACAGAAACTTACATTAAAGCAGGAGCAAATTTTAGATTTTTTAAAGGAATGTATATTAAAGAAGGGTTATCCACCTGCAGTACGCGAGATTTGTGACGCAGTGAATTTAAAATCCACCTCTTCTGTTCATTCCCATTTAGAGACACTTGAGAAGAAGGGGTATATCCGCAGAGACCCAACCAAGCCTCGTGCTATTGAAATTTGCGATGACAGTTTTCAAATGGTACGTACAGAAATGGTTAGCATTCCTGTAGTAGGAAATGTTGCGGCAGGCATGCCTATATTTGCAGAGCAAAATATCGAAAATTACTTTCCGGTTCCGGCTGAGTACATTCCGCCAGGTGAATCTTTTGCATTACGTGTGCGCGGTGATTCAATGATAAATGTCGGTATTTTCCATGGCGACCAGATTTTTGTTAATGTTTGCAACACTGCATCTAATGGCGATATTGTTGTAGCACTTGTGGATGATTCTGCTACTGTTAAAACCTTCTATAAAGAAAAAGGTTATATTCGTCTTCAACCGGAGAATGACGAGATGGATCCGATCATCGTTGATAATTGTACCATTTTAGGCAAGGTTTTCGGTGTTTTCCGTAAAATGTCCTAATACATATTAATTTCAATTTTTTCGCATAAAATACTTCCAACAGGGTACATTAATGTAAAAGGAGGTAACTTTTATGCGTAGCAAACTTTTAGATTGTACTGCCCTTACCGTTGCCATTATTGGCGCTGTTAACTGGGGCTTAATCGGATTTTTCCGTTTTGATTTAGTCGCATTTTTATTTGGAGACATGTCTTGGTTGAGTAGAATCATTTATGCACTTGTAGGTTTATGTGGTTTATATCTCATCTCATTCTATATGCGACTTGGCGATGATGATGTAGAATAATATATAAAAGAAGGAGCTCTTATCAGAACTCCTTCTTTTCCTTTATATGATAATTTTTAATTACAAAACAGCACTATCAACTAATTTACCATCTCTCCATATTCTTTCTAAATCATAGAAAAGACGGTTTTCTTTATCCAAAACATGCACAATAATATCACCAAAATCAAGTAAAATCCAATTTGCACTTTCATATCCTTCTACCTGTTTTGTATGAACTCCGGCACGTCCTAACACTTCGGACACATTGTCACAAAGAGCTTGTACCTGGCTATGATTTGAACCATTTGCAATAATAAAGTAATCTGCAAGCACAGAAACTTCACTAATATCAATGATTCTGATTTCTTCTCCCTTTTTATCTTCTAAAGCTGCTACGGCAAGCTTTGCCATTTCTTTGGATTCCATAAAATTCCTCCATTTAATGCATTTATTACTATTTACTATAATATTCTAATGTTTTTTGGGTTGCAGGGTCAATTTCACCACCTTGAGACTCCAAATATGCCAATGTATTCTGCAATATTTTTACCACACACATATCAATATCCCTAAAAGCCAATTTACGTATTTCTTGTAAATCCTGTGCTTTATTTCTTCCGGGTTCTATATAATCAGCCACAAAAATAATTTTTTCAAGTATGTTCATTCCAGGCCTGCCTGTAGTATGGTATTCTATCGCCGCCAAAACAGTTTCATCGTTTTCGCCATATACATCTGAAGCTAGTTTTGCGCCAACCTTAGCATGCAAAAGAGCTTTTGAGTTTCGTTTTTCTACATCAGATATAGAAATATTATATTTTTGACATAGGCGAAACAGTTCATCCGAATCCAAACATTTGGCACAATCATGCAACATACCTGCACGCAGGGCTTTTGCAGGGTCTGCCTCGTATAATGTAGCAAGACATGCTGCAGTATATGCAACACCCAATGTGTGTTCGTAACGCTCTTTGTCCAAGCTGTTTCTCATGGCGTTTCTAATCTCTTCCACTTTGGTTCTCCTTATACAATCCTTGGATTTCAATATATTCCAGCACATTTTCGGGAATCATACCCTTAACACTTTCACCTTTTGAAAGTTTACTTCTAATTATACTGGATGAAACATCGACTTTTCTAAAAGGAACTATAATAACATTGGCATGTAATGTTTCTTCAACATAAACCTTTTGCTTGGAAATTTCCTGCATGTCTACATCATCTCGAACTACCGTTACCAGTGTGCAGAGCGAAGCAATTTTTTCTGTGTACTTCCATCTTGGGAATCTCAAAAACGTATCTGCTCCCATAATGAAATAAAATTCGTTTTCCGGATATTTTTCATGTAATCTCTGCAATGTATCGGCTGTATAGGTATATCCCATTTGCCCTAGTTCCATATCCGAATAATCAAAATAACTAATTCCTTGCACTGCCAGTTTTGTCATTTCCAATCTGTGTATGTCAGAAACAACATTATCACGTTCCTTTAAACAGGACACGCCACTAGGCATAAACCAAACCTTGTCCAAACAACAAAACTCATATGCTGCCTGTGCCAGTGCCAAATGACCGTTATGAATAGGATTAAATGTGCCACCCAAGATACCAATTTTTTTCATAAAGGATCTCCCAAAACAAATTTGTTATTAACCCATCTGCTTACTTATCTTGGAAGCTCGATTTTTTTATTATCTTTGTTTTCTTTATAAAGAACAATTTTTTTGCCAATCACCTGAACAACCTGAGATTTTGTTCTTTCTGCAAGCATATATGCCATCTCTTTAGGATCATCAAAACAATTCTTTAATACATTGATTTTAATTAATTCATGTGTGTTAAAGCATTCTTCTATAGCAGAAGTGATTTCCGGTGTCAAGGAAGACTTGCCAATCTGGAAAACCGGGTCTAAATTGCTTGCTAAACTCATTAAATATGCTCTTTGTTTACTTGTCATTTTGTATTCCTCTTATTTATAGTAATCAAAGCCAAGACCATACATACGTACAGAATCGCCTTCTTCAATACCAAGCTCCTCTAATTGTGCCAAAATACCGGTTTCTTTCAAGAAATTCTGGAAGAATCTAAAGCCTTTTTCAGACTCTAAATTTGTATAACCAAGCATTTTTTCAATACGAGGTCCTTCAATAACATATTCGTCCTCTTCTTCGTCGTAATAAACAACAAAAGGTTCCTCGTCTGTCGGTTTTTCGATTTCCGGGAAATATTCCTGTTCAAATATAACAGGAGCATCATCCAAGCCTTCTAACATCTCTGACACCTTGTAAAGCAGCGTTTTAACGCCTTCACCGGTAACAGCAGATATTGGTAACACCTCTACGCCCTGTGGCTCAAATTCCGCTTTAATGCGCGCTACAGGGTCATTCTCCAGGTCATAAATCGCATCTATCTTATTGGCTGCAATAATCTGCGGTCTGTGTGCAATGTCTGCATTATATGCCGCAAGTTCCTTGTTAATTGCATAAATATCTTCAATCGGATCTCTTCCTTCTGTTCCGGCCGCATCCACAATATGAATCATTACTTTGGTACGCTCAATATGGCGAAGGAATTCATAGCCAAGGCCAACGCCTTCACTGGCTCCTTCAATAAGTCCCGGAATATCCGCAATTACAAAACTCTTACAATCTTCCATATCTACTACGCCAAGATTTGGCTGCAAGGTTGTAAAATGATAATTAGCGATCTTCGGTCTCGCATTGGTAACACGACTAATAAAAGTAGACTTACCAACGTTTGGGAAACCTACAAGTCCCACGTCTGCAATTACCTTTAATTCCAATAGAAGCTCGAGTTCCTGAGCAGGTTGTCCCGGCTGTGCATACTTTGGTGCCTGCATAGTACTGGTTGCATAATGCTGGTTGCCTTTGCCACCACGACCGCCTCTTAAAAGCACCACTTCTGTATTATCACCTGACATATCGGCAATAACCTTACCTGATTCTGCTTCTTTAATTACTGTTCCTGCAGGAACCTTAATAATAATGTCCTGTCCGTTTTTACCACGACAATTTTTCTTGCCGCCTTCTTCGCCGCTTTGCGCAGCATATTTTCTAACATGTCGAAAATCGGTTAGAGTATTTAAGCCTTCGTCAACTTTGAAAATCACACTGCCGCCATGACCGCCGTCGCCACCGTCAGGGCCGCCATCCGGCACATACTTTTCTCTTCGAAATGAAACGTGGCCATCGCCGCCTTTTCCGCTTTTTACAAATATTCTAGCTCTATCTGCAAACATGAATGTTCTCTCCTATAAAAATAGGCTCCAAACAAGATGTTTGAAGCCTTAAAAATGTCCGTATTATTCTGCTACTGGGTATACAGAAGCCTGCTTCTTGTCACGGCCCTTTCTTTCAAAACGAAGAACGCCATCAACTAAAGCGAACAATGTATCATCGCCACCAATACCAACATTCACACCTGGATGAATCTTTGTACCGCGCTGTCTGTATAAAATGTTACCAGCCTTAACGAACTGTCCGTCAGCTCTTTTCGCACCAAGTCTCTTAGATTCGGAGTCTCTACCGTTCTTAGTAGAACCAACACCTTTCTTATGAGCGAAAAATTGAAGGTTTAATTTTAACATAGGTCTACACCTCCTTGAAATTTACGTTACAATACTTCGTGCCATATTCTTGGCAAATCTGTTCTAAACCAAGGATCATAGTATCTATAAGTACGTTTGCCTTATCGGATAAACTATCCTGAAACACACATCTTAAAAACCCTGTATCTTCGTTTGTAGTAATTTCCATCTTAGTATCTGTAAATTTCTCTAAAGCATTCAGAGTATTTATCACCAAAACAGAAACAGATGCACAAACTAAGTCTTTTTCAAACCACAGTCGTTTCCGTCCTGCATGTCCCATACAAGTAACACTCTTGTATGATTCACTTGATTTTTCAATAATAATTGTTGTCATATTCTAATAATTAAGCATTAATCTTTTCGATTTTAACCTGAGTGTATGCTTGTCTATGACCATTTTTCTTATGGTAACCGGTTTTTCTCTTATACTTGTAAACGATAACTTTCTTACCCTTACCCTGTTCCATAACAGTTGCTGTTACATTTGCATTTGCTACATCTGCACCAACTTTAAGGCCGTCATT
>JAZOSF010000017.1:0-8329 GCA_045657025.1 Lachnospiraceae bacterium | reverse complement strand
ACTGTTCTGAATATAGAGTTTTGCATAACTTCTTTTTATGTGATATAATATTTTTAATCTTTATTCGGGAGGTATTTTTATGGAATTTACATTTGCACACAACAATTTTAACGTTCGTGATTTGGACAAATCTTTGGCCTTTTACCAAGAAGCCCTTGGTCTGTCAGAAGTTCGCAGAAAAGTAGCCGAGGACGGCAGCTTTATTATCGTTTTTTTAGGCGACGGACAGTCCAAACATTTATTGGAACTTACCTGGCTTAGGGATTGGGACCGCCCATATAATTTAGGCGACAACGAATTCCATTTGGCTTTTACTGCTGCTGATTTTGATGCAGCTTATGCAAAGCACAAAGAAATGGGATGTATTTGCTATGAAAATACGAAAATGGGTATTTATTTCATCAATGACCCGGATGAATATTGGATTGAAATTGTTCCAATCAGAAAATAAATTTTCAAAAGATATGACTTAAAGAAGGTACTCACATGACAACAACAAGGCAATCTGCAAATCTGTTGACCGAGGGCTCTATTCCCGGCAAAATGCTCCGATTTGCTTTTCCGATTTTTTTAGGTAATTTATTTCAACAATTTTACAACGTGGCAGACTCCTTAATCGTAGGAAATTTTATCGGTCCGGATGCATTGGCCGCGGTTAGTTCCTCCGGCAGTCTGATTTTTTTGATGGTAGGATTTTTTAACGGCATCTCCATCGGTGCCGGTGTGGTAACCGCCCGATATTTTGGTGCCAGGGACAAAGAGAGTTTGGAACGCTCCATACACACTACCGTGGCTTTTGGCATTGCAGCCGGCATTTGTTTAATGCTTTTAGGACTCATCGCCACACCGCTTATTTTGCGTTTGATGGGAACCCCTTCCGACGTTCTGCCAAATTCCATTGCATACTTCCGTTTTTATTTTTGCGGCTCTTTGGCATTTGTTTTATATAATATCTTTGTGGGAATTCTGCAATCCGTGGGTGACAGCAAAAGGCCTTTAATTTACCTGATTATTTCTTCCGTGATAAATGTGGTACTGGATTTATTATTTGTGGCCGTATTTAAGTGGGGCGTTTGGTCTGCTGCCTTTGCAACGATTATTTCCCAGTTTGTCAGTGCCGGGCTTTGTCTTTATAAGCTCCTTACTACCCGCGAGGAATATCGCCTTACTATCCGCAATATCCGTTTTGATATGTATATGTTAAAGCAGATTATTCGCATCGGTCTGCCTACCGGACTTCAAAACTCCGTAATTTCTCTTGCCAATGTAGTAGTACAGTCCAATATCAATGCTTTTGGCAAATTGGCCGTAGCGGGCTGCGGATCTTACTCCAAAATTGAAGGATTCGGATTTCTTCCTGTGACTTGTTTTTCTATGTCACTGACCACCTTTATCAGCCAAAATCTTGGTGCGAAGAAATTTGATCGTGTAAAAAAAGGCGCACGTTTCGGTGTGCTCTGTTCTGTAATCCTCGCAGAACTGGTAGGTATCAGCATATACCTCCTTGCCCCACATCTTATCACATTTTTTAATAATGATCCGGGTGTTATTCAGTATGGTGTAGCACAAGCACGTACCGTTACCTTGTTTTATTTTCTTTTGGCATTCAGCCACTGTATGGCAGCTATTTTTCGAGGCGCAGGAAAATCCTCCGTACCGATGATCGTCATGCTGGTGTGCTGGTGTGTTATTCGAGTAACATATATTACGATTGCGGTACATTTCGTTCCCGTTATCAATACTGTTTTTTGGGCATACCCATTAACCTGGACGCTAAGCAGTATTTCTTTTACCATTTATTATTTTAAATCAGATTGGTTGAAAACCGCGGATGTTTAAAGAAAACTTTCTTATTCCTTTGATTTTACATAGGAGGGTACATTATGAAGAATTATCTTTCAAGCAACAAAAATAAAATATTTTTTTCATTAGGAATTTGTGCGTTTGCAGTCCTTCTTGTATTCTACATCTACGCCCTAACTCGTCCGGGTGTATGGCACGGCAAGACATTTTTATATTTGCAAGATAATGCAAGTTATGTAGGCAATGGTGCATATTTCGACTATAACATGACCATTGACGAGCAGCCGGATGGCACCGATATTTCCTTTTCCGTGGACGATTTGACCCGTAAATATTTTATTCAGTCTGAGAACGACGGACGAAGTGTTACCATTTATGAAGATGATGAGCTTGTATTTGAAGGCTTTTATCAAAGTGGTTTTTTGATGAATGAGAATGATATCGATATCCAAATTCACGCAACTACTTCAAACATCATTATCATGCCCAAAAAGGAAGATTATTTTCCAACCAGAACGCACTTGTATGAGTGGGCCGTTATGGACAAACCGGAAATGCGCGGCAACTTCGTTTATGTTTTCTGCATTGTATTTATTGCCCTTTTCCTGGCAATCGATTTCCGCTTCCCGGATTTCTTTTTCCAGCTAAAACATTTCCTTACGGTGGAAGGCGGTTCACCAACCGATTTTTACAGAACCACCCAATGGATTGGAAGAATTGTACTGGTTATTTTAGCAACCGTATGTGTTTTCCTAAGCCTAAGTGGCGTGTAAGTGTTGACACAAGACAGTTCATCTTGTATATTATTTATGGTGCTTGTCACCAAATTACATATATTTAGCTAGGGGAGCAATTGCTGAGATTGAGTGTTTCACTCTAACCCTCATAACTTGAACCGGTTAGTACCGGCGTAAGGAAGCGAATTTATAAAAGTCCGTGCTCGGGCTTTTGCTAGTTGCTTCCTCCTAGAAAAGGAGGTTTTTTTATGCTAAAAATTTTTGCAACAGAGGTGATTGACCCGGAATGGGGCAACTACTTCGTACTTACCGTTTGGGGCTACATGGCCCTGATTGCCTTATTATTATGCGTGCTATTGGCTGCTGCTTTTGTTTCCAAATCGCACAGATTAAGCACCAAACAATTGGTCTTTTGCGCTATGGCGATGGCTCTTGCAACGATAACATCTTATTTGAAAATCTGGCGAATGCCAATGGGTGGCTCTGTCACTCTCTTAAGTATGCTTTTCATCAGTTTGGTCGGATACTGGTACGGTCTTAGAACCGGTCTGCTTACAGCCATCGCTTATGGATTACTGCAATTGATTATCGACCCGTACGTCATCAGTCTGCCGCAATTATTTATTGATTATATTTTCGCCTTTGGAGCATTGGGCTTTTCCGGCTTGTTTTCCAACAGCAGACATGGGCTTTACAAAGGCTACCTTGCCAGTATTTTAAGCAGATTTGTTTTTGCATTTATTTCCGGTGTTGCTTTTTTCGGAAGCAGCGCATCCGGCTATGGAATGTCCGTTCCAATCTATTCCATTTGCTATAACGGCGCATATATTTTTACGGAAGCAGGCATTACCTTGATTGTTATCGCACTTCCGCCGGTAAAAAATGCGCTTATGAGCTTAAAAATATTAGCAGTAAAAAATACTGCCCTATAAAAACAAGGACCGTGCACCATTTCGTGCACGGTCTTTCCTGTTATATATGATTTTATACAATTACTTCTTCGTTCAGTGACAAGGAATATAAAATCACTTCTTTTACGCGTTTACCAAGGGCTTGCTCTAGAGCCTTGGTGTAGTATTCCATCTGAACCTTATATCTGGAAACCAATTCCGCACTACTCTCTACGCGGTCTGTTTTGTAATCCATCAAAACAAGCTCGCCGTCTTCTTCAAAGTAGGCATCTATAATTCCCTGCACCAGCATCATTTCTTCCGGTGGAAATTCCGGATTTACCAAATTTGCAGGCACTCCCAGGAAGAAAGATTGTTCTTTATGCAGCTCACCTTTTTCCGCCGCTGTCTGCATTCTTTTGCCAATTCCGGAACTAATGAAATCCTGCAATTTTTTTACATAAATACACTCTTTTTGTCTGTCTGACAACTTGCCTGTTTGAACCATCGCATCCAGAGTTTCTTCCCACTTGGCATAGCTTGTAGGTATATTAGCAAAGTCCAAAAGCTCCATCACCCTATGATATGCCGTACCTCTTTCTGCCCCTTTCATCTCTGCCTTTCCCTGCATAAATGCAGGTATATACGGTATCATATCCTGATCATTTACTTGTTCAAAAGCCTCATATACTGCTTCATTTTCTTCTTTGATTGCAGCCTTTTTTAATTCGGACACGCTGGTTTTGGTATATAATTCTCTCAAATTATGGAATGGATATTGATATTCAAATCGCTCTTTATACGTTTGATACAATGAATCTTGTTCCGTATATATGGTCTCTTTGTCATTCAACTTCTCCAACAAAAGGGCTTTTCGCTCTTCTATAGAAACAGTCTCGCACACTTCATTTGAGATATAATCCTCGTATGTCATGACCTTTATGGAAATCGGGCTGTTTGGGGTATGTGCTAACAGGCACAAATCCAAGTAAGAACGTGCTGACAAAACATCAGAAAGCATACAAGTGCCATTTGATGTAATATTCATCATTAATTCGTCCGGCTCGTAGTTTGCCTTGTACCCTACCATAATTAATTTTTCTTTGGCTCTGGTCATGGCAACGTACAAAATTCGTTGTTCTTCTGCTAAAATTTCCTGTTCCATTTTGAGTGCAATGACTTGCTTGCGAAGGGTTTTGTTTTTGCTGCGAAGATTCGTATTAATATATTCCATTCCAAGGCCCATGTCATTGTCAATCAATATCATTTGCTGTTTGTCGCGCATCTGATATGTCTGTCCCATGCCACAAACAATGGTTATCGGGAATTCCAACCCCTTACTCTTATGAATACTCATAACGCGGACCACGTCTGCATGTTCTATAATTCCGGCTTCTCCATAGTCCACAGCCTGTTTATGTAATTGCTTTATGTAGGAAGTAAATGCAAACACGCCTTGGTTACCGGCTACACCGAAATTCGCGGCTCGCTCTAATAACAAAGAAACATTTGCCAATCTTTTTTCGCCGTCCGGCAATACACTCACATATTCTCTGTATTTGAAGTCTCGCAAAATTTCATATAAAAGCTCTGACACCGTAAAATAATGCATTTGTTTGCGGTATTTCTTCAAATCATTCAAAAGGATGCTTATGGTTTGTCCCGCTTCGCTATCCGGAAAATCCTTTTGATAAATACACAACATATCATATAAGCTTTGTTCAGCTTTTTTACACTTAATATCCTCTGTTTTTAGCTTGTTACGATAGTGCACCTTAACTTGGGCAAGCTGATCCTCTGTCATTTTACCAAAAATAGAGGTGCAAACGCCGAATAATGGTATATCCATTCGCGGATTTTCAATAACCTGCAAAAGCTTCACCAAATTTTGTATTTCAACCGCATCAAAATAACCATTCCCGGATGTCATATACATAGGAATTCCCTGCTGTTCAAATACTGACTTATACGCTTCTTCATATCCGGATGGTGTGCGGAACAGCAAAACGATATCACTGAATCTAACCGGGCGAAGATTTTTGCCGGTTTCATCTAAAACAAAGCCGGTTTTCATTAATTCTTTGATTCTTTTCGCAACGCAGTAAGCTTCCCACTGCTTCGGAGTATAATGTAAAGGACGCTCTTCTGTGGCAATAATTAATTCAGCTCCCATATCAGGTGCTTCCATATACTGTGCCCCCGGATACAAAGCCGCATGCTTATCATAAGCAATACCACCCAGTTCAGGAAGCATCACTTTTTCAAAAATACTGTTGGTTGCAGCCAAAACTTCTTCTCTACTACGGAAATTTTGCTTTAAATCTATCCTGACATTTGTGTCATATGGCTTATTTTTACTATTGACAGAAGTGTCATGTGTGTCTAACGCATAAGAATGGTACTTTTCCATGAATATTTCAGGTCTGGCCAGACGGAATTTGTAAATACTTTGCTTTACATCTCCTACCATAAAGCGGTTATTTTTGCCGATTTGGGTGCCTGAAACAGCCGTTACCAGATATTCTTGCACCATATTGCTATCCTGGTACTCATCTACCATGACTTCTTCGAAAAATTCTTGATATGCTAATGCAATTTCTGTAGGAACATATCCGTTTTTGGTCTCTTTTAATAAGATTTCCAATGCCATATGCTCCATATCGTGAAAATCAATCAGTCCTCGTTTGCGTTTTTCTGCGGCCAAACGTTCCATATATAAAATGGTAACGTCAATTAAAGCATCCGCAACCTGCATACAGGCTCTGTTTTCTACGCCGATACTCTGTGGGCTTTTTCCAAAAAATTGTGCCCCGAGCGCCTGAATACTTTTTTTGTAAATTCCGCGCTGATCTTTTACCCATTCTTTTATGCCGGCATGTACCGCATCGTCTTTTTTGGAAGGTAATCTTCCAAATTCCATATTGGGCAATAATTTGCCGATTCCATCTAAGCTGTTCTGCTCCAGAATTTTCAAAAGAAAATCCCGCTCTTTTTCGATAGTATCCATATACATATATGGACCATCAGGCAAACCGGCTACTTTGTAGAGGTGATTATATGCTTCTAAATAGCTCTTTATGAGGCCTTGTATATGCAAAAATAAGTATTTACCACCTTCTGTATGGGTAAATTCTTCCAAATTTGCATAATCATAGTCTTTTTTTCGCTCTAAAAGCCAACTTTTTGGGAAAGGCATACTCATAGCGCGTGAATATAACTGGTCAATATAGTCTTCCAAGACACTTTCGCGACCGTTATGGCAAATAAATTCTACCATTTGCAAGAATTTATCATCTTCTGCCGCAAATGCTTCTTCTAAAATGTCGTCTTTTACTTCTTTTGCCAATAGACTAACAGCTGCTTCATCGGCAACCGTAAAATCCGGCTCCAACTCAATTGCTTCAAAATGATTACGAATCAAATATAAGCAAAAACTGTGAATAGTTGTAATCTGCGCCTGGTGTACCAGTACAGCTTGTCGCTGTAAATGGGCATTGTCCGGCTCCTCTGCAAGCTTGGTCTGAATTGCGTTACTGATACGCTCTTTCATCCCGGCTGCAGCTGCATTGGTAAAGGTCACCACCAGCATTTTGTCAATATCAACAGGATTTTCCTTGTCCGTAATCCGCTGGATAATGCGCTCAACAAGTACTGCCGTTTTACCACTTCCGGCAGCTGCAGAAACCAATATGTTTTTATCTCTTGTATCAATAACCTTTTGTTGGTCTTCTGTGAATTTTATTGCCATTTTCCCTCCTAATGACGGATTCCCTGCATTCTATCCCAAATATCTTCCGGTGATATAGACTCTATTTTACGTTTTTTGTAACCATATTGCTTTTCATCAAAGCCACACACACCGTTATACGGACAGTATGTACAGCCTTCTTCTTGACCTTTTATATAAGGACTTTTTTCAATATGACCGCTTGCAATTTCTTGTCCCATTTCATAAAGTTTGTGCTGCATAAATTCTTGTATAATCTCAAATTGTTCTTTGCTGCAAACTCCGGAACCTTTTTTCGGCGTGCCATCCTGTTTTAAACTTAACGGTATTACTTTGGAAGCAGTTCCTACTTCCTTATCTAACATGTGCACTACTTTTGGGTCCACGTTCAACAAACCTCTGCTACGCTGTTCTGTCAGCAATGCAGTAGAAAGCCCGTCGAAGTTCTCTGCACCCTCCATACTTACTACCGGATCTGCTACCCGGTAATAAAACATAGCAGCCGGATGTACCTTTTTGTTTGGATACCGCTCTTGCAGCATCTTGGTGGCACTTCCTAAATATACTGCCAGCTGCATCTGGAGTCCTGCATAAATACAATCTAATTCTAATTGCTTATTACCGGATTTATAATCTATGACTTTTACGTAGATGTCATCACCGGACACTGCCACATCTAATCGGTCTATACGTCCCTGCAAGCGCATCATCAGTTCTTTTGTTGCGTTCCATTCACAAGAAATATCAAAATCAATTTCCAAACCATAGGTGCCAAACTCCCCTGCTTGCATATGCTTCTGAAGCACCTGAATACTTCTTTTTAAAATACGGTCTGCACGTGACAACGCGTATCCGTTCCTTGCCTTGTCAAGTAAAAGTTCGTCGCCGTATTGTTCCCTGATAAGTGCCAGTCTCTCGTTTATTTTTTGCTCGCCGTAACTTGCAGGGAAGTTTTGCCAGTTGTATCCGTCTTTCTCTAAGTCCTTACCGAAACCGGCTAATACATCATGGAAAATATTTCCTAAATCTGCGGACTCCAAAACATATTCCCTTGGTTCTCGTAATCCCAGTCCATATTTCAAGAAATGACCGTACGGACAGGACGCGTATTGCTCTAATCTACTGATGCTTCCATACAGTACACTTCCGTACAATTCTCTTGCGATTTGCGC
>JAZOSF010000016.1:0-11916 GCA_045657025.1 Lachnospiraceae bacterium | reverse complement strand
TTACTTTTTGTCCTTCAAAGAATGAATAAACAATCCACTTCTAAGTTTTGGTTCAAACCAAGTTGATTTAGGTGGCATCAAAAGTCCGGCATCAGATACTGCAAAAAGTTCATGAATGTCTGTTGGATACATAGCAAATGCCACTTTCATATCATTTTGTACTCTTCTTTCCAATTCTTTTAAACCACGAATACCACCAACGAAATCAATGTGCTTGTCGGTTTTTGGATCAGAGATATGTAAGATTGGTCCTAATACATGCTCTTGCAAAATAGAAACATCTAAATCCCTTACAGGGTCACCGGTATAATAATGGTCCGGAACCTCAAGTAAGTACCAGTTGTTTGAAAGATACATAGTGATTTGACCTTTAAATATAGGTTTTGTGGCTTTTTCACCAATTGGGGTTACAACAAAAATTTCAGAAAGCTTATTTAAAAATCCTTCTTCATCAAGTCCGCCCAGATTATCCACTACACGATTATAATCCATAATCATCAATTCTTCATCCGGGAAGAATACAGATAAGAAATAGTTAAACTCTTCTGTTCCGTCATAATTTGGATTAGCTTCTCTTCGCTTCAAACCAACCTTGGCTGCAGAAGCACATCTGTGGTGACCATCTGCAATATAAATTTCCTTCATATCAGAAAATGCAGTGCTTATCTGTGTAATGTCAACATCATTATTAATAATCCAAACCTGATGGCCTATTCCGTCATCAGATACAAAATCATAAAGCGGAGCATCCGTCATAACACGGTTAATCACTTCACGGATTTCTTCCTTCGTTCGGTAAGCAAGAAAAATCGGCCCGGATTGGGCGTTACATGTATCCACATGACGGATACGGTCAAGCTCTTTATCCACGCGGGTATTTTCATGCTTTTTGATAATTTGATTCTGATAATCATCAATAGATGCCAAACCAACCAAACCGGTCTGGCTACGACCATTCATAGTAAGTCTGTAAATATAAAAACAAGGGGAATCTTCCTGAATAAAATATCCTTCTGCAATACGGGATTCCATAAGCTCTTTTGCTTTGTCATACACACAATCTGCATAAATATCTGTATTCATATCGAAAGCAGTTTCTGCCCTGTCAATTGCTAAAAAAGATAATGGATTTTTTGCAACCACTTTTACTGCTTCTTCACGATTATATACGTCATAGGGAAGAGCTGCTATTTGAGAAGCATATTTATCTGTAGGTCTGATTGCCCTAAAAGGTTTTACGATTGCCATAGTCTGTAATCTCCTGTTAAAATATCAATTTATAATTATTTTATCAAAAACATCTAGCCAGTACAAGGCAAAAGTGATAAGATACCTATAAAAGTAGATTAACTCAAAGGAGTTCCAATAATGACAGCAAAAGAAATAGAAATTTTAGAGCGTATCAATAAGTATGCGGAAGAAAAATTAGGCGATATTGATCCTCAGAAAACTCAGGTTTCCAAGCAACTTAGCGTATTAATGCCAAAACTCCAAGAAATTGCAGACGAATTAGGTATATCTTTAGAGGATATGTTTATTAAGTACATGGATTTACAGAGCGAGGCCAGTGTTATAAATGAGATGAAGCTACGAGAACAGCTTGAATTATAAATCGTTTACGAAAGGAACTAAGATTATGCTTAACGAATACGAAGTAAGAAAAACTATATGTGAAATAGGCAAAAGACTTTATGCAAAAGGATATGTTGCTGCAAAACACGGTAATATCTCATACAAATACAGCGATAACGAATACTTCTGTACACCAAGTGGTGTTTCAAAAGTATTTCTTACACCGGATAAAATTGTAAAGGTTGATGCAACCGGCAAGAAAATTGACAACTGTAAGTATAATCCTACTTCCGAGGTAACCTTACATATCCGTATGTATCAAGAGAACCCTTCAATTCGTGCATTAATTCATGCTCAGCCACCGGTTTCAACAGCATATGCCATTAAAAATGTGCCGATTAACAACTGTGTTCTTCCTGAGAATTATGTTTATCTTGGCGTTGTTCCAAAAGGTGCATACAACAAAGCTACCGGCGAAATTTCAGCTGAGTTAAAGGACTGTATCAAAACTAAAAAAGGGTTCTTGTTTGAAGGTACCAGCGTATTCTCTACAGGCGATACCCTGGAAAATGCTTTTGACAATGTTGACTCTTTAGAATTCTATTCCAGAATGAATTTCATCGGAAGCTATATTCCGGATACACCAAGTATTCCTAATGTGGTTTGTGACTGTTCCGATGATGATGCTCTTGTAAAGGCTGTAACCGACCAAATTATGCGCGAGCTTGGAAAATAATTTATTAAATCAAAAAGGAGATTCCGATTCAATGGATTCTCCTTTTTTTAATATAAAAATATATATTTGCTATTTCACAATTCTGGCTCTAAACACGCCGTCAATGCTTTCCAGCTTTTTAATAATATCTTCGCCAACGCTCTGCTCGATGTCCATTACCGTATAAGCGACTTCTCCGCGAGATTTATTTACAAATTCCTCGATGTTGATACCTGCTTCACCAAAGCATCCGGTCAGCTGAGCAATCATGTTTGCAATATTTTTGTGGAATACTGCCACACGACCTGCGGTCTTGCAAACACCCACATTACACGCAGGGTAGTTTACAGAATTAATAATGTTACCGTTTTCCAGGTAATCCATCATTTCGTTCACTGCCATAACCGCACAGTTGTCTTCGGATTCCTCGGTAGATGCACCAAGGTGAGGAATTACGATACAGCCTGCATGGCCTGCTGTTTTTGGATTTGCAAAGTCGGTTACATACTTGCCGATTTTGCCAGCGTCTAAAGCTGCGAGCACTGCATCTTCATCACAAAGAATATCTCTTGCAAAGTTTAAGATAACGGTGTTTGGCTTCATTTTAGCAATCGCGTCTGCGTTAATCATACCCTTTGTATTTGGCAGAGCCGGAACATGAATGGTAATGAAATCGCACTGTGAATAAATATCGTCTAAATTTGTCACATGCTTTACATTACGGCTTAAGTTCCAGGCAGCATCCACTGAGATGTAAGGGTCGTAACCCATAACTTTCATGCCAAGCTTTTCGGCTGCATTAGCAACTTTGATACCAATAGCACCAAGACCGATAACACCTAAGGTCTTACCCATAATTTCAAAACCTGCAAAGTTTTTCTTTTCTTTTTCAGCAGTCTTTGCAATATTTGCATCGTCTTTATTGGCTTCAACCCAGTTGATACCTCCTACGATATCACGGCTTGCAAGTAACAAGCCTGCAAGTACAAGCTCCTTTACGCCGTTCGCATTGGCACCCGGAGTATTAAATACTACGATACCCTTTTCTGCACATTTATCCAAAGGAATATTATTTACACCGGCTCCTGCTCTTGCAACGGCAAGTAAGCTTTCCGGCAAGTCCATATCATGCATTGCTGCACTTCTGACTAAAATACCCTGTGCCTCATTTACATCACTTGTAATGGCGTAATCTGCTGTCAAATTATTTAAACCAACTTTAGAAATTGGATTTAAGCAATGAAGTTTAAACATATAACCACCTACTTTGTATTTTCTTCTTCAAATTTCTTCATGAAAGCAACCAATGCTTCTACCCCTTCTATCGGCATAGCATTGTAAATACTTGCTCTCATGCCGCCAACACTGCGATGACCTTTTAAGTTTTCAAAACCTGCCGCTTTTGCTTCTTTTACAAACTTTGCATCTAAGTCTGCATCACCTGTCACAAAAGGAACATTCATCAAAGAGCGGTCTTCTTTACAAACGGTTCCTTTGAACAATTTAGAATTATCTAAGAAATCATACAAAATTGCTGCTTTCTTCTCATTGTATTCTTTCATAGCTTCTAGACCACCCATAGCTTTGATCCATTTAAATACTTTGCCACAAATATAAATACCGTAGCAAGGTGGTGTATTGTATAAAGAATCATTATCTGCATGTGTCTTGTAACGAAGCATAGTCGGTGTACCCGGCAGAACCTCCTCGGAAATTAAATCTTCTCGAATAATAACGATAACAACACCAGCAGGACCAATATTTTTCTGAACGCCACCATAAATCACACCATATTTGGTAACATCTACAGGTTCAGATAAGAAACAGCTTGATACGTCTGAAACTAAAACTTTGCCCTTTGTATTTGGTAAGGTTTTGAATTTTGTGCCATAAATAGTATTGTTTTCGCAAATGTAAACATAATCGGCATCTTCTGAAATTGGTAAATCTGAGCAATCCGGTATGTAAGAAAATGTTTTATCTTCACTGGATGCAATTTTGTTTGCTTTACCATACATGGAAGCTTCCTGATATGCTTTTTTTGCCCACTGACCTGTAACAATATAATCAGCCACACCGTTCTTCATAAGATTCATAGGAATCATTGCAAACTGCTGGCTTGCGCCACCCTGTAAGAAAAGAACTTTGTAGTTATCAGGAATATTCATTAAATCACGCAAATCTGCTTCCGCTTCTTTGATGATGTTGTCATATACTTTCGAACGATGGCTCATTTCCATTACGGACATGCCGCTTCCCTTGTAGTCTAACATTTCGGCCGCAGCTTCTTTTAAAACATCTTCCGGTAAAACTGCAGGACCCGCTGAAAAATTGTAAATTCTAGCCATTTTCAATACCTCCTCATATAATTACATTTAGTAATTAAACTCAATATACGCCCTTTTTATATATAAGTCAACAAAATACTTCTACAAGTTATCAAATTAAAGTGTTAATAAACCAAGACCGGCATTCCTTTATAAACCAAAGAATACATTTCTTTTGCTTTTGCCGGCGGCATATTAACACAACCGTGTGAGCCGTCCTTTATATAAATGCTTTCGCCAAATTTTCTGCGCCAACCTGCATCATGAAAACCACAGTGGTTATAAAAATGCATCCAATAGCTTACAGGTGTTGCATAATCTTCGCCTTTAAGTGTACGATTCCTCTGTTTATATTCTATGTAGAAAGTTCCGGTAGGTGTCAGACGTTTTTTGCGAACATCACCTGTTACACATGGACTGTCTAAAACCAGTTCACCATCAATATATACGTACACGTGTTGGCCTTCTATATCTACTTCTACATAAGAATTACCGTAGCCTGCACCGTATTCTATATCTTTTGCACTTTCCGGATAAAAAGTAAATTCCAGCTCATATGCATCACTGTTAGCGGTTTGATAAGCATTTAAAAGCGCTTTATATAGATTGTTTGTTTTTAATTTTCTACCATAATTACCGGCTTTTACTTCGATAGTTTCTCCATCATGGGTAGTAAACTTCCAAGGTTTCCCCCAATATGTTGTCACTTCATCAGAAATAAACCGGGCATATTCTTTGACCTTTTTTTCGTCCAAAAGCAATACTCCACCTTTGCCATACGCATAAGTTCCGTCAGCATTCAATAGAATCCAATCTTTAAGCACTGAAGCATCAACCATATACACCTTTTCTCCCTGTATAGTTAAAGGCATGGTTATTCTACTGCAAAATACCTGCAGAGCTTCAAATTCAGCGATTACAAGCTTATCAGTTTCGTCATAAGGTGGTGTATAATAACATCCTGCTTCTAACAAAGATATTTGCTTTAAACCGGATTCCATTGCATCTTTTAGAACAGCCAATGTTTTTTCGCGGTCAAGTGTATGTTCAAAATAATCTTTTAATTCAAAACCGGTTTCTGTTTTTATTATAGTCATGCGAGATGACGGTTTATCATTTTTGTCGCTTAAAAAGCTTAAATTATGGGCATAATCCACCCACCTATCGCCGTCAATAGAAATCAAAGGTTCAATCGTTATTTTTTTGTCTGTAAATAATCCTGATGCACCAAAAGACGCAACAGCTTCTCTCAAAGGTTGCTCGAAGGATGCAGAAAATAAATCCTCTGTCAGTTTAATCATATGAGTCACATCATCGCAGTCGATTGCTTCTATTTCAACCACAATTTTATCCTTTGCATATAACTGCTCTGCAGCATCTTCATATGTATATCCTGTACAGTATATATCATTCACCCATGTGCCATAAGGAATATTTTGTTTGTAATATTGCATTAAAGCGAAATACCCTGTTGCCATAAGGACACAGGGTATCATTAAAAATAATATCCATTTTGGAAATTTTTTGTTCATGATAACAACCTTAAAAATTATTTTACATTTTTCTTTGCCAAGTCGTCTCCGTCAAATACTTCGCTGATTGCTGCACCGGCAGGAACCATTGGAAATACCTTGTCGTCTTTTGGAATAACACATTCAATTAATACAGGTGCATTCAAAGAAATTGCTTTACGGATTGCAGGTTCTACTTCTTCGCAAGTAGTAACACGAATTGCTTCACAACCAAGCCCTTCTGCAACTTTTACAAAGTCTACCTTGTCATCTAATACTGTTTGACTGTAGCGTTCGCCATAGAATAACGTCTGCCACTGTCTAACCATTCCGAGAACACGGTTATTAATAACAACCTGGATAATTGGAATGCCATATCTGCTGGCAGTTGCAAGCTCGTTCATATTCATTCGGAAACAACCATCACCTGCAATGTTGATGCAGAGTTTATCCGGCTGAGCCATTTTTGCACCGATACATGCACCAAGACCATAGCCCATTGTACCCAAACCGCCGCTGGAAAGAAAAGTACGTGGTTTTGAATATGTATAATACTGAGCAGCCCACATTTGATGCTGTCCTACGTCTGTTGTAATAATTGCATTACCTTCGGTAACCTTATCAATTACTTCCATTACATATGGGCAACTCAAAACGCTTGCATCATATTTTAGAGGATATTTTTCTTTTAAAGCTTTAACGTATGCTTTCCATTCGCTATGATTCTGCTGCTCCAATCCTTTGATCAAGTCAGCCAAAACAAGCTTTAAATCACCTACTACTGAAGCATATGCTTTAATGTTTTTATTTATTTCTGCTGAATCTACATCGATATGAACTATTTTGGCATTTTTAGCAAAACTATTGGAATTTCCCACAATACGATCAGAGAAACGAGCACCTAATACAACAAGACAATCACAGGCACTTACACCTAAGTTAGAAGCTTTTGTACCATGCATACCAATCATGCCGGTATAATCTTCCATATGACCATCTACAGCACCTTTACCCATCAAAGTATCACATACCGGAGCATCCAATAAACGAATAAATTCGCGAACCTCTTCACTTGCTTCTGATAAAATCGCACCACCACCAACTAAAACATAAGGCTTCTTTGATGCTTTAATGATTTCCAATACATTTGAAATCTGTTCCTCGGTATAAGTTGCTTTACGGCTAATCTTTAAAGGCTCTTTATACTCATATTCACACATTGCAGCCGTGACATCTTTGGTAATGTCTACAAGTACAGGACCCGGTCTTCCGTTTTTTGCAATGAAAAATGCTTTGCGCAAGGTATCGGCAAGTTTATGAATATCTTTTACAATATAACTATGCTTGGTAATCGGTATAGTGATGCCGGCAATATCTACTTCCTGAAAGGAATCTTTGCCAAGTAAATTTACACCAACATTACATGTGATAGCAACCAATGGAATGGAATCCATATATGCGGTAGCAATACCTGTAACTAAGTTTGTAGCACCGGGACCTGATGTTGCCATACATACACCTACTTTACCGGTAGCTCTTGCATAACCAGCTGCAGCATGACTTGCCCCTTGTTCATGGCTTGTTAAAATGTGCTTGATTTCAGGATGTTTATAAAGTTCATCATAAACATTTAAAATACAACCGCCAGGATAACCGAAAATTGTATCTACGCCATGTTCTTTCAAACACTCTACAATGATCTGTGAACCATTTAACTGCATATTATAAACCTCTTGTTTTACTTATTTTTCTTCTAAAATTGCACCTTTGTTACCACTGGTAACTAAAGAACGATATCTCTTTAAATATCCTGTTACTTCTTTTTCAGGCTTTGGAACAAAATTCTTACGACGCTCTTCCATTTCTTCGTCTGAAACAAGTACATTTAATGTATTTGCCGGAATATCCACGCAAATCAAATCACCTTCTTCAATCAAAGCGATAGGACCGCCAACAGCTGCTTCCGGAGAAACGTGACCGATAGATGCGCCACGACTTGCGCCGGAGAAACGACCATCTGTAATAAGTGCTACACTGCTTCCGAGTCCCATACCTGCAATAGCAGAAGTTGGATTTAACATTTCTCTCATGCCAGGACCACCCTTAGGTCCTTCATAGCGAATAACAACAACATCGCCGGCGACAATCTTACCGCCTTTGATAGCATCAATAGCATCTTCTTCACAGTCAAATACTCTTGCAGGGCCTGTATGAACCATCATCTCAGGAACAACTGCACTACGCTTAACTACGCCGCCATCCGGAGCAATATTCCCCTTTAAAACTGCGATACCACCGGTTGCGGAATATGGATTTTCAACCGGTCTGATAACTTCCGGATTTAAGTTGTAAGCATGCTCAATATTTTCTGCGATAGTCTTGCCTGTACAAGTAATTAAATCTGTATGTAATAAACCAAGCTTATTAAGCTCTTTCATAACGGCATATACACCGCCGGCTTCGTTTAAATCTTCCATATAAGTAGGACCAGCCGGTGCTAAATGACAAAGGTTTGGTGTCTTTGCAGAAAGTTCATTGGCAATATCTAAATTCAATTCTACACCTGCTTCGTGAGCAATCGCCGGTAAATGAAGCATAGAGTTTGTGGAACAACCAAGTGCCATATCTATGGTAAGAGCATTCATAAATGCCTTTTCTGTCATGATATCACGTGGCTTAATATCTTTTTCTACCAATTCCATGATCTTCATACCTGCATGCTTTGCAAGACGAATACGCTCAGAATATACTGCAGGAATGGTACCATTGCCCTTTAAGCCCATACCAAGAGCCTCGGTCAAACAGTTCATAGAGTTTGCGGTATACATACCGGAACAAGAACCACAAGTAGGACAAACTTTTTCTTCAAATTCACATAAGTCTTCATAAGTAATCTTGCCTGCCGCATGTGCACCTACTGCTTCAAACATGGAAGAAAGACTTCTCTTCTCACCCTTAACACGACCTGCCAACATCGGGCCACCGGAAACAAAAATAGTAGGAATATTTAATCTGGCAGCAGCCATCAATAAACCAGGGACGTTCTTGTCACAGTTTGGAACACAAACCAAACCATCAAAACCGTGTGCCATTGCCATACATTCTGTAGAATCTGCAATCAAATCTCTGGTAACTAAAGAATACTTCATTCCAACATGACCCATTGCAATACCATCGCAAACCGCAATTGCAGGGAAAACAACCGGTGTACCACCAGCCATGGCAACCCCCATTTTAACCGCGTCAACGATTTTATCCAAATTCATATGTCCCGGAACGATTTCATTGTAAGAACTTACAATACCGATCATTGGACGTCTTCTTTCTTCTTCTGTATAGCCCAATGCATTTAATAAACTTCTGTGCGGTGCTTGCTGAGCACCTGTTTTTATACTGTCACTTCTCATAATATATCTCCTTTGTCATCTATATAGATGCAATAATAATCATAATAAACCAAAAGGCAATATATACAAGCATTCCCGGATTTAAAATACTTGTTTCAAAACAACGACCTTTTGGGATGGCATTTTCTGTCGGTTTGAAAAAGAATTTCTTGAATTCTAAAATCCATAGAATAATACCAATTACAACGAATGTCATGATAACCAATTCATAAGTAAGCACCAAAAGCATTCCTTTTAAGTTGTCCGGAGTAAGCAGAGAAAAGATGTCTTCTATAGTGCTACTATATAAAATGTTGTCGTATACGCTTAAATCAATATTTTTAATAAGCAGACTCCCAACAACAGAACCAACTAAATTAATAATTGCATGCATTATCATTGTGTAACCAATCTTGCCTGTGCGTACATAAATATATGCAAAGAAAGCACCTAAAGCAAATGCATATGGAAACTGACTTAAATTACCATGAAACAGTCCAAACACAAGTCCGCTAATCGCTATAGACACGCATTCTCCATATTGTAAAGTTCTGTCTACTATAAACTTGCGAAAGAATAACTCTTCAAATATCGGAGCACCAATTACTGTAAAAACAATCAAGTAACGGATATCCATATTTAATGCAAGTTCTTCCACCGGATTAATAATAGGACTTCCTTTTATTATCTCTATCATGCCTATCCAAATTGTACCAATTAAATTCGTAATAAATAAAAGTGAATAACTCATTATCAGAGCTTTAAAAAATGCTTTTAAAGTCATGGATTTCTTTTCGGGCACATTAACCGGTATTTGCACTTTGCGGAAACCAACCGTAATAATAATTATGCCTAAAACATACATCATACCTGTATTTAATAACATATACATCTCTAAGCTGAGATTATTCGGGTCAACAAAAACCTTAAAAACAATCAACTGAATGAATGTAGTTACGGTACTGAATATTGCATATATCCATCCTATTTTTGAAAAGGCTTGTTGAGTAGTCTTTATATCGTCCATTTTTCACCTCAAAATGTCCATTTATCCTATAATACTCTAAATTATAGCATTTTTCAAGTTGTTGTTTATATAAAAAAGACCTCGCACAAGCAAGGTCTTTTGGGTTGAAATACTATTCTGCGTCAGCTTTTTCAATCTGAGCAATTGCACTTTTCTGCATTGGAATACGGCAATTTTTGTTGTTACCGAATTCAACAATAACAGTATCATCTGTAATATCAATAATAGTGCCATAGAAGCCGCTGTTTGTTAATACATAATCACCAATTTCAACTGCAGCAATCATTGCCTGTAATCTCTTCTGTTCTTTTTTCTGAGGTCTTAAGAAGATGAAATACATTGCGCCAATAATGACAGCATATGTTAAGACCATAGTAATTAAGCTTCCTGCTGCTGAGCCTGTCTGCTCTACTGTTGTTAATAAAATACCCATGATATTCCTCCTAATTCTACATAAAGCCTAATAATTAGCTTTACACACATACATTAACTATACACATATCCCCTAATACTCGCAAGCTTTTTTAATAAAAAAAGTCAAAGTTTTATAGATTTTTAATTAATCCATAATGCCGCCGCGGGAAAGACCTTCTAATTTGCGTGCTTTATAGGCTGCAAATTCGCCTGCATCCAAAGCTGCACGGATTTCTTCCATCATTGTATTGTAGAAATATAAATTGTGTAATACACACAACCGCATGCCAAGCATTTCTTTTGCTTTTAACAGATGACGAATGTATGCTCTGGAATAACGCTTACATGCCGGACACTGACAACCCGGTTCTATAGGTCTGTCATCCAGCTCGTATTTTGCATTAAACAAATTAATCTTGCCAAAGTTGGTATATACGTGTCCGTGACGACCGTTTCTGCTCGGGTAAACGCAATCAAAGAAATCTACACCTCTGTCTACCGCCTCTAAAATATTAGCCGGTGTACCTACTCCCATCAAATATGTTGGTTTTTCTTTTGGCAAATACGGAACAGTTTCTTCAATTACGTGGTACATTTCTTCGTGGCTTTCGCCTACTGCAAGACCACCTAGTGCATAACCATCCAAATCCATTTCACTAATGATTTTAGCATGTTCTATACGAATATCATCAAAAATTGCACCTTGGTTAATACCAAATAGCATTTGCTGCTTATTGATGGTATCTTCTAAACTGTTAAGACGGGCCATTTCTACGCGGCAGCGCTCTAACCATCTTGTTGTACGCTCTACACTATTTTGGACGTATTTGCGGTCTGCTTTGGCATTTGGACATTCATCAAAGGCCATTGCAATGGTAGATGCCAAATTGGACTGAATTTGCATACTCTCTTCCGGACCCATAAAAATCTTGCGTCCATCCACATGAGAATTAAAGTATACACC
>JAZOSF010000015.1:0-2022 GCA_045657025.1 Lachnospiraceae bacterium | reverse complement strand
AAACCGCCATATATTTCTGCGAGTTGGTTGCTACCTTGATTTATATATGGTACAATTTAAGACAAATATTGATCTAATATGAACAGGAGAATTATACATCCAAATGAAGACTACGCAGAAAAACACCTCCATATTTTTCATCGCCATAGGCTTTCGCATTGCCATGTATTTAATTGCAGCACTGATTATAGCTTTTAAGATAAAGGATAGTACCTTCACTTTAGAAACCTTTCTTTCTAACTGGTGCAGATGGGACGCAAATCATTACATAAACATAGCCCAAAATGGATATCGTGGTGCGGTAGAATTCTGCGATACATGTCGTGAAGCTGCTCTTGCAAAAGGACTTTCTCCTGATATGATGCAGAATGGGCAGCATCTTTTTTTGGTGTTCTTCCCTCTTTATCCTTTCCTGCTGAGCTTTTTTAATCTAATTTTTGCTGATATTCGCATTGCAGGCCTTATTTTGTCTACATTGGCTTACGCAGGCGGATGTGTTAGCATGTACCGACTGGTCAATCTGGATTACAGTGAAGAAGTTGCCACAAATAGTGTTATTTTATTGTCTCTGTTCCCGTTTAGCTTTTTCTTCGGCGGAATTATGACAGAAGGATTATTCTTCTTAATATCCTCCACCATGCTTTATTATATCCGCAAGCATGATTGGACAAAAGTAATTATTTTGGGATGCCTGGTAACCATGGTTCGTTTGCAGGGTGTGCTGTTAATTATTCCTGCTGGATTAGAATTGCTTTGTATCTACAGGCCGTGGGATATGATTCGAAATAAGGATTTTAGCAAATTAAAAGAACTCATTATACGTGGTTTATCGCTGTGTCTGATGTTTGCCGGTGTGGGTGTATATTTGTTCATTAACTGGCGAGTTGAAGGTTATCCTTTTAGTTTTATGATTTATCAGGATTCACATTGGAACAACGGTGCATGTCTTCCAACTAAAACTTTATCCTATTTATTTCATTATGCTTTTTCAACAGATTACAATTTACAGACACGGTTTGCTCTATGGATTCCGCAGGCCTTGCTGGTTATGTTCTGTGTCGGACTGTTGATTTACGGCATCAAAAAACTAAAACTTTATCAAACAGGTTATGCCATCGCCTATGTTCTGCTCACCTTCTCAGTTAAATGGTTGATTAGCGCAGGACGTTATCTTACCTGTTGTATTCCATTGTTTGTTATATTAGCAATCGCCACAGAACGAAGAAAATGGCTTATGCCTGTGTTGATTTCAGTATTTTCTATTTTGCTGACCATCTATTATGCAGGATATTTTAATGGTATGCAGATAATGTAACCAAGAACTCTACAAGGAGAATACCGTATGTATCAAGGAACAATTGTCGGAAATATGATCGGCATTTTATATTATATGCTATTTCAAATATTAGGCATTGCAATTATGGGACGCCTGCTGTCAAAAGAAAAATTTAGCGTTGCTTTTCAGATGCTTATAGGCAGCGTTTTGGGCACAGTGGCTTTACAATGGTTTCCAATAATTTTTGCCTTTTCACAGGGCTTTTCTATATCTGCGCACATGTTTGCTTCCTGGCTTTTGTTTCTTATTTACTTTATAGTTTATAAAAGAACAACACCGAGTATCATTTTTAGCCGCCAAAACCCTTATTTAAAAGGCAATCAGTGGATACGTTTTCTGAAAGAAAATATTTGCACTATATTTATAATTATAATGTTTATATTCTTTTTCTGCTGTTTGCTTACACACAGTATCCCCATTGCTGAAGATGGCTCTATACACACAGGCCAGGCAACCTATGGTGATATGAATATGCACTTGGGCTTTATTACCAGCATTGCAAACCAGCAGATTTTCCCACCTGAATATTCTATTTTCCCAGGAGAGAGACTGGCATACCCTTTCCTCTGCGATAGCATAAGCTCTACCTTGTATTTATTTGGTGCTTCCTTGCAAGTTGCTTATATCTTCCCGATGCTTGTGGCAATCTTGCAGGTATTTTGTGGTTTTTACTGTTTGATTAAATT
>JAZOSF010000014.1:0-2618 GCA_045657025.1 Lachnospiraceae bacterium | reverse complement strand
TGGAATTTGCATTTTTATCAAATTCAAGACGCAAGTACAAAAAGGGCATACTACCCCTATGTAGCTGCTTTTCGTTTTTAGTATCTAATTATAGTTTGGCAAGTATATTTTACCACTTTTGCGTAGCAAATGCAACACATTTCGACAGTTTTTGATTGGTGCACTTTGTGAATGGTAATACAGGCAGCTATCGCTGAGAAGTAATTAGTTTATAAAGCAAAATTATCCGCCCGGAGTAATTCGGGCGGATTTGTCTTTTATTTATTCTGAAAATATGATATAATTTAAGCATAAATCTACACAAGGAGTGAAATTATGAAAAACTACGTTGGAAATTCTCTGCAAACAAGGGGTGCGGAACGATACATTCTTGATGGCGGCAAAGGTGATGGTATGCATTTTGTCTACATACGCAATGGAAGAGGCTTGGAGGCTTGGATATCCCTTGACCGTGCGGGTGACATTTCTCGCCTTAACTTCTTGGGTGATAATATGGGTTATTTTTCCCCTTGCGGCTATGTTGCTCCGCAATATTATGATGGCATTGGCGCAGGCTTTTTAAAATCCTTTACAGCAGGATTTTTCACTACCTGTGGTCTGGCATCCGTTGGATCCCCATGCATCGACAATGGCGAAGAGTTACCGCTTCACGGCACTGTTTCTCACATTCCTGCCGAGTTGATGGCGATTGAAGAAAGCAACGAAAGCTTGACGATTAAGCTAAAAGTTACGGATGCCGCACTTTTCCAAAGAAAGTTTGTAATGAACAGATGTTACTGTTTCTCATATGCAGAAAACTCCTTTACGGTAACTGATACGGTTGTAAATGAAGGCAATGTTGAGTCTCCTTATTCGATTTTGTACCATTGCAATATGGGATGGCCATTGCTTAGTGAAACCAGTGTTGTACGGGTCCCTCACAGTAAGGTTACTCCAAGAAACGACCATGCAAAGGCCTTTGTTGACTCCGCTCTACAAATGGAAAAACCACAAACATGCTATGAAGAACGCTGCTATTATTATGATGTTCTTGAAAAAGACGGATGTGCCCATGTAGGCATTTATAACGGGGATATCGGCAAGGGGCTTGTTATGCGCTATGATAAATCCACACTGCCGTGCTTTACCGAATGGAAGATGATGGGCAAGCAGGAGTACGTTTTGGGCCTTGAGCCGGGCAACTGCACACCTGATGGCAGAGATGTTCTGCGAAAAAACGGGACACTCAAATTCTTGCAGCCTGAGGAAAGCTGCACCACAAGCATTGAGTTTAAATTTGTAACTGATAAAAATGAGTTTGAAAAGTTGTAATTAATTTCAAAAGTGAAATTTTCCGCCCGGAGTAATTTGGGCGGATTTTTGCTTTTATATGTGACTATCAACATTCGCCCAATATTTGACATTTTCCGAGTCGTATAATTGATATTTGATTTTATATGTGCTATAGTGTTATTAATTATAAATATATTTGAATTCATAAGCGGTGAAGAAAATGAAATCAATTCGAGCAAAAATTATGTGGCTGCTATTTGGCAGCGTATTAATGGCCTCTTTAATCATTGGAGCCTTGGGTATTTCCTTGACATCCATCGTTATTAAAGAGAGTTCTACTGAAAATATGCGGCTTTTGTGCAAAAACAATGCGGACAAAATCGATATTACTTTGGCTAAAGTAGAGGATTCTGTAAATACGCTTGCGCATTATGCGGAAGAAGAATTGCCTGACATACAATTGCTTAAGGACGAATCTTTTAGAGCGGCATATTCTGCAGATATTCAAAAAAATGCATTGCATCATATAGAAAGTGTCGAAGGTTCTGTAGCTGTCTATTTGCATTATGATCCTTCATACATAGGGGAAACCGATGGATTTTTCTACGTAAAACAAGATGGCGAGGATGAGTTCAAATATCGGGAACTGACGGATATTTCTAATAATACAGCGAATGAAAACAAAGAACTGGGGTGGTGGTACGTACCTACAGTATCCGGTGCTGCAACATGGTTTGAAGCATATTATGACAATAACATAGGTCGTTACGTGATTTCATATGTTGTACCAATGTATAAAGACGGGCAACTGCTTGGTGTTGTCGGTGCAGACATTTCCGCAGAACATATAGAGAATCTTGTTAAAGGTGTTTCTATTTATAATTCCGGAAAAGGTGCCGTTTTGAAAAGTGATGGTACCGTTTTGTATCACCCTAATTTTGATCGGGGCGAATTGATTGGTGAAGGTGACCCTGGTTTTGAAGGCGTTATAGATAAGCTTAGACAGGAAGATAGCACCAAAGAATTAATCTCATATACGCTGAATGGTGAAAAGAAACAATTAGCAAGTTGCAAGTTACGAAACGGCATGCTTATGGTTTGCTTTGCTCCGGAGGCGGAAATATATCATAAGCAAACAATGCTTGTACATACGAATATTATAATTACTGGGATTGTAGTTTTCGTGTCTTTGCTTATTGCTTTTATAGTTAGTAGAAGATTGGCTCGCCCGATAAAGAGATTAAACGAGGCGGCTCAACATTTGACCGACAACGAATTTGATTTTGATATTCAGGCTGATACATATGACGAAATTGGGGAACTCACAACAACCTTTATCGGAATGC
>JAZOSF010000013.1:0-11097 GCA_045657025.1 Lachnospiraceae bacterium | reverse complement strand
TTGTTCCATATAGTCCAAAACTTCTCTTAGCTGACCGGCAGTATGGCTCATATGCTCTGTAGCACCAAAGGAAATTTCTTCCGCCATAGGAATCATATGATGACGAATTTTGTTTCGGGAATACATATCACATGCGTTGGTCTCGTCTGTCACATATTTTGTTTGTTTTTCTGTTAAATATTCTTCAATATCCTGTCTGGAAACCCCTAGCAACGGTCGGATAATATTGCCTCGCTTTGGCTTAATTCCGCACAAACCTCTAAGGCCGCTTCCGCGGAACAGCTGGAACAAAATTGTTTCCGCCTGATCATTTTGATGATGCGCCACTGCAATTACATCCATTTGAAGTTTTTGACGATATTCCTCAAAAATACCATACCTCGCGTTGCGCCCTGCTTCTTCCTCTGATAGGCCTTGGCTCTTTGCCAATGCCGGCACATCTACGTATTCACAGAAAAAATCAACCTGCTTTTGTAAACAAAGTTCATAACAAAAATCCGAGTCTGCCTGTGCGCTCTCTCGAATACCGTGATGCACATGCACTGCTGCCATCTTTAGACCATAGGCTTCCCGCAAGGAGCACAACACTTCTAAAAGTGCCACCGAATCTGCGCCACCTGACAAACCAACTATCACACCGCTTCCAGTGGATAGAAGATGAAATTTTTCGATAAACTGCCTTGTTTTTTGTTCTAACTTCATGACTGTTTTCTTTTCTGTGAAACTTTATAGTATATATATAAATATATTCTAAATACCGCAGAAAATCAAGTTTCTTAGTTCCTCCACATGCCAAATACCAATACCGTCATATCATCACGAATATCGCCCCGGCACATCCCTATACAATATTGTAAAATTTTTTGCGCCATTTCCCGCGGATTTTTTACCGACAACTTGCTGATATATTCCATCAGCCGCTCTTCCTGACCCAAAGTAATAAGGCTTTCCAGGATGCCATCGGTCAGCATAATCACGTAATCCCCCTCATCCAATCTGCGCCTTGCCACATTAAGGTCCATGGTTCCAAAGGCTCCCAAAGGCAAATTTTCGATCCAAATTTTTTCTACCAGATAATCTCGTTTATGATAACTTGCCACTGCGCCGATTTTATTAAACTCGCACACCCCCTTGTACAAATTCAAATCACACATATCTAATGTGGACATAGCAGACTCCTGCCCATCCTGCAAAATCAATCCGTTTAAAATTTGAATGGAGGTTTCTTTCGGATACCCGGCTGCCAGAAATTTCTCCATAAAATCCACTACTTTTTCGCTTCGAAGGCCCGCTTCTCTACCACTTCCTACCCCATCCGCCAAAAAGAAAAAAACATGCCCATCTATGGCCTCGGAAATCAATACACTATCACCGGATATTTCTTCTCCATCCTTTATCGCCGTAGCCTGACCGGACAACACCATGTACGCCGGCTCCTGAATAAAGGTAAAACTCTGATACTCCGGTTCAACAAAATAACCGCTTTTTATAGAAGGCTTCAACCGCATGTCGTAGTACAGCCCAAGCGCCTCTGCAATATCCGTAACCGGGATTCTTTCTCTATTTTGCAAAACTCGCATAGTTATTTCCAAAACCCCGTCTCTGGTCTCATTTTCCATAAAATAAATGTGCTTTACTTCCACACCTTCTCTTTTTAAATATCGCGCCAAATGTTTAAATTGCTTTTCCTCCTCCGGCACAAACTGATAACTTTCCGTAGCAACCTGTGACAGCTTGTCCGCCATATTCAAAAATTGCTCTGCCATAAAATATTGATTTTCCTGCATCTGCCTGTGACAAATCATACCTTGGCGATTTTGCGCCTTGCCCTGGTCAGGCGCGCCTTGGAAATTCATAAAAATTCTGGCAATATTTCTATAAGAGTCCGCACAATTTTTTATTTTTTGTATGCCGTATTCCGGCAAGGTAATAATTACTTTTTCTGCTATGTAACCGTCTTTACTTTTCATACACTTTTCCCCCATAAACTCTTTTTCAAAAATATAGTATAAGACCTTTTGTATAAAAAGATTGTCGAAACAAAGCAGGAATAAAAAAAGAGTTCTGTGCTTTTTTCTACACCGAACTCCTTAAAATTCCATATTATTTATTACTTTCTTTAAAAATGATTTCGTCCTCATAAACCATGCCTAACTGTTCTTTGGCAATCTGTTCATAGTACTTCATCGTCTGTGTTTGTTTTTCCAATTCCTCAAGCTCAGACGTTCTCGCCTGCTCCTCTGCATACTCTTGTTCGTTAAGAAGCTTTTCTTTGAGCAATCTCTCTTTTTTCTCGTTCCGTGAATGATAATTTACAAATAGCACGACTGTAAAAATAAGCAACGTCCCCAACACAATATATATGGCTGCTTTATTATGATACCTTGTTTGATATGCTGCCTTTTTTGCCATGCGGATTCCCCTTTCGTAGTTGTTTAACTATTTTCATAATAGACATTTTTATTATTTTCGTCAAGAACTTCTTGACCCACTCCGCCACTGCTTTTACTTGTGACAGCACAAAAACGCCTAATTTTACGATATAGAAACTAAACCATTTCATATATAAAAAAAGAATAGTTAATACCCCTAAAACCGCAAACCATCGTAACGTCCCGTTGCTTTTTGTATGCATAATGTAAAAAGTTCTGCCTGCGGTAAATATCCAGAATGCCAAATCCATACATGCCGTCACCAAAAACCCGCACTTCCAAACTCTGCGTATCATCCGAAAAAGATCGTAAACCAATCCCAGTTCAAGTCCAAGTGCCCCTGCATAAAGAAGAATGGCACTCTCCTCTGCCAAAAATGAAAAGCCTGACATGTCCCGTTATTGAAACAGGCGTCTAAAAAAGGATTCCGCTTTTTGTCCGTAGCCGGAAATCTCGGAATAAAGCAGACTATCGATGGTGCCGCTGATATCCACTTCTCCTTTTTCCAAAGTCAGTCGATTTACGTGCAAATCCTGCCCCTTCACACATAGCATACCGGCTTCTGTCTCCAACAGGACCTCATTTAAATCAAAACTAATTACATCAACTACGCCGTTAACAACTAAAGCACCCCTATTGGTCAATGACAGCTTGTGATTGCCTTTTCCCTGCTTATACAATTCTTCCATAAACCTGTTCCCTCCATACACTTTTTATATTGTATGAATGGCAGGACTTACTTAGAACAACTTGTACGATTTTAGGATAAGTATTTGAATAGATCTTTGGCTTCTTCCTTGCGGACAGTCTCTGACACATCCAAAACCTCAACTTTTACTTCTTTGTTACCAAAAGAAATTGTAATGGTATCTCCCACTTTTACATTTGCAGATGCTTTGGCCGGTTTATCATTAATAAAAACTCGCCCCGCATCGCATGCCTCATTTGCAATTGTGCGTCTTTTTATAAGACGGCTTACTTTTAAATATTTGTCTAACCTCATATTATCCTCTAACACAAAAATGGAGCCCATAGGCTCCATATTTGTCAATTGAATTAAGCGTTGATTAAATCTTTTAATGCTTTACCAGCTTTGAACTTAGGTGCTTTAGCTGCTGCAATCTTCATTGCTTCGCCTGTTAATGGGTTTCTGCCTTCTCTAGCAGCTCTTTCAGATACTTCAAATGTACCGAAACCAACTAACTGGATCTTCTCACCTTTCTTAAGTTCTGTAGAAACAACTTCTGTGAAAGCCTTTAAAACAGCTTCGGTATCTTTCTTAGATACACCACTAACTTCAGCCATAGCTGCAATTAATTCTGTCTTATTCATTTTTTCTCCTCCTGCTTACTCAAAATAAAAGTTTACCGTTCCCGATACTTTTGTTTAACTATATCCCTAAAATGCCCATTTGTCAAGGTTTTTCAGCTATTCTGCCCTATAAATTATATTAAATATCTTGCTGTATCATACAATATTTCTCAAAACCTTGTCTATAAATATCTCTCGGTCAGCATCTTGCTCTAAAAGCTTCTCTAACTTTTCAGAATTTTTTTCCGGCATAAATGATTTCTTACTGTTAAAATAATAATTTGCTATTTTCCAAAATTTCTCAGGATATGCGAATCGATATATTATGGAAATACGTTCCGCACAAGTCATTTCTCTTTCTTTCTCATAAAGCTCCAATAATGCTTTGCCTGCCTCCATATCCCAATTATTTTTTTCCAGAAGCTTTCTCATAAACAAATACAAATCCCTGCAAGGCAAGTCTGCTGCAAATTTTTCAAACTGTAGTACCATTACATCCTGGCAGGCCAACCATACATTATGATGCTGATAATCCCCATGACAAAAAGCCAGTTCATCTGCTTCCTTTGCGCAAAAGTCTTCATATTCCTTCCATTCTTCTTCAACTTCAAGTGCTTGTGCAAAAAAATAATTAAAGTGCTTGTGCAAAAAACGTTCAAAGTCATTTTTTTGACGCTTTTCTTTTAAATATCGGCGAATTCTCCTAAGTTCTGTATTGCGCTTTTCAAATTCCCGCTTCAAACTATAGGGTTGCATAACGGAAGCTTTCAATTTGCTCACATACATGCCCCTATGCATCTTTGCCATAGTAGAAATCGCCAGAGCACATTCCTTGTCATCTTTCAGATTACATTCTCTGCCTTCCATATATGTTTGCAACATATACTTGCGCTCGTCACTATCCACAGAAAGCAACTGCCCTTCTTTGTTTGGAACAATTTCCTGAACCATAACACCGGTTTTTTCCACGATTTGAGAAGTGAGTGTCTTTTGCAACAAAATTCTTTCCTCACTTCCCTTAAATTCCTTTAATACATAATCTCCGTTTTTACAATTTACGATCCAAAAACCTCTTCCTTTTCTTATTCCTTTTATCTCTAAATCATACCGTTCCAATGAACTTAATGCCTGATCCACCATACCCCTCTCCCTTCTTCACATTTAGCATTTTGGCAAACTCGGACTGCCTATCTCATCTTATGAAGAAAGGAAAAAAATTATGAAAAAATGGGGCTAAATATAGCCCCATCTCTTTACTAATCCCATTAAAGATTCTTTATTATTCATTTCAGGATTTTCCAGAACAATTTCCAGCAAATCATTTAGTGTTCGTCCTAATTCTTGCCCCGGTTTCATTCCTGCTGCAATCAAATCACTGCCTGTAACCGCCAAATCTTTGAGACTGATACACATTTCCTGTTCAATAACTTCTTCGTAACTTGCCTTAAGTAGCTCCACTTTTTCTAATTTAACATCTTTTTGGAAGTCGCTTTGCGCCATCACATCTGCTCTTTTGATTTCTAAAAGCAATGGGAAGTTTTGCAAGTGTACTTTGTTAATGAATTTGCGGGTAAATACCGGTGTAGCATTAACAGCGTTACCATAATCATGATACATAATCAACAAGGACACTCGGTCGATGGTTTCGTTATCAAAACGAAGTCTTTTCAGTATCCTCTTGGCAATCTTGCTACTTTCCACCTCATGGCCATAAAAATGATCAATACCTTTGTCGTCGGTACTTTTTGTAGCAGGCTTGCCTATATCATGCAGCAACATGGTGAGTCTCAACACCTTGTCGTTTGAAACATGCTGCATAGCTTTAATCGTATGCATACCTACAGAATATGCATGATGCGGATTGTTCTGCGGCGTCTCCATCATAGCATCAAACTCAGGAAGGAACACCTTGGTCAATCCCATCTCATACAGCTTCAGTACATACTCGGGATGGTCAGAAACTAACAGCTTAACCAATTCTACCTGAATACGTTCCACACTAATACGCTCTAATGTATGTGCAAGCTCTTTGATTGCTTGCTCGGTTCGCTCCTCTATCTCATAACCCAGTTGAGCAGAAAAGCGCACCGCTCTCATAATGCGAAGTGCATCTTCTTCAAAACGCTCTCTCGGTTCACCTACGCAGCGAATAATTCCGGCCCTTAAATCTTCCTGGCCTCCAAACAAATCTATAACACCATCTTTGTCATTATATGCCATTGCATTGATTGTAAAATCTCTGCGCTTTAAATCCTCAGACAACAAAGAAGTAAAATTCACTTCTTTTGGATGGCGGCCATCCTCATACTCACCATCAATACGATATGTGGTAACTTCGTAACTCTCTTTGTTAATAAGAACAGTTACCGTACCATGCTTGATGCCTGTATCTACCGTATGGCGGAATAAGCGCTTAACATCTTCCGGCTTGGCAGATGTAGTAATATCCCAGTCATCAGGTATACGACCCAAAATAGAATCTCTGACACATCCGCCTACCGCATAGGCTTCATATCCGGCATCTTCAATTGTACGAATAATAAATTGGACAGAGTCTGGAATTTGAATCTTTACCATTGCACTTACTCCTTTCTTTCTGTAAAAATTTTATCACATTTTTTTCAAAAGGAAAAGTGAAAGATATATAAACTATCTAAATATGTATTCCACTTCAGCAAAACGCACCCTATCTCCATTATTTAGACCTTGTGGTTTTCTTGGGATTAATTCTTTACCATTAATCCAAGTTCCATTAGTAGAATTCAAATCCTCTATCTTGTATTCGTCGCTCTCGCGCCAAATAGCAGCATGAATTCTACTTACACCTTCTTGGGCAATACACACTTGTGCTTTATTTGAATCCTTACCTACGATTTTTTTAATATCAGAAAAATAGATTACTTGTGGCTCTTTGTCTTGCATACCATATAAAAATTTTTCCGAATCCTTCACAGTAATAATTTGTGTGCCCACATCATCATCTATCCCGTGCCGTTTACAGAATAGTTCATATTCTTCCTGATTTTCTTGAGCTTTCTGTTGTTGTTCTTTGACTTTACAATATGTCTTTTCTTTCTTGTTGATATGTATATTTAATACTATCAATACGCTCCCCATGGCTATGCTAAAGAAAATTTTTAAAATGGTTAAAGGTTGCCACAAAAATAATACTGCTATATTTATTATGAGCAAAATCATTGTGCCATTTTTCATTTTTTTGAATTCATTAACAGCTGTTTTTGACCTTTCCGAAACAACTACCGGTGCTTCACTATTCATCTCATGGAGCACATCCACTTTCTGTGTCACATCCACTGCTTGAATAATAATATCTTCCGGTTCTTTTTCAAAAACTGTCGAAAGAAAATTCTCTACCTCTTTTGATAGTGAAAACCTTTCTTTTTGTTCCAGCAAGTTTTCATATATCTTATAAAGTTGCTGCGTAATTTCTTCATCCTTATAATCCAAATATTCTATGCAACACTCAAGCAAATTCTCGAGTGTTGCATTTTCCGTTTCTTCTGCAGAAAAGGAATATAAAAATCTAACTTCTTTTCCATCCGCATTGACCATTACAAATTCAGGCAAAAACACTACACATCTTATATTTAATGCAAACTCAGATATTTCTTTACACAATCTGTCGATGCTCCTTAAAAACACCTCCGCAAACTCTCTTTTTAGTTTTTGAATCTGCAAAAACACATCTAAAGACTGCATGCCACTCACCTCGTAATATAAGTAATTTTCACCATTTTGACTCCTTTGTTGAAAATCCAAAATACTTTTCAAGGCATTGTGCCGGCACATCTGATATTCGTAACCCGCCAACCACTCTTCATCGCACGCGATTCTAATATAATTTTTTTGATTTCCTCTAACAAATTCCGGTTCATGAATCATCTTTACCATCCCCTTTTGATAATATATTTTCCGATAATTCAAGTGCACTTTTTATGAACTTTAGCGACTTCCTCGGGCTTGGTACATTTACTTCGCTTGTTGCTCTCAATTCCCATGATTCATTCCCTATCCCAAATGCTGAAAAAGGATTCGCCATGCTTCCTCTTCCAGTGATCGTAATATTATTCCCTTTTAATTCATACGCAATCTGTATATTTTCTACCAAAATATATTTTTCACCCAAAAGATCTCTTTCCTTTTTTTGCAAAAATGCAAGCCTCTGTTGGTTGTTGTCCGTATATAACTTTGCTCCCTCGATTGCCAAAAGATTTATATTAGTTTGAAGCACGCATTGATTATGTAAATACAATCCCATATATATCAACAACGTAAATATTCCTAAAATCACAGGTAGTAGCAAACTATATTCCAGCGTTATAAAGGCATCCACCTTTTTTATAATTGCATTATCATATGGACTGTTGTTAAAAATGGAATGAATGGAATTTGTACTTTTTTTGCTTTTTTTCCGGTGCACCATATCACTCCTACTACTGTTACTAATACAAACGCTAACATTAAACTTTTGCAAGCATTAAGACCTCCATAAAATAATCCGTATATAACTCCAACCAGTCCGTCACCTATTCCTAAAGCTTTAGGCATGAACAAGGAAATCATGCATAATAATACGCCTGGTAATATATCTAAACAAATTTTCCACCCTCTCTGCTGTATCAGACAATAACTCGCTCCGCCAGCGACTGCAAGTAATAGCAACCATAAGGATATTTTTTTATAATAAACATCCTGTATACTTAAGACTATCAAATACACACTTAGTATAATATCTTTCACTCTTCATCTCCTGTCATTTGAATGCATCTGCTACACACCAGCCAATTTTCAACTTCTTCTTTTTCTACACAATATATAGTTCTCTTTAAGCTCGGACAGTTAATGTTCATATGATATCTGTTGCCTTGCTTTGTAATATAGTAATCATCTTTCGCAATATCGTCCTTAATGCAAACAATGCACTTTGAATATTTTTCGCCGGACTCATTCCGCACATGATATAAATCGTCCGCATCTACTCTGCTTATAGACAACTTTAAGTGCGTACAGTCTTCTTTCAAATGATAAACGTTTCCGTTTTGCGTTATATAAACATATACAATATCGGTTTGCGTTTTCCCCGAGTCATAACCGGTCCACATTCTTGTGTAATACCGATTCACAAAAAACAGTTCCGTGCCTGCAAAGTCTATTATTGGCTTTACCGTATAGTACGTAACTACGTCCAAACAAGACTCTTCACTATCTATACGGGATCCTAATAAATAGATTCCTTTTGTACCGCCTTTAATAGTATTATGATAAAGATTACTATCACACATCTGCTGAATTTGCGTTTTAAGATACCCTTCTGAAAAAACAAGTGCTGTCAACATGTTTTCGCTTACCGAAATATCCTTATCATTATTTTGAAGTTCATCATAAGCATACGAATAGATAGCAATTGGTTCCGAAACACTCTTCATAGCATATAACACACCACTATAAACTGATAAATAATTTAGCAATGATAAAATTTCTAAAAAGCAAAATATAAAAATCGGTATTGCAACGGAAGCCTCTATGCTTATGCTGGCAGTACAAGTTACAGTTAGCGGAAACGATGCTCTTTTTATACATTTTAAAGCATTAGAATAAAGAAAGCTGAAAGGACTGGTATAACTATAAGCCTGGAGAAGCTTGCTTTCTTGATATGATTTATGAGTTGCCTTATTTATGCTTAAAATGTTTGTCTTTATAAAAAGAGCATCCTTTTCACTAACCGTAAACATGTCCCCTCCTAGTAATATTGAATTTTGCCGGACACCGAATATCTTTTGTCATAATTGTCGTAAAACGCTCCGTTTAAAACCGCTTGTCCTATACATGCATCCATTTGAAATCCTTCATCTTCTTCTCTTAAGGACATTTCAATAATGTCTATAGAGCGCATAGCCAGATTTTCCCTGCTTTGCAACAAAAGCAGCAAGATAAGGTAGTCTTCATAACCTAAGCAGTTGCCATCTGTTAAGTTTAATGATTTTGTAAGCGGTATCGAATCTCCTCTAAATAAAGCCTGTAAATCTGATATGCTTTCCTCATAAGCCCAGTATATAAGAATTGCTTGATAGACAACCGGTTCTAGCCAAGGTACTAAGGTAGCTGTTGCAGCCACTGCCAATTCATGCGCTTCCAGCATTTTCAGTTCATCTTGAAGCAAGAACAAGTAATTATCGATTTCGCGAAGTAATAACAATTCTGCCGTTACAATTTCCAAATTTTTTGCATCACAACTTTTTCCACCAATCAAATACTCCAGCTCACAGTGTAACATTCTCTTGCCATCCTGATTTTGACTTCTATAGTGCTCAAAATGGTCCATTGCATATTGGCAAAAAAATATTTTATTTATGATCGAATTATCCTCTCTTGTATCAAGCATGGTCCCCACCTCCAGTTTGCGATGAGAAGACAGTTCCTGCATAGTTATGTCATAGTTAGATATAGAACTGTAATCACTTATTACTTGGCGCAGCAAGATATTTCCAGACAGCATTTGATCTAATGGATTATCAATATAAACCGTTTCAAATTTATCTTCTTCCACTTCTATTTCCGTGCCGTTTACTTCCTCTATAGATTCTTCTACCTCTATTACTTTGCCATCCAGAAAATCACCCATATTATACGTAGACTCGACCTTGTCAAACCAACTTTTTATTTGTTCCAAATAAGAAACCCCCGCAGATTCTTTTGCCGAAAGAGCTGCCTGCAAATAAAAATCCTTTCCGTAAAAATCTGTAGCTAATAATACATCTGAAATTTGAACACCCTTATACTCTAGCCCAAGCCATCCTTGATTTCCTAATTCCAGATTTTTATCGATATACTTTCGAAAATGATTTTTTACCAATGTATAATCTGTACTTTTCTCTCCATATCTGCTATCTACATATAGCAAGTCATATTTTTCCCATAACGGTACGGAAAATTCAGCCATAACGCTTTGCACTCCGGCATTCATAACTACATCTGCTTTCAGCAATAAGGTGTTTTCTCTTGCGCTCTCAATTAAAACCAAGCAAAAGGACATTATCAAAGTAATAGTTACTGCTAAAAACACGCTTATAGAACCATTTACTTTTTTGCGATTCATGCTATACCCGCAGGGCTTGTCTGGTAACTTTGTCCATGATACTTTCTACCAAACCCATTATTTGCTCTTTAAAAACTAAAACAACTGCAATTAGTACCACCATCAGCAAAATAACTTCCACTGTGGTAATTCCTTCTTCGTTCTGTAAACTATAACTAATTCGATAAAATATTTTTCTCATAAAATTCCTCCTCATTATATTTGCATATTTGTAAATGCCGGTATCATGATCAGTGC
>JAZOSF010000012.1:0-3742 GCA_045657025.1 Lachnospiraceae bacterium | reverse complement strand
ACAACGTTGTTTCCGTAGAAAGCGGCTTCAATGATAGAACGAGTTTTAGAAAAACCTGGTTTTCCAGCGCCGATTTCTGAAATCGGATAATAAGCTTTTGTAGACATATTAGATTCCTCCTATTATTCAAAATCGGATTTATTATCTCATATTGTTAAAAAAAAATCAACTTTTATTTTTTACTATTTTATGCTATGATAGTCCAGTATTATTGAAAAAACTTGAACACTTGAAAGGAGAATTTGAATGCAGAATATCAATAGTTTTTCAGAAATTACACCAGAACTTCTTGCGCTTTCCAAATTATCCAAAGAACATGGCCAGATTGATCCGGCATTATACACAAAATATGACGTTAAACGCGGATTACGTGATTTAAGCGGTAAAGGGGTTCTCGCCGGCCTTACCGACATTTCCGAAATTACTTCCTATATCATCGAAGATAGTGACATGATTCCTTGCGATGGTAAGCTTTACTATCGCGGATACAAAATTCAGGATCTTGTAAAGGGATTCGAAAAGGAAAACCGTTTTGGTTTTGAAGAGGTTGCTTATCTTCTGCTCTTCGGAGAATTGCCAGATACAAAAGAACTGGCAACATTTAAACAAATACTGGGAGACTTCCGTTCCCTTCCAACACACTTTGTGCGTGATATTATTATGAAAGCGCCAAGTAAAGATATGATGAATGCATTGGCTCGAAGCGTACTGACAATGTATGCTTATGATGACCGTGCAGATGATACATCTATTGAAAATGTTGTACGCCAGTCTTTACAGTTAATCAGTTTATTTCCATTAATTTCAGTGTATGCTTATCATGCTTACAACCACTATCATGATGGAGCCAGCCTGATTATTCATCCACCAAAACCAGAGCTTTCCACAGCAGAGCACCTTTTATATCTGCTCCGTCCGGATGGACAATATACCGAGTTGGAAGCAAAAATGCTGGACTTAGGGCTTGTACTTCATATGGAACACGGCGGTGGTAACAACTCCTCATTTACAACACACGTCGTATCTTCTTCAGGAACTGACACATACTCTGCAATCGCTGCTGCACTTGGTTCTTTAAAAGGTCCAAAACATGGTGGTGCCAACGTAAAAGTTGTAAAAATGTTTGATGACTTAAAAGCAAACGTTTCTGATTGGACAAACGAAGCACAATTAAAAGATTACCTTTGCAAATTACTTGATCGTGAAGCATTTGACCACAGTGGTCTGATTTACGGTATGGGACATGCGGTTTACTCTCTTTCTGCCCCTCGTTCAGAAATCTTCAAATCACATGTTGCAAGTCTTGCAAAAGAAAAAGGACGTGAAGACGAACTTGCACTTTATAATACTGTAGAAAAACTTGCCAAAGAAGTTATTTTCGAAAAACGTAAGATTTACAAAGGTGTTAGTGCAAATATCGACTTTTATTCCGGTTTTGTTTATAGCATGTTAAATTTACCAACAGAGCTTTTCACACCAATGTTTGCCAATGCCCGTATCGTCGGCTGGAGCGCACATCGTCTTGAAGAACTTACAAGCGGTGGTAAGATTATCCGTCCTGCATACAAGAGCGTATGCAAGAAAAAAACTTACGAATCTCTTAAAAAACGCTAAATTATACTTAAACAAAAAAAGACTTCGGTTAAACCCCGAAGTCTTTTTCCATTCTATTATTTCTTTAAAGCTTTGTCTTTGATAGATTTTCCACTTTTTCCCTTTGCACTAAAGAATAATGCATCTGCTTTACGAAGAAATACACAATACCATACAATGATTGCAAGAAAAATTGCCATGCCAATCCAAAGAATCATGCCAACCTCTTTTACATAACTGTTGTATGCAGACAGCGCACCAAAAATCACCAAATCAGCTGAAAGAACCAAAAGCTTTGCCCCCATGTAGTTTGCAAATCCCTCTACATCTGTACACTGTTCTGGAGTTGTACTTCCTCCAAGTAAAAGTGTTTTCTTTATTTCATGCTTATTCACTAACATGTACCATGAATAAAATCCATATACACCAATACATATTACAATAATATCAATAAAACCAAAGGATGCATAAATATTTGTTGGATCCATGAGCTTTTCCTCCTATCAATTAGATTCCTAAGAACTGTTTTACAACATTTTTCATTTCATCTGCGTCACATACTGTATTATGACGAACTTCTGCGTTTCTGATTTCTTCAATGGCATTTGGAACTGCAACACCTGAAATCACGGAAAGTTCATCTACCAATTCAAAATCGCCCATTGCATCATACTTTTCTGCATTGATTGCATTCATTACACTTCTTGTAAATTTATATGGACTTGCAGTTGATGCAATTACCGCTTTCTTTGTGTCGCCTGTTTCTGCTGTATATTTTCCATAAACCGCAGAAGCAACTGCAGTATGTGTATCCAGCACATAACCTGTATCACCGTAAACGCTTGCAATTTCTTCTGCTGTTTCAGCTTCAGAAGCATAATTTCCGTAGAAATCTGCAAGCTCTGCTTTCATTTCTTCACTGATTTCATAAGCACCTTCCGCGCTTAAGGCTTTCATCAGCGCAACGTCTTTTTCGGCATCGTTTCCAGCGATTTTATATACCAAACGTTCTAAGTTGCTGGAAATTAAGATATCCATAGACGGAGATGTTGTGAGAATAAAATCTCTGTTCTTATCATAGCATCCTGTTTTAAAGAAATCGTATAATACTTTATTATCATTGGATGCACAAATAAGCTTGTCAATTGGCATGCCCATCTGTTTTGCATAATATGCTGCTAAAATATTACCAAAGTTACCGGTTGGAACTACTACGTTAATCTTTTCGTCTTTTTCAATTTCACCGTTGGCATATAATTTTGCATACGCATATACATAATATACTACCTGTGGTACAAGACGGCCAATGTTAATAGAGTTTGCGCTTGAGAACTGGAATCCTGCTTTATCCATTTCTTCTGCCAGTACTTTGTCCGCGAAGATTGTTTTTACACCACTCTGTGCATCGTCAAAGTTTCCGTGAATACCAACAACAAATGTATTCTCACCCTTCTGAGTTACCATCTGTTTTTCCTGAATTGGACTAACTCCATTCTTTGGATAAAATACAATAATCTTTGTTCCCGGAACATCTGCAAAACCTGCAAGTGCAGCTTTTCCTGTATCTCCGGAAGTTGCTGTTAAGATAACAATTTCATTTTTCGCATTATTTTTCTTTGCAGAAGTTGTCATTAAATGTGGCAAAATAGACAATGCCATATCTTTAAATGCAATGGTTGCGCCGTGGAATAATTCTAAGTAATATGCTTTATCTGTTTTTACCAGCGGTGCAATTTCTGCTGTATCAAACTTATCGTCATACGCATTTGCGATACATGCCTTTAACTCTTCTTCTGTAAAGTCAGTTAAAAACTGTTTCATAACTGCATAAGCAGTTTCCTGATATGTCATATCTTTTAATTCATCTAATGTCACATCCAGTTTTGGAAGCTCTGTTGGAACAAAGAGACCGCCATCATTTGCAAGTCCCTGAAGGATTGCCTGAGAAGCAGTTACCACTGTTCCGTCCACACCTCGTGTGCTTTTGTACAAAATACTCATTTTTTCATCCTCTTTTCTATTTATGCATTTAACGAATTATTAATTGCTGTTACTAGAGCATCAATGGATGCATGTGTGATATCGGCATCCACACCGGCACCCCAGTAGAGCTTGCCGTCACGTTTAGATTCAATTCCAACGTACGCAT
>JAZOSF010000011.1:0-10517 GCA_045657025.1 Lachnospiraceae bacterium | reverse complement strand
CAGTGCAGTTGCATTTAGGGATATGATTGAATCTGTGGAATTCAAAGATTCCTCATCCAAGATTTCGTTTGCAGTTGGTAAAGATATTGCTGGTAAGATTGTAGTAGCTGATATTGCAAAGATGCCTCATATGTTGATTGCAGGCTCTACCGGTTCCGGTAAGTCCGTATGTATCAATACTTTGATCATGAGTATTCTTTATAAAGCACATCCGGATGAAGTCAAGATGATTATGATTGACCCGAAGGTGGTAGAACTTAGTTCATATAACGGCATTCCTCATCTTTTGATTCCGGTTGTAACAGATCCGAAGCAGGCAGCGGGTGCACTTCAGTGGGGCGTCAGTGAAATGATGAACCGCTACGAAAAGTTTGCCGAGTTACATGTTCGTGACATGAAGGGCTACAATGCAAAAATCGATGAAATGACAGCGAAAGGTGATGAGAACGCACCTAAGAAGCTTCCACAGATTGTTATCATTGTAGATGAACTTGCAGATCTTATGATGGTAGCTCCGGGTGAAGTGGAAGAGGCTATTTGTCGTCTTGCTCAGCTTGCCAGAGCAGCAGGAATTCATTTGATTATTGCTACACAGAGACCTTCTGTTGATGTAATCACCGGTTTGATTAAGGCCAATATGCCTTCACGAGTGGCATTTGCAGTTTCCAGTGGTGTGGATTCCCGTACCATTTTGGATATGAATGGTGCAGAGAAGCTTCTTGGAAAGGGTGATATGCTCTTTTATCCACAAGGCTACAGCAAGCCGGTTCGTATACAGGGCTCTTATGTGTCTGATGCAGAAGTCGGCGCAGTAGTAGATTTCTTGAAGAATCAGCAGATTGGTAATGTTTATCAAGAAGATATTCAAAACCAGATTAATAATTTAAAATCCGGTTCCGGTTCTTCAGCAGGTGGTGCAAGCTCAAAGAACGACGACAAGGATGCATTATTTGCTGATGCAGGCCGTTTCATAATTGAGAAGGACAAAGCATCTATCGGTATGTTGCAGAGAGTATTCAAGATTGGATTTAACCGCGCAGCACGTATCGTGGATCAGTTGTGTGAATACGGCGTGGTTGGCGATGAAGAAGGTACTAAGCCGAGAAAAGTTTTGATGAGTTTAGAACAGTTTGAGAATCTTTTAGAGGAAATTTAATTATAGGAGTTATACATGATGAAGACAGACATTCAAATTGCACAAGAAGTACAGATGGAGCCAATCGTAAAAGTTGCAGAGCGCATTGGTATTCAGGAAGATGATTTAGAATTATATGGAAAATATAAAGCCAAAATTTCCAACTCATATTTACAGAATATGAGTGACAAAGAAGATGGCAAGCTGATTTTAGTGACTGCAATCAATCCAACTCCAACCGGCGAAGGTAAGACAACCGTAAATGCAGGTCTTGGACAGGCATTGGCTAAGTTGGGTAAAAAAACAATTATTGCATTAAGAGAACCATCTTTAGGACCATGCTTTGGTATTAAGGGCGGTGCGGCAGGTGGTGGCTATGCACAGGTAGTACCTATGGAAGATATCAACCTTCATTTTACAGGTGATTTCCATGCAATTACATCTGCTAACAATTTGTTGGCTGCTCTTTTAGACAATCACATTCAACAGGGCAATGTGTTAAATATTGATACACGCAATATCACATGGAAGCGTTGTATTGATATGAATGATCGTGTGCTTCGTAACGTTGTAGTGGGTCTTGGAAGCAAAGCAGATGGTTTTGTAAGAGAAGATCACTTTGTAATTACTGTTGCCAGTGAGATTATGGCTGTTCTTTGTCTTGCAACAGACATGGCAGATTTAAAAGCACGTTTAAGCCGTATGGTTGTAGCATATGATTACGCAGGTAATCCGATAACAGCAGGTCAGTTACAGGCTGTAGGTGCTATGGCAGCACTGTTAAAGGATGCAATCAAGCCAAATATGGTACAGACTTTAGAACATACACCTGCTTTTGTACATGGTGGACCTTTTGCTAATATTGCTCATGGTTGCAACTCCGTTATTGCTACGAAGACTGCACTTAAGATGGCAGATTATGTTGTTACAGAGGCAGGCTTTGGTGCAGATTTAGGGGCAGAAAAATTCTTTGATATCACTTGTCGTGAAAGCGGATTACATCCGGATGCTGCAGTTATTGTAGCAACAATCAAGGCTTTGAAATATAATGGTGGTGTTCCAAAAACAGAAGTTACCATTCCAAATTTAGAAGCTTTAAAAGCAGGTATTGTAAACTTAGAAAAACATATCGAAAATGTTCAGAAGTTTGGTGTACCGGTTATTGTAACTTTAAATTCTTTTGTTACAGATACAGAAGAAGAGGTAGAATTTGTTAAGAATTTCTGCGAAGAAAGAGATTGTGCGTTTGCACTTTGCGAAGTGTGGGCTCATGGTGGCGAAGGCGGTAAGGCTTTGGCTGAAAAAGTATTAGAAACTTTAGAAACAAAACCAAGCAACTTCAAGCCTTTATATGAAAAAGAAGATACTTTAAAGAACAAGATTAATATTATTGCCAAGGAAATTTACGGCGCAGACGGTGTTAATTTTGCACCTGCAGCAGAAAAACAGTTGGCAAATTTAGAAAAGCTTGGCTTTGGCAATTTACCTGTTTGTATGGCAAAGACACAGTATTCTTTGTCTGATAATCCGGAATTGTTAGGCAGACCGAGCGGTTTTGAAATTAATGTTCGTGATGTATACGTATCAGCAGGCGCAGGTTTTGTTGTTGTTATTACCGGTTCTATTATGACTATGCCGGGGCTTTCAAAAGCACCTGCAGCTTACAATATTGATGTAAATGAAGAAGGACAAATTACAGGTCTGTTCTAATTTATAGTACAATCAAGGAGAAGAGATATGCTTCAAATTATAGATGGAAAGAGAATTTCCACAGAAATCAAAGATGAATTAAAAGTACAAGTTGCAGAATTAAAGGAGCAAGGCGTGGAAGTAACACTTGCTGTTGTTCAGGTGGGTCAGGATCCGGCTTCCAGTGTATATGTGCGCAACAAGAAAAAAGCGTGTGAATATGTTGGAATTGCATCCAGATCTTATGAACTCCCTGAGGAAACAACAGAAGATGAACTTTTGGCCTTGATTGATGTTTTAAATCAAGATGCATCTGTGAACGGCATTTTGGTGCAACTTCCGTTGCCAAAGCATATCTGTGAAGATAAAATTCTAAGAGCAATTTCCCCGAAAAAGGATGTGGATTGTTTTCATCCTTTAAATGTAGGCAAGCTCTTTATTGGTGAGCAGGGATTTCAACCATGCACGCCGGCAGGGGTTATCGAACTTTTAAAACGAAGCAATATTGAAATTGCAGGCAAAGAATGTGTGGTAATCGGTAGAAGTAATATCGTAGGAAAACCTATGGCAATGTTGATGCTTCGAGAACATGCTACAGTAACTATTGCACACTCCAAAACAAAGGATTTGCGAGAAGTTTGCAAAAAAGCCGATATACTTATCGTTGCTATCGGTAAGCCATGTATGATAGATGATTCTTATGTAAAAGAGGGTGCCGTTGTAATAGATGTTGGCATTCATAGAAATGCAGACAATAAGTTGTGCGGCGATGTGGATTATGACAAAGTGGCAGAAAAGTGTAGTGCTATCACACCTGTTCCGGGTGGAGTTGGTCCTATGACTATTGCCATGCTAATGAAGAACTGTTTAGAAACTATTAAAGTAGGTGTATAAATGAACTGCCCAAAATGTGGAAATGATTTAGCAGATGAACATTTGTATTGTGAAGATTGTGGTCATGAAATCAATCTTGTGCCGGAATTTGAGGCCAAGGTAGAAGACAGTATGGCCGAGAGCATGAAGAATATTGCAAATGATGCTGCTATAGAAGAACAAAAGAAAAAAGAGCCGGCTTTCACCAAAAAAGATGCAAAGTTTTTTGCTTTTGGCGGAATCGTTGCGATTATCGTTTTTGTAGTTACTGGAGTTTTTTTTGCGGGTAGAGCGATATGGAACCAGTCTACATTTATTCATGAAATGGTAGTGGAATATTATCTCGATGATGGAGAGTATGATGCCGCAATAGCTTATATGGAGGATATCATTAATCGTTCTCCAAAGAAAGCAATTCATAGATTTCATTTGTGCAAGATTTACATGGAAAATGGCGAATCTGAAAAGGCAATGGAAATCTACAAAATTATTGCGGGGAGTTCACAATTTACCTTTGATGAGCAATTAGCGGCTGTGGAAAAAATTATAGCTTATCACGAAACAAGAGGGGAATACGAAAGTATTGCTGAGTATCTTGCAACAGTGCGTGATGAAAATATACGACTTGCATTTTGGGACTATATGTGTGTTCCGGTAATATTTAGTCAACCGGAAGGAACCTATGCATCGCTTATCACATTAAAATTAGAGAGCGATGGGATAGGAACCATACATTATACTACAGATGGCAGCGAACCTGATGCCAACAGCCCGGAATTCAAAGGGACCATTTTTTTGGAAACCGGAGACAATACGATTTCAGCTGTATTTATCAATAATTATGGTGTGTCTAGCAAAGTTGAAACCAAAAATTACTTTATTGAAGCTAAAAAGGTCAGTCCTCCTGAAGTGTTAGCGTATAGTGGCACGTACAATTGTCCTGTAAAAATTCAAATAGAGACCAATCCTTATGTAAAGGTATATTACACAACAGACGGAACAACTCCAAATAGAAGCAGTTATCAGTATACAAGTACTCTTTATGCTCCGCTTGGCAAGTCAATGTATAAGTTTGTTGCTATTGATAATACCGGTTTGGCCAGCGAAATTATTACCCGAGAATTTACGGTGACATTAGACACGGAATTAACCTATGATGACGCCAAAAAACTCTTGGTGGCCTATCATATGAATCTTGGTGGTATTTCAGATGGTGCAGGGCATATTAAGCAGGATGATACCCATATTCTGGTTTATGAGTATTTGTATCCGATGACGGTAGAGACCGGAAAGGACTGTTATTATTTTGCGGAAGTTTCCAGGGATACTACGACTGCCGAACAACACAGAACAGGCAGATATTATGGTGTAGATATACGTACAGAAGAAATTTATGACTTAACGCAGTAGAGGAGACTATTATGAAAATTTGTCCAAAATGCAAAAACGAATATAGAGATGGAATTACACATTGCGCAGATTGTGATTGTGAACTTGTTAGCGTAAATGAAGAGGATTCCAATAAGAAACTATTAATTGAGGCACCATATCCTGTGGTTAAAAAAGTGCAGGAATATTTGGAGTACTGTAAATTTACAAGCTTATCTGCAGATGAAGTAGATGAAAAAGGTTTCGTAAAATTGTACTGTTCAGCAAAGGAACATAAAAAAGCATTTACTCAAATGAATGTTTTTATTTTCGAAGAGCAAAAGAAAGCAGAAGAAACCAGACTTGCTAATATGACAGAAGAAGAACTGGATAAATTGCAGAAGGAAAGAGAAGAGCTGGTAAAGCAAGTTCCTCCAAGCAATATTTATCAAAATTATAAGGAAAAAGCAGAGGATAACAAATCCAGTGCCATTAGTTTCTTGATAGTTGGTATGTTAGGTGTTGTGGTAGTTGCCCTTAGTTGGTTTGGTAAATTGCCATTTTACATTGGTGGAAAAGGAAACTGGTTTAGCCATGGTGTTATGGGCGCATTCTTTATCTTATTTATCATTATAGGTATTGTATCTGCCTTAAATGTTAGAAAGTATAAAGATTTTATTCATAAAGAAGCAGATTCCAAAAGCGAACTGAAAAAATTTTTGGAAGAACAATTTACGAATGTATTGTTATCCCAAATCACAGCAGAAACAGAGGAAGAAGCTTATTTCAAACGTATGGCATATATGCGTAAAAAAGTTGTGGATGCATTTCCGGAGCTTGCTAACCAGGGTGCTTTCGTTGAGTCCTTGTTAGATGAGCATTATGATAATATTTTTGGGTAATTCCTATGAGAATAGATATTATTGCCGTTGGTAAGGTAAAAGAAAAGTTCTATCGGGATGCTATTGATGAATTTTCAAAAAGATTAAGCAAGTATTGCAAGCTTCAGGTGATAGAAGTTGCAGACGAAAAGACGCCTGACGGTGCCGGAGAGGCCTTAGAGGAGCAAATCAAAGCAAAAGAAGCGGAACGTATTTTAAAACAAGTTAAAGAGGATGCCTATGTATTTACCTTAGAAATCCTTGGTAAGAAGTATAATTCCGTGGAATTCGCAGAGTGTATTCAACGCCTGGGTGTACAAGGCAAGAGCCACATTCAGTTTATTATCGGAGGATCTTTAGGGCTTCATTCTACGGTATCCAAGCGTAGCGATGCCAAAATAAGTTTTTCAGACATGACCTTTCCGCATCAGCTCATGCGTGTAATTTTGCTGGAGCAAGTGTATAGAGGCTTTCGAATTGTTTCCGGCGAACCGTATCATAAATAGAGAGAGTAATAGAGGTGAATGAAGTGCACCTCTATTATTTTTTTCATTTTCAAGAAATTTTGTGCATACAATGTGATATGAAACGTAAAAAGAAATATATGAAAAATAAGCCGCCAAAACGTGTGACTGAAAAGTATACGGATGGACTACGGCAGCAAATTTTGGATAATAAGCTTCCGGCTGAAGCAGTTTTAAAAGATACTTTGGTAACGATAGTGGGAAATAGTGAGGTTTGGATTGAAAATTACAAAGCACTTTTGGAATACAAGGAAGAACAGGTGCTTCTTCAAGCCAGCCACCATGTGATAAAGATAGACGGATCACACTTACTTATAAGCCATTATATGGAGGAACATATGATGATTTGCGGAAAAATTCGCAGCATTACATATTTGTAGTGAGGGTAAGTATGCGCAGTTTCATGTATATGGATGGGTATGTACGTATTAAAATATGGGGCAATGGTACAGAACGTTTTTTGGTATTGTGTTCCCGTAAAAAAATGATGCTTTGGGGTATAGAGGCTCAAGGCAAGTTTGTTTTTCTTAATATGAAGCTAAAAGATTTTATGGAATGCAGAAAATTAGCAAGAAAGGCTGGGATAAGGGCAGTTGTGGTGGAAAGGCACGGACTGCCGTTTTTTATGCCAAGGCTTCTTAACAGAAGTTTTATGCTTATTGGTTTTGCTCTGTTTTTGGCGGTTTGGTTAATAAGTACCAATATGCTTTTACATATTAAGTTGGAAGGAAATCATAGTATTTCAGAAGATGTTTTTAAAGATTTTTTAGAGAAACAGGGTGTATATATCGGTATGTGGAAAAAAGACATTCCTTTAGAAAATTTAGAAAAAGAAATTCGAAAAAACTTTGATTTGATAACATGGACATCCGGAAAAATAGATGGCACGATGCTTGTAATAAGTATAAAAGAAAATGAAAAAGTCATGTCAGAAGAAAAAAACATACTTACTTACGGAAGCAGCATTTATGCTTCGGCGGATGGCATTATATCAAATATTTATGTTAGAAATGGAATTCCTATGGTTAAAATAGGGGCCGAAGTGAAAAAAGGAGATTTGTTGGTAGATGGAAAAGTTCCGGTGTATAATCAGGACCAGACCGTTGCATATTATCAATACTATGAAGCGGATGCTGATGTGGGAATCGAAACAGTTATACCGGTAAACTATCAGTTGAACAAGGTATATTTAGAAAAAAATTATACCGGCAGACGAAGTGATGGGATTTATTTTTCTGTAGGGAATAAAATATATCGCAATAAAAGAAACGATAAAGATTTTATATATAAAGACTATGTTTTAAACCGAAAAAAGAATGTGGTGTTAAAAGATTTTTCTTTTGGATTTGGAAAATTTGAGATATACGAATATGTGAAAATAGAAAAAGAATATACCGAGAAAGAGGCAAAAAAGATTTTAGAAGAAAAATTTGAAAAAAATAATGCAATATTAATAGAAAAAGGGGTACAAATTTTAGAAAAAAATGTTACAATAGACATAATTATGGGGGAGTGGGCTCTAAAAGGAAATATGAAAGTTATTATGCCTGCAATTACCCATAAGCCAATCGAAAAACCGGAGGATATAAATGATTCAGAAGGCATATGAAAGCACCTTGGAACTTACCATGGCGCAGATGCAAAGTATTTTTGGTCAGCACGACCTGTATGTTAAAAAAATAGAACGTGATTTACAGGTGGAGATTGTAGACCGCAATGGTGCTATTAAGATAACCGGTGAAAGAGCACATGTAGAAAAAGCAAAAAGTATTTTGGAGCAACTTATGATTTTGAGTGAACGAGGCAATGAAATAGAAGAACAGAATGTGGACTATGCAATTACCATGGGCATGGAAGACGAAGAAGAATTAATTACTGAGATTGACAGGGATTTAATTTGTCATACGATTAGCGGCAAACCAATCAAGCCCAAAACGGTAGGACAGAAAAAATACGTAGATGCAATCAGAGATAATATGATTGTGTTTGGGTTAGGACCTGCAGGTACCGGCAAGACATATCTGGCAATGGCAATGGCAATTACAGCATTTAAGGCAAATGAAGTGAGTCGTATTATTCTTACAAGACCGGCTATTGAAGCAGGGGAGAAATTAGGCTTTTTGCCGGGCGACTTACAAAGCAAAGTTGACCCTTATTTGAGACCTTTGTACGATGCCCTTTATCAGATTATGGGTGCGGAGAGTTTTATGCGTAATATGGAAAAGGGGCTGATTGAGGTGGCGCCTCTTGCATATATGCGTGGTCGTACCTTAGACAATGCATTTATTATTTTGGATGAAGCACAAAATACAACTCCTGCGCAGATGAAGATGTTTTTGACACGTATCGGTTTTGGCTCCAAAGTTATTGTAACCGGTGATGCCAGCCAGAAGGACTTGGCACCGGATGCTAAGAGTGGTTTGGATGTGGCAGAGAAGGTGCTTCACGGCATTGATGATATAGCTTTTTGTAACCTTACAAATAAGGACGTTGTACGTCATCCGTTGGTACAAAAGATTGTTAAAGCTTATGATGATTATGAGTCCAGACAGGCAAAATATAAAGAACGTCGTGAAAAGCAGAGCACAAAGGAATACGACAAAAAGAAGAACAGAGGTTAAGTATGGCATTATTTTATGAAGAAGAAGCCCCATTTGATGTGGAGTTTAATGCAGCAGAGATTGCAGAGGCAGTTATCAATCAGATTGCAGATATGGAAGAAGTTCCATATGAATTTGATATTTATGTGACAATGGTGGACAAGGATGCCATTCAAGAAATAAATTGTGAGCATAGAGGAATTGATCGTCCTACAGATGTGTTATCTTTCCCAAATTTAGATTTTAATGCACCCGGAGATTTTTCATTGATAGAAGAGGATGAACTCAATTATTTTGATCCGGAAACAGGGATGCTTCTTATGGGCGACATTGTAATCTGTGTAGAAAAAGTTGCAGAGCAGGCTTTGGAATATGGTCATTCTAAAAAAAGAGAATTTGCATTTCTTGTGGCTCACAGCATGTTACATTTATGCGGTTACGACCATATGGAACCGGATGAAGCCGCTGTAATGGAGACTAAGCAAAGAGAAGCGTTGGAAGCGTTAGGAATTACAAGGGAAGATTAGTATGGATTTAAAGGGCAAAAGAATCGTAGGAATTGCACAAATTATATTTTTCATTGCAATGCTTGTGTTATACACCAAAATTGGTGGTATGGGTATGATTTATGTTGCAGGAAGTTTGGAATTGTTTTTCTTGATTACATATTTGTTTTTGGGCGGCGTTCCGGATACCATGGATTATATGATTAGATTGCGCCGTAAGAAAGATATGTATAAAGATGCTTCCAATATGTGGAAGACCGGCGTTTTATATGGCATCCTGTCAACAATATTGGTAGAAGTGGTACTTAAACTGGTAAATGAGTTTGTAATTGCAAAAACCAATCTGCTTTATGTAGATAAGTTGCTGGAATTTTTTATGATTATCGTACCGTTTATTGCAGTTATGCAAGTGATTCGAGGCATTATGCAGGCTGAGTTAGACAGAGAGATGGTTAGTGCTTCCCGCTTGGCTTTTGTTGTTTGCATGATAATCGGGACAATGATCAGTTATCTTACATTAGGGGGATATGGTGCCAAGGCGGCAAATTTGATGCAAAGTGTTCGCTTAGAGCATTTTTATGTAGTAATCGGATTAATTCCGGGTGTGTTTATTGGTGCTGTTGGAGCTAGCGCATTTTTAATTGTGATGGGATTTGCGCATAGAACCAAGGTTACAATATTTGCAAGACAATCCGGAACTGCAAAGGAAAGCATCTGGGAACAGTGCTTTGAGTTGTTTAGGGACGAACTTCCGGAAGTGGTTATTCCGTGTGTTAAGCGTGTGCCGATTCTTGCGCTTTTGTGGTTGTCTTTAGGAGAAATTACAGCAGAAAATTATTTGTTTGGTAATTTATGGTGCGGTACTTCCGCTTTTAGGCTTTGCATTTAGTTTCAGTGATTTGGGACTTGTAAATTATAAAAAGCGTCTTTTCATTGCATAC
>JAZOSF010000010.1:0-21518 GCA_045657025.1 Lachnospiraceae bacterium | reverse complement strand
TATAGCCCTGGGAATAAGGTCCGATAGCAGCTGGTGCGTTGAAAGTTTCAATTTTTTTCATAAAAAACTCCTTTATTTTAATAATTTTGCAATTTCTTCTTTATATGGCGCAACTTTGTTGCCTTCTTTAGAAGGGTCATCGATATAAGGTGTCTCTAAAATCTTGATAACGTTGTCTAACTTAGGGTGGTGAACAATGTAACGAAGTGCATCAAAGCCTAAGTAGCCGTCGCCGATATTAGCGTGGCGGTCCTTGTGAGCACCTTGTGGATTCTTAGTATCATTAATATGAATAGCCACAAGCTGGTCCAATCCGATAATCCTATCAAATTCTGCAAGAATTCTGTCAAAATCTGTTGCTACAGGGTATCCTGCATCAGACATATGGCAAGTATCCATGCAAATTCGCAATTTTTCAGGATGCTCAACGCCGTCATAGATTGCTTTTAATTCTTCGAAAGTACGTCCGATTTCGCTGCCTTTTCCGGCCATAGTCTCCAACGCAATATAAACAGGGGTGTCTGCGTCAAGAACCATGTTCAGTCCCTTGATAATCTGGGCGGTTCCGGATTCCACGCCGGCCTCTACATGGCTGCCCGGGTGTAAAACAAGAATCTGACTGCCCATAGCAGCAGTACGTTCAATCTCAACTTTAAGAAAATCGACAGCAAGTTCGAAAGTTTCCGGCTTTACAGTGTTGGCTAAATTGATAATATAAGGTGCGTGGACAATAAAGTTGAAAATGCCGACATCTTTCATAAGAGCGTGGGCTTCTTCGATGCGAAGTTCGTCAATATTTTTGCGTTTGGTGTTCTGAGGAGCGCCGGTATAAACCATAAAAGTGTTGGCGCCGTAAGAAGCTGCTTCCTTCACAGAGCCGAGAAACATGTCTTTTCCGCTCATTCCTACATGAGATCCTAGGTAAATCATAATAAATCCTTTCGGGTAAAGATTCGTAAGCCGCTTGGAGTTACGAAAATGATAAAATTAACATGTTTATTATAACTCATATTTGAAAAATATGCTATGAAAATTTGAAAATTTGAATTTTTTACATTTTTACATTTTTTGGATGGCAAATTTGCAATATGACACTATCATCATAAAAAAATGACATATCTGAAATGCAAAAGTGATGTGGATAACAGTGTGGATAGTGTGGAAAAAGTCATATGAGACAGGTGTGATTTTTACACGTCATTATAGCATAATGCATAAAAAATAAAGTGTCATATTGTGGAAAAGATATAAAAAATAAAAGAAAATCATAATATTTAGAGAAAATATTGACACGATGGCCGGAATTTATTATGCTGTAGATAGAACAATATTATATGACGTATAATATTATAGAGGATAAGTATTGTGCAAGGTGAAAAAAGGAGGTACTTATGGTTTTCAATACTGGTGCTACCCTGTTAGATGCTATTGTACTTGCTGTTGTATCCAGAGATATAAATGGAACATATGGCTACAAAATCACGCAGGAAGTCAAAGAAGTTATTGATATTTCAGAATCTACCTTATATCCGGTGCTTCGTAGATTGCAAAAGGATGAATGTTTAGAAGTTTATGACATGGAATTTGGTGGTAGAAACAGAAGATATTATAAAATAACGGAAAGAGGCAGAGTACAATTGAACTTGTATGAAGCAGAATGGCAGGAATATTCATCTAAAATTTCCGGTATGTTTATAAGAAAGTAGGGCGAAGATGTTATGAGAAAAGAAGAATATTTACAGAAATTAGAGCAGCTTTTATATGATATCCCTACAGAGGATAGACAGGAAGCAATGCAATTTTACCGTGATTATTTAGAGGATGCAGGTGATCGGGTTGAGGAAGTAATTCGTTCTCTTGGAACTCCGGATGAGCTTGCAAGAAGCATAAAAAAGGAAGTATTTGATGGTAAAAAGGACGAAATCAGTACCCATGTTTTAAATAATAAAGAAAAAAGAGCTCAAAAAGGCAAGCTGACTACGGCACAATGGATATTATTTATTGTCTTGTGCTTGTGTGCGGCACCGATAATAGTTCCTGTTTGTGGTGCTATTTTAAGTGTTATTATTGCAATTGTTCTTACGTTGGTAGCAATCGTATTTGGAGCAGGTGTTGCCGGTATTGCGCTTGTAATCGCCTCAATTGCGGTTATTGTTTTTGCGCTTGTAAAGGTGTTTTTTGCACCTATAACATCATTGGTTATGATGGGTGGAGGCTTACTTATGGTAGGTATAGGCTTGATTGGGATTGCCTTTGCAGCATGGGTGGTTTTCAAAGTGCTTCCGAAATTGTTTGTTTGGCTTGTAGATGTATGCTCCGGCATTGTACATAAGAAGTAGTAAAGGAGGTTATTATGGGCAAATTTATTAAAAGATGTTTAATTGTTGGTGTGATTTGTGTGGTTGTAGGTCTTGCGGCTTCCAGCGCAGGGATTTTTAAAGGCGGACTTGGTCAATTAAAAGAGCAAATATTAAGTGGAAAATGGACCATAGATTTTGACGAAGGGATAGAAATCGAACCATTTTTTGAATTGGAAGAGCAGCATTATTTTAAAGAAAATGCCACAACTCATGTGGATGAGGAAAAAGTAGAAGAGAGTTTTTCTGCATCAGAAGTACAAAAAATAAATATAAAAACTTCCGGTATTACAATTGAAGTTAAAGAGTATGACGGGCAAGATGTTTTCGTAGAATCTGCGGCAGTGCATAAGTACCAAGGGTATTTGGATAAGGGTGAGCTCTACATTATCGGAAGAGGCCAAAATAGTAATGATTTAGGCAAAGGAAAAGTAACCGTAAGTATTCCCAGTTCCTTATCTAATAATGGCACATTGGGAGTGGAAATTGAATCTGCAGCAAGTGTAGTTTCAATTGACAAATTAATAGTCAGAGATGTAGAATTAAAGGTAAGCGCAGGCACCATTTCCTGGCAGGAGTTGACCGCCGGAGAATTAAGTATAGAAATGTCCGCAGGCGCGGTAAAAGGTATAAATACTACTATAACAGAAGATACGGATATCCAGGTTCGTGCAGGTGCAGTCACTTTGAACGGTCAGTTTGGTGTGGAAACAGAAATCGAAGTGGCAGCAGGCAAGGTGGAAATAGGTCTTGCAGATGCCGTAGGAGCTTACAATTATGATGTTAGTTGTGCAGGCGGTTCTGTAAGCGTTGGTGATGAGGCAATAGAAGGAATTGCCAAGACGGTCAAAATGGAGCATGGCGCTCTGAAACATATGGATATTGAGTGCTCAATGGGTGCGATAAATATTAATGCTATAGAAGAATAGGAGGAATGTTATGAGTAACGATTTTAAAGAATTAAGAAAAAGTGCCACCAACAAAACCATTTGTGGTGTTTGTGGCGGCATCGGTGAGTATTTTAAGGTAGATCCTACCTTGATTAGAATTGGATGGGCTGTTCTTTCCTTGTTTTCAGCCGGATTAGGTGTTATCGGATACTTTATTGCAGCAGTAATTATTCCGGATCAAACAAACTAGGAATTGCCAGTTCGAAACAAGTACCTTCACGAACAGGAAGGTTGTTTTCATCAGAAATCTTAATACATGCAGAAACAAATCGGGCAGCTTTTTGGACACTTTGTTCCAAAGGCTGTCCTTTTAATATGCCGGAAACTACTACAGAACCGAAAATATCTCCGGTACCGGGACGGGAATTGCCGGCTATTGGAAGAGTAACCTGCTCCAACATCTGTTTGCCGTTAGAAAGCTCGGAAATATAATTGGTAAGCATATCTTTGTTACGGATTCCTGTAATAACAATATTTTGAGGACCCATATGGTGAAGCTTGGATATAATGTCTTGCAGTTCTTCCTGTGAAAAGTCCTCTTTGTATGGGGTGTCCGTCAACACACAAGCCTCGGTAATATTAGGCAAAATATAGTGCGCATAAGTTACCAATTTTTTCATGGCAGCTACGTGATCTTCGGTAATAGCGCTGTAAAGCTTGCCGTGGTCACCCATAACCGGATCCAAAAAGAAGGTGGTTTCCGGATGGCTTTCTACTAATCCCAGTACAGCATCGCACTGGGCACCGGAGCCCAAATAACCACTGTAAATACCATCAAATTTCAAGTCCAGACGTTGCCAAGCTTCTACATAAGGAGTCATATGCTCGGTGAAGTCCAACTTATACCAATCCGGAAAACCGGTATGGTTAGAGAAAATAGCAGTAGGAAGAGGGCAACCCTGTACGCCCATAGCAGAAACTACCGGCAAAATGACGGACATAGTGCTGTGGCCAAATCCTGAAAAAGCGTGAATGAGAGCTAGCTTGCGTGGAATCATACAAATAATCCTGCTTTCTTTAAGGTAGGACGCAGTGCGTTATATACAACAACCACTACAATGGTACCTGCCACAGCGTTGATAGCAGTTACACCTCCCGCCCAAGTGGACATAATTTTGGCTGCAGGGCTAGGTACGCCAAGAAAATAATTCTTATAAAAATATCCGAAAATCGGATCTGCAATCACGTTAAATCCAAGAGCACATATGCTGGAAATCAAACTCCATTTAAAAATATATGCCTTGGTGTGATCTTCAGAAATTCGAGCGATTTTGTGCGCAACGAAGCCTGCAATCAGACCGATTAAAAACTTTAAAATAAATGTTTTTGGTGCACTGGTTATGTATCTTGGATCTAATAAGTCGGCAATGGTCATGCCAAGACTTCCTGCAAGACCACCATACACACCTCCTAAAAGAAGTGCAGCCAGTACACAGAATGCATTGCCGATATGTAACGCGGTAGTGTCTCCTCCCGGAACCGGAATCGGAATTTGTATATAAGTAAAGGATACGTAGCAAAGCGCAGCCATCAAACCTGTTATTGTAATTTTATAAATTTGACTATTTTTCATGATTTTAAGCCTCCCGTAAACGGTTGTTTTTATGTCGATAGTTACAGTATAGACAAAATCGGTATTTTTAAAAGTGCCAAAAATGATAATTTTAACCATACCAATTTGCTGTTGGAAATATTATGTATGATTTTAGAAAAAATGTAAAGGATAAATGTAGGAGGTCTGAAAGGTATGAACAAGACTGTTTTTTTGAAATGTGATAGTCATGCAAAGGTAAAACAGGATACGGTCTATCTGAAAGATGTGGCAGAGGTTTATTGCTCGGATGCAGAAACTTTGACCAAGGCAAATATGGTAGTAATAAGCCGTTTGAAAAAGAAAGGCGACAGAAAGGTTGTCAGCGTGCTCTATATTATGGAGCAAATGGAAAAAGTCATTCCGGGTGTACAGGTGCAAAGCATTGGAGAAACGGATGTGATTTTGGAGTGGGAAAAGCCTGAAAGAGGCGAAGCTTTGAAGGTGGCAGCGGTTTGCTTTATTGCATTTTTTGGAACCGCATTTACTATTATGGCTTTTCACAATGATATCGGTATTCGTTCTGTTTTTGAAGAAGTATACCATTTGACCAGTGGGAAAGCCCCGGAAGGTATAGGGATACTGGAGCTTTCTTATTGTGTGGGGTTATTCTTGGGTATCACCATATTTTTTAATCACATTGGCAAAAAGAAGATTACGGCCGATCCCACACCGATAGCGGTGGCTATGCATAATTACGAAAAAGACGTAAATCAATCCATCGTGGAGAATGCAGAAAGACGGGGGATAGAAGAACGTGAGTAATACATTTTTTTCTGCAATTTTCCACGGGATAATCGGCCTTAGCTTTGGCGGTCTGGCGGCAGCCGGCGTGTTGACCGTATTAGTGGCGGTAGGTTTGGTGCCCAGGTATGTGGGGAGAGTGCATGAAGCCAAGCATATCACCTTATTCGAAAACATGATAATTTTGGGGACTATGAGCGGCACGTTTGTATCCTTCTTTGGTGGATTGGTTAGTGACAGCGGTCTGGGGCTTTTAGGAGCTTTGATAGAAATTGTCTATGGCGCCTTTTCCGGAATTTTTGTGGGAACGCTTGCACTTGCCGTTGCAGAAATGTTGGATGCATTTCCTATATTTTATAGAAGATTAAAATTATCCGGCGGATTATCTTGGATTGTTTTTTTTGTTGCTTTGGGAAAGATGACCGGCGGATTTGTATATTTTTATTTTAGGCTGTATGAAACAGTGTCCGGGTAAGGGCAGGAAGGCGGAATTATGGATAAGAAAGATCAACAGGAATATGGTAAATATATTAAAAAAATCACCCCTACGCACAATTTGGGAAAGCAAATGCTTCATGCTTTTATTTGCGGTGGGATTATTTGCGCCATCGGTCAGAGCATTACGAATTTGGCTATAGGACAAGGAATCGAAGAGGAAATGGCGGGAAGTATTTGTTCTTTGGTACTTGTTTTAATTAGTGCAGTTTTAACCGGTTTTGGTGTATATCCCGTTATCGTAAAATGGGGTGGTGCAGGGGCATTAGTTCCTATTACCGGGTTTGCCAATTCCGTGGCGGCGCCGGCTATTGAGTACAAAGCCCAAGGGTGGGTGTTTGGCGTTGGCTGTAAAATTTTTACCATTGCAGGTCCGGTTATTTTATACGGCGTGTTTGTCAGCTGGGCATTGGGTTTGGTGTATTGGATAGGAAAAGTGTTTGGCGGAATGTAAAGTGAAAGGTGTTGGTTGAGAATTCTTGCGCTTTATTGTATAATAAGCTTAAGTACATGGCAGATTATGCCAAAAGCGCGAGGTACATATTATGGCAAGATACATTATGTCATTGGATGCTGGAACTACCAGTAATCGTTGTATAATTTTTAATGAAAAAGGTCAGATGTGCAGTGTGGCACAAAAAGAGTTTACCCAGTATTTCCCAAAGCCGGGCTGGGTGGAGCATGACCCTGAGGAAATTTGGGTGACACAGCTTGAGGTTGCGCAGAAGGCTATGGCCAATGTGGGAGCAGAGGCAAAGGACATTGCGGCTATTGGTATTACCAATCAGAGAGAGACTGCCATTGTTTGGGACAAGTACACCGGAGTGCCGGTGTATCCGGCTATTGTGTGGCAGTGCCGTCGTACCAGCGAGTACTGTGATTTGCTCAAAGAAAAAGGGCTAACAGAAGTATATCGTGAAAAAACCGGCCTGGTAATTGATGCATATTTTTCTGCTACAAAGGTTAAGTGGATTTTGGATTATGTGGAGGGAGCAAGAGAGCGTGCCCAGCGAGGCGAGCTATTGTTTGGAACCGTGGAGACCTGGCTTATTTGGAAATTGACCCGGGGCAGAGTCCATGTAACAGACTATTCCAATGCTTCCCGTACTATGCTTTTTAATATCAAGACACTGCAGTGGGATGATGAGATTTTGGCAGAATTAAACATACCAAAATGTATGCTTCCCGAAGCCAAACCATCTAGTTGCATATATGGTGAGACCTCTGCGCAGTTTTTTGGTGGTCCGATTACCATTAGCGGAGCCGCAGGTGACCAACAGGCAGCATTGTTTGGACAGACTTGTTTTGAAGCAGGAGAAGCCAAAAATACTTACGGAACGGGTTGTTTTATGCTAATGAATACAGGCGAAAAGCCTGTGTATTCTCGCAATGGATTGGTTACTACCATTGCTTGGGGATTAAACGGCAAAGTGAATTATGCGCTGGAGGGCTCCATTTTCGTGGCAGGGGCAGCAGTGCAGTGGCTTAGAGATGAGATGCATTTCATTGATTCTTCTTCCGAAAGCGAATATATGGCACAGAAAGTAAAGGATACCAATGGATGTTACGTGGTTCCGGCATTTACCGGCCTTGGTGCACCATATTGGGATCAGTATGCAAGAGGCACCATTGTGGGACTAACCCGTGGTGTAAATAAGTATCACATTATTCGTGCGACGTTGGATTCCATTTGCTATCAGACCAACGACGTATTGCAAGCTATGAAAGCAGACTCCGGTATCGAACTAAGTGCCTTGAAAGTAGACGGCGGTGCAAGTGCCAATAATTTCTTGATGCAGACTCAGGCGGATATTATTGACGCGCCGGTAAATCGCCCGCGTTGCGTAGAAACAACCGCTATGGGAGCAGCATATTTGGCAGGTCTGGCAGTAGGCTACTGGAAGGACTTAGAAGAAATTAGAGAAAACTGGGAAATCGAAAGAATTTTCAAATCTGCTATTACTACAGAAGAGCGTGAGACGCGCTTGAAGGGCTGGAAGAAGGCGGTGGCAAAAGCATTTGATTGGGCAAAAGATGAATAGAACAAAAAAGGCATCGATAAAGATGCCTTTTTCAATGGATATTTCAATGGGATTTCGTATTGCGTGGTCATATAAAAGAATTTCTACAACACCATATTCTTCCGCCACTGTGACGGAGAAATTTTAAAAGCTTTTTTAAAGGCGGTTGAAAAATAATACTGATTTTCAAAGCCACAAGCGGTTGCTATCTGACTTAAATTCATTTGTTGATTTAAAATCAGTTCTTTTGCCTTTTGTAGACGCAAGTAGTTTAAAAATTGCATTGGAGTTGTGTTCATTTCCTTTTTGAATCGTAAAATTAACCACTGTTTTGATATATTAAATTTCAAGGCAAGTGCATCTAAAGAGAGATTATTTTGCAGGTTTTCTTTTAAATATTCAGTAATCTCATAAACAATAGGGTCGTGGCTTCTTTTGTTCTGAATTGAGAGAAGTAAAATATCTTCAATATAATGCTGAATTATATAGGTATTTTCTTCTGCGAAAGCATTTTTTAGATAGGTGATGTTCTCTAAAACGCGTGTAACATTTAAATAGGATAATTTCTGACTTGAAGCAAGTGGAAAGTCATCGAAAATAACATAAATGGCAGTTAATGGTGAAGTTACTTTTCTTTTAAAGATATCGGTGCTTTTAAAGAAGAATATTTCGTTTTGCTCGATTTCGTATTTCTGATTATTCGTTTCGCATAAGAAACTACCGTTTGTTACTATGAGTAGGGAATCCTTTGGATGGTGTCCTTGTTCGACGAGGAACTGATTTCGTTGAATTGATTCACAAGATAATATCATGGCATTCCTCTTTTCTGTTTGACTTTAATATTTTATAAAAATGCATTAATAAATCAAATTGTAAAGCGTGCTTACAGATATTATAATTTATAAAAAAGTATTTGTAAAGGAGGGACTGGCATGCAATTTGTTATTAGTCCAAAATCAGTTTCAGAAAGTGATGTCGTTGTTATCGGCGGCGGTACGACAGGTGTTTTTTCGGCAATTTCTGCCGCAAAGAAAGGAGCAAAAACAATTCTTGTTGAAAAAAACAGCACCCTGGGAGGTACTATGACAACGGGCGGTGTGAATTTCCCGGGACTGTTTTATGCGTGGGGAAAGCAAATTATTGACGGACCCTGTTGGGATGCTATCAAACGAACGGTTGAGCTAGGCGGCGCAGTGATGCCTGAATTTCAATTTAAACCGAAAAAACATTGGTATGAGCAGATATTATTAGATAAATTTGTTTATCGATCCGTTTTGTTTCAGATGTGCGTGGAAAATGATGTTGAGGTCATAACAAATTCTATGGTTTCCTATGTCAAGGAGGATGATAATGGTGTAGTTTTGTTAATTACTTCTAAAGAAGGTGTCCACCAAATTAATACAAAGGTTGTAATTGATGCCACTGGCGATGCCAATGTAGTCACCTTAGCCGGATATGATACTGTTAAAAGTAATCCTCAGCAACCTGCAACACCGCAAAACCACATTTCAGGATATGTTTTTGAAGACATCGACCTTGAGCAACTTCATAGTGAGTTTTTAAAAGCAAATTTTCCGCCTCATATTACAGAAAATAAAATTGTAAATTTTCTTCGTAAAAATAAATTCGATGTACATATTACGTGTGAAGATGCTGAAACATCACATGGAAAAACAAAGCTTGAAAATGATGCTCTAGGGCTTGTGATGAAAATGTATACTTTTTGTCGGAGTATACGCGGGCTAGAGAACTTGATGGTAGATTATTATGCAGAAGAAACGGGTGTCAGAGAAACCGTTAGAATTGTTGGGGAAAAGACGCTCACTGCAGATGATTATATGAGCGGAAAACATTTTGACGATTCGATTTGCTACGCATTTTATCCTATCGATGTTCATGTAATGAATGGGATTAATAAACAATTTCTTGAGGATAATGTGGTAGGAGAAATACCATATGGTGCTTTGATTCCAAAAGGCGCAAAACGCATTTTGTGCGCAGGTCGATGCATTTCCTCCGATACCTATGCCAATGGTGCTGTACGTGTGCAGGCCCCTTGTATGGCAATGGGACAGGCAGCAGGATGTGCTGCGGCTATTTCATCAAAGAATAATATCACGGTAAAAGAAGTGCCGTTTTCCTTGCTTTGCCATAGTTTAGAAGAAATAGGAGCAATAGTTCCCAAAGATAAATTTCCTAGATGAGTGCTGAGGCCTACTTGCGCACAAGCACAGGGCTAGGCATCGGGACTGGTGTATTGGATTGGAATAATGATTGGGTGATGTAAAATAAAACAGGCTGTTGCGTAATTGCAACAGCCTGAACTTTTGTTGTAAATTAGTCCATAGTATAGTTGTCAAAATAACCCTGGATGAAGATGATAGGAGTACCCTTGTCACCGGAACCGCTGGTTAAGTCACATAAAGAACCAATCAAGTCAGTTAACTGTCTAGGAGTTGTACCCTGAGAAGCCATGTTACCAACTAAGTTGTCATCCTTTTCCTTGATGCTCTTGGAAATTGCTTCCTTTAATTCAGCACCGCTTAAGTTTGCAAAATCGTTATCTGCTAAATACTTAAGCTTTAATTCGTTAGGTGTACCTACAAGACCATCTGTATAAGCAGGAGATACAACTGGGTCACCTAATTCCCAAATCTTACCCTGAGGATCTTTGAAACCACCGTCGCCGTAAACCATAACTTCTACATGCTTGCCGGTTTTCTTCATGATCTCACTCTGAATTGCAAGAACTAAATCCTTACATTCCTGTGGGAAAAGTTTGATTTTATCTTCGGTAGATTTGTTGGAACCAAGTAAACCATACTTTGCGTTGAAACCACTGCCGTTGATTGGAGCTGTCATGATATCATCTAAACCACAAACAACTTTGGCGCCAGCTTCTTTTAAGATACGCTTTGTACGAACTCTTGTGTGAATGTCACAGTTAATAATGCAATCTGTGTAGTTGAGAATTGCTCTTGCATTGTTTGCGAAAACAACTTCTACATCAGCACCAGCTTCCTTCACGATATTAGCGTAGTAGTCTACGTAATCAACACCTGTAAATTCGTGAACATTCTCACCGAATAATTCACGATACTTCTCTAATGTGAGAACATCAGAGTAAGGATTGATGCCTGCCTCATCTAACTGATCCCAAGTAAGTAATGCGTTACCTACTTCGTCGCTTGGGTAGCTGAGCATTAAAACAACTTTCTTGCAGCCCATTGCAATACCCTTTAAGTTGATTGCAAAACGGTTACGAGATAAAATAGGGAAAATAACACCTACTGTTTCTCCGCCTAATTTAGCTTTTACATCTGCTGCGATATCTTCTACGCTAACATAGTTGCCCTGAGCACGAGCAACAATAGACTCTGTTAATGCAATAATATCTCTATCTCTAAGAGCAAAGCCTTCACTTTCTGCAGCGCCTAAAACGCTTTCTACTGTGATGGATACAAGATCGTCTCCCTCACGAATGATTGGGCAACGAATACCCCTTGAAATTGTACCAACTCTTCTTTCCATGATTGTACACTTCCTTTCAAAGATTGTCTTATGTCCATAGTGTGACATAAAACCCGTAATAATAATACAATATTCATGAAATATGTGCAATAATTTTTTTGCATTATATCGTGGCAAATTTAAACATTTTACCTACGCAAGCTTGTATAAAAATGTAGATTGCCGCATCTTAACAAACTCATGTCAAGCTTTTAGGGTAATAATTAATTTATTATCTTGAAAAACTTTATAAGTAGTGATAAAATTTAAGAAATTTTTGAACGTCCTGTTTTCAAAGGAGCATATTATGGGAAAAATTTTTATTCCAGAGGGCTATAAGAGTCCTCAGACAATTAAAGAAACAGAAAAAGCTATCAAAGAGGTAAAAGACTACTTTGAGAGAGCTTTGGCGGATGCACTTGATTTGACTCGTGTTTCTGCGCCTCTTTTTGTAAAGCCGTCTTCAGGATTAAATGATAACCTTAATGGTGTAGAACGCCCGGTAACTTTTGGTATCAAGGAGCAAAATGATGATCTTGTAGAGATTGTACATTCTCTTGCAAAGTGGAAGAGAAAAGCGCTCAGAGATTATGGGTTTAATATGGGCGAAGGTCTCTATACGGATATGACCGCAATTCGTCGCGATGAAGAAACAGACAACATCCATTCTTTGTATGTGGATCAGTGGGACTGGGAGAAAATCATTGATAAAAGCGAGCGTAACGAAGAAACTTTAAAAGAAGTAGTATTTCGTATTTATATGGCTATTAAGCAGACCGAGTATTATATCTGCGGCAAGTACCATTTCATGGATCCGTTCCTTCCAAATGAAATTGCATTTGTTACAACGCAGGAGTTGGAGGACCGTTGGCCAGACAAAACAGCCAAAGAACGTGAAAATCTCATTGCCAAGGAAAAAGGTGCCGTATTCCTCATGAAGATTGGTGGCAAATTACTTTCCGGAGAAAGACACGACGGTCGTGCACCGGACTATGATGATTGGGAATTAAACGGTGATATTTTAGTATATTATCCTGTGCTTGATATGGCATTGGAACTTTCCAGTATGGGTATTCGAGTAGATGAGGAATCTTTGGCACGTCAGCTGGAATTAGCCGGTTGTCAGGAGAGAGCAGAGCTTTCTTATCATCAGGCCATATTTAACAAGGAACTTCCATATACCATAGGTGGTGGTATTGGACAGAGCCGTATATGTATGTTCTTCTTACAGAGAGCGCACATCGGTGAAGTGCAATCCTCTATTTGGCCGGACGATGTATTGGCCATTGCCAAGGCAGGCGGAGTACATATTTTATAGTATTAGAAATGACTGCAACAGTAAGAGAGTGTACTGTGCAGTCATTTTTGGAATGGGGTAAATGTAAGCAAAAAAATAGCGGAAATCCCGAAAAGAATTTCCGCTAACAAATAAAAAAAGCGCGAGACGGGGATCGAACCCGCGACCCCCTCCTTGGCAAGGAGGTGCTCCACCGCTGAGCCACTCGCGCATTGTGTTCCTTGGAACAAATAACACTATATACGAAAAAAAATAAAGTGTCAACACTTTTGTTTATAAAAAATAAAAATTTTTCAAAAAGTAAAAATATTGCAAAAATTTTAAAATCTTAGATACAGAGGATTGTTTTATGAAATACTATATGGCTCCGTTGGAGGGGATTACCGGGTACATATACCGCAATGCATACAGCACATATTTTACAAAATTCGATAAGTATTTTACCCCTTTTTTGTCACCTCATGGGGAAAAAGAGAGGTTGACCCACAGAGAACGCAATGATGTAGCACCGGAGCACAATCGGGGTTTATACGTTGTTCCGCAGATACTGACAAATAAATCTTCAGAGTTTATACGTGTGGCAGAATATTTGCAAAATTTAGGATATGAAGAGGTGAATTTGAACTTGGGCTGTCCTTCCGGAACCGTTGTATCCAAAGGAAAAGGTGCAGGATTTTTAGCCAAGCCGGAGGAGTTAAAAATTTTTTTGACAGAGATTTTTGAAAAAGTTGATATGAAAATTTCTATAAAAACGCGTATTGGAATGCACGATGCTTCGGAATTTTCAGAATTATTGGATATATTTGAACAATTTCCGTTGGAAGAGTTGATTATTCATCCGAGACTTAGAGAAGAGTTTTATAAGGGTGAGCCACATCGGGAAGTCTTTCAGGAGGCAGCTCAAAAAGCAAAAAATAAACTTTGCTACAATGGGGACTTGTTTTTAAAAAATCAAATAGATACCTTCGCAAAAGAAGCACCAACAGTGGAGCAGGTGATGATAGGCAGAGGGATGCTTCGAAATCCGGGAATTTTGCAACTGGCAGAAACCGGTTCCATGCCGGATAAAAAACGCATTCAAGAATTTCACGACAAACTATACGCAGATTATCGCGAGGTGATGCCGGGCGACAGACCTACCTTGTTCAAAATGAAAGAACTGTGGTTTTATATGGGCACACTTTTTACCGGCTGGGAAGAAACTCATGCCAAGCAGATTCGTAAATGCAATCGTTTGAGTGACTATGATCAAATCGTAAAGCAGATTTTTAGGAGCGAATCCTATACGATACTTTTGTAATAAATTAATGTTATTTATCATGCGGAAAGTGATGACAAAATTTGGGAAATCCGATATAATTATATTTACAAAAAACTAAACAACATTGTTCTATGGAGGAATTTAGTATGAAGAAGTTTGTATGTACAATTTGTGGTTATGTTCATGAAGGCAGTGCTGCTCCGGAAGTTTGCCCGGTATGTAAGCAGCCGGCGTCTGTTTTTAAGGCAGAGGTAACAAAGAATCCTTATGCAGGTACCAAGACGGAGCAGAATTTATGGGAAGCTTTTGCAGGGGAATCTCAGGCAAGAAATAAATATACCTATTTTGCATCTGTAGCAAAGAAGGCTGGTTATGAGCAGATTGCCGCTTTATTCTTACAGACAGCAGACAATGAAAAAGAACATGCAAAATTGTGGTTCAAGGAATTAGGCGAGCTTGGCGATACCGCAGAGAACTTATTACATGCAGCAGAAGGCGAAAATTACGAATGGACCGAAATGTATGACGAGTTTGCGAAGACAGCAGAGGAAGAGGGCTTTCATGAATTGGCAGCAAAGTTCCGTGGCGTTGCAGCCATTGAGAAGAGCCATGAAGAAAGATATCGCGCATTGTTAAATAATGTAGAGACCAAGGCTGTATTCGAGAAGAGTGGTGTTGTAATGTGGGAATGCCGCAACTGTGGTCACTTGGTTGTTGGCACTAAGGCTCCTGAGCTTTGCCCGGTATGTGCACATCCACAGAGCTATTTTGAAGTACGCAAGGAAAATTATTAAGAAATAAGAGGAAATCGTCATGACGTTTGAGTGCTTATTTGCAACCATCAAAGAAAAACTTGCATTTGCTGATGCCCGCGAAATTTGCGGGCATGTCGCTTTAGAGTTTCAAGTACGCGGAGAAGCGAAGGGGATGTTTTTTATAGAGATTACAAACGGCCGCGTTCGAATTGAACCATACAATTATCAGGATAGAGATGTGTCATATCTGGCAGATGCCGAGACATACCTTGAAATTTTAAATGGCCAATTGAATCCGATGATTGCATTTGCAACGGGACGAGTGAAGGTTTATGGTGATATGAATAAGGCAAAACTTGTTACTTATCTTTTTTAAAAAATGTGTTGACAAAGAGAAGTACATTTGATATAGTAAACAAGTCGGTTGTGACAGGTAAACGGGATCTTAGCTCAGCTGGGAGAGCATCTGCCTTACAAGCAGGGGGTCACAGGTTCGAGCCCTGTAGGTCCCATTTCCTATTAAAACCGCACAAATTTTATATGGCGAGGTAGCTCAGTTGGCTAGAGCATGCGGTTCATACCCGCAGTGTCGGGGGTTCAAATCCCTTCCTCGCTACTTTAGAAGGATACCATTACTCGGTATCCTTTTTTGTTTTGTATTCGAAGTTGAATTGAACTACCCCTTATGCTACAATGATTGCATAAATGTTTACTAGGAGTATCAACATGGAAATCAGAAAAACCAAAATGCAAGATATGGACAAAGTGATGGCAATTTACGCATATGCCAGACAGTTTATGGCCCAGACAGGCAATCCGAATCAGTGGGGAACTACCAAGCCTCAGAGAGATTGGATTGTGAAGGATATTGAGCAGGGCAATAGCTATGTCTGCGTAGAGAACGGGGAGATTGTTGCTACTTTTTTTTATAATATGGCACCAGACCCAACCTACGTCCATATTTACGATGGAGAATGGTTAAATGATAAGGCATATGGGGTGATACATCGCATCGCATCTGCAGGAACGGTAAAAGGTGCTGGCTCTTTTTGCATAAATTGGGCTTTTGAGCAGTGCGGTAACTTAAAAATTGATACACACAAGGATAATGTGGTTATGCAGCATACCCTTGAAAAAAATGGTTTCGTATACTGCGGCATTATCTATTTAGAGGATGGGGATCCACGTATGGCATTTCAGAAGGAGGCCTAACTTATGACAGAAATATACGGAACATTGGGGCCGGCCTGCACCGGACAGGATACGCTTGAGCAGATGTTTCGGGCAGGACTTACGGGGATGAGACTAAATTTGTCCCATACAGGGCTTGCGGAAAGCAAATCACTTATCGAAAACTTTAAAAGAGCAGCAGATGTTGTTGGAGTAAAGCCTCAACTTTTGATTGATATGCAAGGGCCGGAATTACGCATAGGAAGTTTAGAAGACATGCAGTTACAAAAAGATATGCAGGTTTTGCTTGCGACCGATAAGCAGATAGAAGACGCAGTTGTAATTCCTGTTCCCGAGACGGTTCTACAGGCTATGGGAATTGGTGATGAAGTGCTTTTAAATGATGGACGCATAGCTTTAACCGTATGGGAAAAAAGCGAAGAATATGTGCGTGCCGTTGTGCAAAGAGGTGGCATTCTTTCCGGCCACAAATCTATTAAAATAATCGGAAAAGATGTGGAGCTTCCTGTGTTGACTCCGCATGATATAGAAAATATACGTATGGCAAAAGAATATGGTGTAACCGGTCTGATGCAACCTTTTGTAAAGGACGGCGCGGATTTGGTGCAGGTACGAGAGGTACTTAAAGCACATGACGCGGATCACATAAAGATTTTTGCCAAGATTGAAAATATGGTGGCTGTAAAACATTTAGACAGTATTATACAAGAAGCAGATGTAATCATTATTGCCAGAGGTGATTTGGGTAACGATATGGAACTTTGGGAGCTCCCGGCAGTTCAAAAAGATATAGAAGAAGTGTGCAATAAAGCCGGCAAGCCATTTGTTGTAGTGACCCAAATGCTTGCCAGTATGGAAACAAACCCTGTGCCAACTAGAGCAGAGGTGAGTGACATATTCAATGCAGTGGCAGATGGGGCTTACGGAGTGAGGATTACAGGCGAATCTGCCGTGGGCAAGTACCCGGTAGAAGCAGTCAAATATCTGGCCAATACAGCAGGCCAGGCTCAAAAGTGGTTAGGGAAAAGATGTTCTTATTAAAGAGCATCTTTTTACTTGAAACCCCATTCTTAATATGCTACAATTATACAAAATATGGATTGATTTTCCGGTTTACATTTGGAGGTTTTTTTATGGAACAGTATAAGCAGGAATTTATAGAATTTATGGTGGACTCCCGCGTGCTTAAATTTGGTGATTTCACATTAAAGAGCGGCAGAAAAAGCCCGTTTTTCATGAACGCAGGCGGTTATGTAACCGGTTCTCAGTTAAAGAAACTTGGTGAATATTATGCTAAGGCTATTCATGACAGATACGGCGATGATTTTGATGTGTTATTCGGACCTGCTTACAAAGGTATTCCGATTAGTGTAGTAACTGCAATTGCTTACAGTGAATTGTACGGCAAAGAGGTTCGCTATTGTTCAGACCGCAAGGAAGAGAAGGATCACGGCGCTGACAAGGGCAGTTTCCTTGGAAGCAAGCTTCAGGATGGCGACAGAGTGGTTATGATCGAGGACGTTACTACATCCGGCAAGTCTATGGAAGAAACCGTTCCAAAGGTACGCGGTGCGGCAAATGTTGAAATTGTTGGTTTGATGGTATCTTTGAACCGTATGGAAGTAGGTCTTGGCGGTGAGAAGAGTGCATTGGAAGAAATCAAAGAGAGATATGGCTTTGATGCACATGCAATCGTAGATATGGCAGAAGTTACCGAATATCTGCATAACAGACCTTATAAAGGGGAAATTATTATTGATGATGCTATGAAAGAAAGCATCGATGCTTATTATAAGCAATATGGATGTAAATGATTATTCAAAAATATGGGCATCTTCTAATTAATTAGGAGTGCCCATTTGAGGTGTATTATATGGCGAAGCAGCCTAAGAAAGCCAAAGGAAAATCTAAATTTACAGTTAAGGAAACGAAACTTTCTACCATTTTCGGCGCAGCACTAGGGATATTAAGTGTAGTCACCATATTGTTGCTGTTGTATCTGACTTTTTTAAGAGGAGGAGAAGCGAAACTTTCTTACGGATTGGCAGGAATTTTGATTAGTGTATTTTCCGTAACAGGCTTAATTTTATCTATTTTATGTATCAATGACCATTATCAGCCGCACACATTAGGTTGGCTTGGTTTGATAACGAACGGCGTTGCAGCATTAGCTATGGCAGGAATTTTGTATTTAGGCATGCTGTAAGCTATAAAGGAGTTATTTTTTATGATGGAAAGATTTGAATTAGCTACAGAGCGTCTTGGCGAATGCCTAAAAGAACAGTTTCCGATGGAAGTATATGATCGTTATTTCAAGGAAACCGGTAGCTTTTTAAATAAAATTTCTAAGCAATATTTGGATATTGCTTCCGGCGCATTTGATGTGACCAGCTTGTCTTTGGAAGAATTAGAAGTAATGAATCATAGCTTTTATGAGAATGCCCTTCCGAAGCAGTATGAGACCAGCTTTTTAAATCCTGCTTATGCGGTAAAAGAGCTGGGGGAAGATTTCGGCAGATTGCTGTCTTTCTTGTTTACGGAACTGCGTAAGAATATTTCTTTTGCTTACGAGCAGAAGTTAGAGTTGTTTACCGTTCGGTTAGAACTGTTCTTGGAAGTATACAGTGCTTTTGTATATGAGATGGATGAGAATGGACAGTTGCCTTCTTATGAAACTATCCGCCAGATCATTTATTGGTTCATTAGTGATTATTCCGATATTGAGACTTTGGATCGAATCACTTGTCAGGTTTGCCCTGAGGACAATTTTTATGTAAACATTATCATGAACAGTGATTTAAGTGACCTTCGCTACTTGTATCGTTATGGTGTTTATATTTCAGAAAACGAAAAGCGTATTGCAGCCTTTTTAAATGAACAACCGGAGGACAAAATTAAGTTGATGGCGCATACCTATGCGGAAGGTTATCGCAAGGGATTTGAGATGGCAGGCAAGGATTTGTCCAAGAAAAAGACGGTGGGTATTTATTACCACGTAGGTTTTGAGAGAATGCTTCGCGAGGCCATTATGGAATTCCGTGAGTTAGGTCTTGAGCCAACCATTTACAGAGCAACCGTAGATGGCGCACCGTTCAATCGTCAGTACGTGTTTGACCACAGAGATGATATGGGACTTTTCTGGGATAAGCATTTGTTGCACAGATATATTGATGTGTTGAAAAATTCTTATGAGGAATTAAAAGAAGCGGCAGGCGGATATGCCGGTCCTGCGGTAGTAGAAGTATTTGGCGAAACGCCATTTGCACCGGTAAGCAAGCCGGAATGTGTTTCTATGAGTGAGGAAGCACAGAATATTTTCGTGGAATATCGTAGTCAGAATGGTGAGATTACCAATCAGTATATTAAGGGCGAGGAAAGAAGCTTTACTATTATTGCTTTCCCGCTTCCGGAGATAGGAGAGCCGTTTGAAGAAATTTTTGATGAGATTATTCGCATCAATACGTTGGATTATGAACTCTACAAAAACATTCAGCAGTCCATTATTAATGCCTTGGATGAAGCAGAATATGTGGAAATCAAAGGCATGGGTGTAAATGAAACTGATTTGCGGGTTCATTTGCATGAGCTCCAGGATAAGTCTAAAGAGACCAATTTTGAAAACTGCGTGGCAGATGTTAATATTCCGGTTGGTGAGGTGTTTACGTCACCGGTTCTTGCCGGCACAGACGGTGTTTTACACGTTTCCAAAGTCTTTTTAAATGAACTGGAATATCAGAATCTTAGAATTGAATTTAAGGATGGTATGATTGCCGGTTATAGCTGTACCAATTTTGAAAAGCAGGCCGACAATGAAAAATATATCAAGGACAATGTATTGTTCAGACACGATACATTACCGATAGGTGAGTTTGCCATCGGAACCAATACCACAGCTTATGTGGTAGCTAAGAAATATGGAATCGGTCACAAATTACCGATTTTGATTGCAGAGAAGATGGGGCCTCATTTTGCAGTAGGGGATACTTGCTACTCTCATCAGGAAGAAGTAAAAATGTTTAATCCGGATGGCAAGGAAGTGATTGCAAGAGACAATGAGGTGAGCTTACTTCGGCATACAGACCGCAGTAAAGCATATTTCAACTGTCATACAGATATTACCATTCCGTATGATGAACTGGGAAGTATTGTGGCGGTATGTGCAGATGGCCGTAGAATTTCTATCATCGAACAGAGCCGATTTGTATTGGCAGGCTGTGAGATGTTAAACAAATCATTTGAAAATGCATAAAGAAACACAAATTAAACAACTTATACACAACAGGAGGACATGTAAAATGGCAAAAGTAGGTATTGTAATGGGCAGCGATTCCGATATGCCTGTAATGGCAAAAGCTGCGGATATTTTAGAGGAACTTGGTATTTCTTATGAAATGACAATTATTTCCGCACACAGAGAACCGGATGTGTTTTTTGAATATGCAAAGAGTGCAGAGGAAAAAGGATTTAAGGTTATTATTGCAGGAGCAGGTATGGCAGCACATTTACCTGGTATGTGTGCAGCGATTTTCCCAATGCCTGTTATCGGTATTCCAATGCACACAACCAGCTTAGGCGGCAGAGATTCTTTATATTCTATCGTTCAGATGCCAAGCGGCATCCCGGTTGCTACAGTAGCAATTAACGGCGGTGCAAATGCAGGTTTACTTGCAGCAAAGATTTTAGCAACTTCTGATGAAGCTTTATTACAGAAAGTAAAAGATTATGCTCAGAACTTAAAAGAACAAGTTCAGGCAAAAGATGCAAAATTACAAGAAGTGGGCTACAAAAATTATAATAAATAATGTATAATGAAAACAATCTAATAAATTCGGAGGATGAAAGAATGGATTACAAGAAAGCTGGTGTAGATATTGAAGCTGGTTACAAATCAGTGGAATTGATGAAGGAACATGTTAAGAAGACTATGAGACCTGAAGTTATGGGCGGTCTCGGCGGTTTTGCAGGTGCTTTTTCTTTAGCGGGTATTAAGGAAATGGAAAACCCTGTTTTATTATCCGGTACAGACGGTTGCGGTACCAAGGTTAAGCTTGCAATTGTTATGGACAAGCACGACACAATCGGTATTGATGCAGTTGCAATGTGTGTAAACGACGTTGCATGTTCCGGCGGTGAACCTTTATTCTTCTTGGACTACATTGCATGTGGCAAGAATTATCCTGAAAAAATTGCTACCATCGTTAAAGGTGTTGCAGAAGGCTGCTTACAGAGTGGTGCTGCATTAGTAGGTGGTGAGACCGCAGAGCATCCTGGTATGATGCCGGAAGAAGATTACGATTTAGCCGGTTTTGCAGTAGGCGTAGTAGATGCAAAAGATATTATTACAGG
>JAZOSF010000009.1:0-19698 GCA_045657025.1 Lachnospiraceae bacterium | reverse complement strand
ATGATTCAAAGCTTTTTCCGTTTACTTTCTCAAAATCACCGTTTAAGAGGTAATTCTGGTTTACGTCCACAGCGTTACCCCCTGCTGCTACAGACTCATCTTGGATAACATAAGATACGTTAGCAGTCAGTGTTTTCTCTTCGCCATCTACGGTGATGGTGCAGCTAAGCGAAATATCGCTAGTAACATCCGCAGCACGAGCCGGTGCCGCTGTCGCCACCATACCGCCCATCATGGCCATACAGAATACGATGCAAAGGGCTTTTTTACGCTTCTTGTCATATACAACTACAACCACAGCTGCGCTCACTGCCAATATTGCCAAAATTCCGTATATTATCCTTGCGGATACGCCTCCTAATCCTTTAAGGACACCACCTGAACTGGTCCAATTTGTGCCATCCTGCAAGACACCTGAAAAAGGATTCGCGTCTACAAGCGTCACATCATTAGGAGCATAAATTTGTCCATATACAACCACTTGTTTTCCAGTATTGTTGTCTACTTTTACATAAGCATTCACGGATTCGCCTGATTTATAAGAAGCTTTGTCCGTAAGAAGCTGTGCCGTGATGCCTTCTTTGGTTACAGCATCACTTGAAGCTGCCATTACACTTATGCTCAGCATAATGAACATTACCATAGTCACTAGGAAAGTCCCTAATCGAAATAATTTTCTTTTCACAGTTCCTCCTTAAAAACTCGCCCCCCGATATATAAAGATTATATAATTACATCTTATTTCCCGAGGGGCAAAGTTATATTATTGCAATTTATTCAAGTCATTTAGTCACAATCGTAAATTTATTTAGTCATCAAGCCGTCCTTGATTGTCTTAGCCTGTGCGAAGTTATCCAAATACCACTGGATAATATTTGCAGCTTCAAGCTTGTTACAAGTTTCAACCATTTCTTTCCAAATAGCTTCAAACTGCTCATCACTTTCTGCATAGTACAGTTTCCATGTGTAGTCGATAACAGTTGTCTGAAGAGAGCTGAGAATTAAGGACATATCGTCGCTTGGAAGAGGCATGAAGCTTGTTACGTTAGCAAAATCGCTGGTTTTGTGTAAAGCGTCCTTGTCCTGTAACAGTTCAATCCAAGATTCATAACCCATATCCTGTCTCCACTCATCGTAGATAGGAAGTACGTTAAGGATTTCCTGTGCTTGCGGCCATACGGTAACTTTACCCTTTGTGCCGTAAGATGTTTCTTCACCCAAATTAATAACAGAAGCAAGGTTGATATAGGTAATCTCTTCGCCATTAGAGAACTTGAAAGAAGCACCGGCATCTGCTGCCAAACTAACTGCGTAAGGCATTGTTAAATTTGCTTTGCCATCTACAATCTCATATAATTCGCCTTCAGGGCCTTCTGTAAACTGCATAGCTGCATCAATGTCAGATAACATATCTAAGAAGCATACAGCAGCTTCTTCATTTTCTGTGTTGGCACCAATACCAATATACACGCTGCTACCAAAAGTAGACTCGGTGCTGTGATAAATTTCCATATCATCAATGAAACCATAGTAGAAGCCTTCACCTGGGAATGCAGTTGCATCTACAACAGCAGCATTTGCATAGCCTGCACGTACAGCACTATAAGCAGAACTTCTGCCAGTATTGATAGAGTCAGGGTCAACCAAACCTTCTCTCATCAAGGTGTTGATCCACTTTACGCCTCTCTTGTACATACTGTCATCATCCAAAATGCTCTTATGAGTAGCGTTTATCATGTCAGTTTCTACCAAGTATGCTAAGCTGCTCGCATCATAACCATACAAGCTATAGAAACTTCTGGTAGTATCTTCATAAGTCTTATTACGGCCGTAGTACAATCTCAAACCATATACCGGTGTAGCATCCTCTGCAAGTGGACGTACCATCTGCATGTCCTTAAATACCTGAACAGTATCTTCCAAAGTCTTTATTTCAGGGCAACCAATCGCCTGGTAAGTATCCCAGTGTAATTTCAATGCAGTCTTACCGGTGTCAATGCCGCTATCAGATGCTTCACCTACGGTGGTAGGCATTACATATACTTCGCCAGTGCCTGCACTTCTATGGTCTCTGATATAATTCAGAGCAACCTGAATCTTTTCATTATCCTTTACGTGCGGCATTGTAGCTACATGATCTTCCAAATTTAAGAGCATATCGCCAAGAATAGCACTTTCTACGTCTGTTGGATTGGTAAGGTACATAATGTCAGGCAAATCACCACTGGTAAGAATGGAAACGGTCTTCTCTGCGGAATATGGCCAAATTTCCAATTTGATATTATAATTTTCTAATAACCAGTCAGCAATGGTGCCCTCAATCAAGCCACTCTTTGCATTGGCTGCACCAGGATATACAGTCAGAGTAACAGGGTCACCTGACATGAATTCCCAAGTTGCCTCGCCGTCCTTTGCCACTGTTTTTGTTTCTTCGTTATTTGCCGGTGTATCGCCACAGCCTGTCATAACAGTTGCGCACATTACAGTAGCAAGTAACACAGAAAGTAATTTTTTCAATTTCATGATTTGATCCTCCTTATTTTTTGATTACCATGATCTCGTTTATAAAAGACCTGTTATTCAGGTTTTTATTACATTAAATTAATTGTTCCCTTAACCCTTTACAGAACCTATCATAATACCCTTTACATAATACTTTTGTATGAAAGGATATACGCAGATAATCGGGATAGTAACCACTGCCGTCAAGGTCAGTCGGATAGAAGTCGCATTAGCCATGGTTTGCATCATAGCATCATTACCCATAGTATCATTAATCTCATTCTGCGCCGCTGCCAGACGTTGCATGTATTCATATAATACAAACTGCAGTGTATATAACTTCGGTTTTGTAATATACATCTTAGTACTAAAGAAGTCATTCCACTCATGTACCGCAGTAAACAGCCCGACTGTAGCCAAAATCGGCTTGGTCAACGGAAGGATAATCCGGAAGAATCTGGTCATATAACCGGCTCCGTCTAACTGTGCAGACTCTTCAAGACTTTCCGGAATGGATTCTATGTAAGTTTTGACAAGTACCATATTATACACCGTAAACAACGTTGGGACGATATATACCCAAAAGGAGTTTATCAGTCCAAGATTACGAATTTGCAAGTAGCCCGGTATTAATCCGGCAGAAAAGTACATGGTAATAACAACCAATCTGTACCAGAACTTTCTGCACCACATAACCTGCTTAGTGAATATGTACGCTATGTAGGATGTCACCAAAAGATTAATAACAACACCTAAAAATGTTCTTGCCAAGGTCACTGCCGTGGCGCTAAAGATATTGTCTAACTTAAATATAGTCACATAATTTTGGAAGTGAATTCCCTTTGGCCACAATATAACCTTGCCAAGTTCCACTAATTTGTTGTCGCTTATGGTACATATCATTAAGTAATAAAACGGATACAAACATATAAAACATATCAGCGAGAAAAGAGTATACATGATAATGTTGTATGCAATGTCTCCCTTGCTAAGCTTTCTGTTGCGTTTCTTCATCTCTAATTTTCTCCCTTCTGCCTAGAAAATACTTTCGTCCCTGACTTTTTTAGAGAACCAGTTAGCACTTGCAAACAAGACAACTGCCACTACGGACTTTAGCATGCCTACAGCAACACTGTAAGAAATTTGTCCGCTTCCGATACCAAGATTGTATACATATAAATCCAGTGTCTCCAAATAGTCTTTATTCAGAGCATTACTGAATACCATAAATTCTTCTACACCGGTATTTAAAAACTTACCAATGCTCATAACTAATAATACGAAATATGTAGGAATCAACTGTGGAATGGTAATATAACGGATTCTCTGCATTCTGGTAGCACCATCCACTGCTGCTGCTTCATAAAGGGACTGGTCAATACCTGCAATAGAAGCAAAATACACAATAGCACTCCAGCCAATGCCCTTCCACTGCTCGATAAGTACCTGCTTAATCCATACATGCTCGTTGGAAACTAAATAGTTAGTCGCCTTATCGATAAGTCCCGCATCCAGCAATACGTTGTTAACAACACCATTATGGGAAAACATACTCACCATAAGGGAATACATGATAACCCAGCTGATAAAGTGCGGTAAAGTACTGATAGTCTGAACAGCCTTTTGAAACTTCTTGCTCCTAAGTTCACTTAAGAAAATAGCAAAAAACATTGGCAATGGTGAAAGTGCATATGCCAAAAATTGAATTCCAAAGGTGTTTTTCATTACTCTTAAAACGTTCTGAAGCAAAATCGGATTACTAAAGAGAGATGTAAAGTTCTTAAGCCCTACATAAGCACAGTCCGCCAAATCGCGCCCCGGTTTATACTGGAAGAACGCATATACCCACCCCCACAGTGGTACATATTTAAATAAAATTACATATAAAATTGCCGGAAGTGCCAGTAAGAAAACCTTATAAGATTCTCGTTTTCTTCTGCTTGCTGTTGTTTTTGGTTTCTTAGACATGTTCTACCTCCTAAGCCTATTTAGGCATCATCTAAAGTATCTAATCAAATTTTATTCTTAAAATCGAGCCAAATAAATAGTAAACATTTCACTTTTTGGTAATTTGACTAGGTTTCTCCTCTTTTTTTTAGTATTTTGGGCATTTTGATGGTATAATAATTTCGCAACGGGAAATCCCCATTACATAGGAGAATTTTAATATGTACACAGTTTTAATTGTTGACAATGAAATAAATATTACTGACTCATTATCCGATACCATTGACTGGCATGAATACGGTTTTTCCGATATTTTAACAGCTCATGATGGCGAAGAAGCTTTGCAAATACTACGTACGGAAAAGGTTCATCTTCTTATTACAGATATCAAAATGCCGCATATGGATGGTTTAACATTGTTAAAGCACGTACGAAGTGAATATCCTCAAATTCATTGTCTCATTTTAAGCGCTTACAATGAATTTGAATATGCTAAGGAAGCTTTGGTTATGGGCGTGGATAATTATTTGTTAAAGCCAATAAATACCGAAGAGCTTACGGATAACATAAAAAAAATTACCAATTTAATCTTTTCTCAAGAAATAATTGATAATAATATATTTTATAACAATATTCTGTTGCGATGGCTGAACGGCTCTATCAGCAAGGAAGAGCTCATTGACCGCGCTACTTTGCTTGATATTAACTTATTTATGCCTCACTTTACTGTACTGGTGGTTCAATTTGAAGCCATTAATGCTGCAACCTCCAACATAATTATTCAAATCAGAGAAAAGTTACGCAAGGTATGCGATGTAAATCCGGTATATTCAGGTTCCAATACATGGGCATTTATTCTCTCAGGCAAGGAATTATCCAATCAGAATATTCAATCTTGTATTGATCCTTATTTAAAGGAAGATCCGAGTATTAAAGCAGTTCTTGGAAGTACCATTCACAACATGGAGAATCTTCATATCTGCTATAAACAAGCTCTTATGTTAATGGAAAGCGGTACGCAAGCACCTATTTCAACGGATATTCTTTCCAATCTGCCAACTCCAAAGCAGTTAAGCCATATAGCTGAGTACGTGGATTCTATCATATACAGGCTTCCTCAAAAGACTATTGACAGCTTTAAGCGCTTTTTATTAGATGACATTATCGGGCCAAATATTCATTCTGAAAAAGATATTGACTCATATGTTCAAGAGTTAAATATGGTATTTTCCAGCAAGCTAAAGGAATTTTCACATTGTGAAGATAATTTAACTGCTTACTCTTATCAGCCCACAGGTCATTTACCTGTTTTTCAGGAGTTTGAAAAAGCATTTACGGAGACGGTAGAATATTGGACTGACATTATCACCAAGAATTTTTATCAATACAGTCCCATTGTACAGTTGGCAATAGAGGATATTGCGCAGCGAAATATTAGTGACTTTTCCACAAAATCTTTTTGTTCTAAGTACCGTATAAGCGCTTCCTATTTCGGCTTACTTTTTAAAAAAGAGGTAAATATTTTTATCAGTGAGTATTTGATGCTTGTAAGAATTAATTATGCCATCAATACCTTGTGTACAACGAATAAAAATGTTACGGAAATCTCAAATATGCTTGGTTTTTCTTCTCCAAGTTATTTCATCAAATGCTTTAAAAAGCAGACCGGTGTATCTCCAAATCATTATAAGCATTTTTATAAAAACATATAATAATAAAGAAAGAATATATTATGGAAAAAACAAAAAGATTTTTTAACAGTCTTAACTTCCGACTTATCATCATTCTTTATACGTGTTTTTTGTTAATCGTTTGTTCTCTTGCAATCTATTACTCCTACTACGAGAGACAAAATATGTATATCAATAAATTTAATAGTACCGCGGAGATGCTTGAAAAAGAATACACCAACGTTTTGGATAATTTTTGGAAAATCTATATGCCTGTTTTTGAAGAGCAGGACACCAATTATGAAATTTTGAATAGCTATTTTTCCAAACAAAACCCGCTTACTCCTGTGGAGAAAAGAGATTTGGCAAAAGTGCTAAAGCAAATGCTAATGCGTGACGACCGCTTACAGTGGCTGGCCGTATACCGGGGAGAGGAATCGGATAATTATATCTTATTTTTCGGCTCTGATACACTGGTAAAGATGGATGAGACTTTTCCTTATTGGGAAAACCTCCTGCAAAAAGACGCACAAATGGAGGTCTATGGTACAAAACCGATTTATGCCGGAGAATATACTGTCCAAACCTTTGCTCTTGCCGGTGGGGCAACGAATTCTTCCAACGCAGAAGGCGCTGTGGTTGCAGGATATGACCTTTCCTGTTTTAATCAGTACTTAGATTCCTATGTAGACGATAACATTTTCGCTGATTACATTATAAAAAATACTCACGGTACGGTCTTTCATTCAAACAACGTGCCTGCATATGAAGACTTTGACCCAGCTCCAAATCAGGAAGGTATCGTAGTATTATCGGACAACCAACGATATTATACAAAAACCTTATCGACTGCAGGAAGACTTTCCTATGAAATCACATATTTTACCACCTGGGGACCGTTGTTCTTGCATTCTATTTTAACAACCGTCTTGATTGCCAGTTTATTTATCGCATTCTCTTTAGTGGCATATTATCTGTATATTACGGAAATCAAAAAAATGTCACAAAAAATTACGGAATCTACTCTTGCGGAAATCCAAGCTAAGTTTAATCCTCACTTTTTGTATAATTTCTTGGAAGCATTAAGAGAAAAAATATATGCCACCGGTGATTATGAATCTGCAGAATCCCTTGTAACACTATCTGCTATATTCCGAAAACTGGTTTCCGGGGAGAATTTTGTAACCATCCGCGAAGAAATCACTTTTTGTGATATGTATATATCTCTTTTGAAAAACTATTATTCCAATGATTTGGACATTATTTATGATATAGACAGTGATATTCTACATTACGGAATCATAAGAAATCTTTTACAACCTTTAGTTGAAAACTATTTTGTTCATGGTTTCAACCCTCAAGATAGTCAAAACGGATATATATCCATCAAGGGGTCTGTAGTTGAAAATCAGTATATTGTCATCACCTACGAGGATAATGGTTCGGGCATGAGTGCAGAGGAACTGGAAACTTTAAAAGAGCAGCTTCTATCTGACACTGTCGGCAGTTCCTATGGTTTAAAAAGTATCTATCGCAGAATAAAACTTTTCTACGGCAAGGACTGCGGAATTCAAATTTCAGCCAATAAACCTAATGGAATAATCATACAGTTAAAAATCAAAAAATTAACTTTAGAAGAGCATAATACCCAATTCTAATATGAACCAAAAAACCTGCCCGGCTGGGCAGGTTTTTATATTACTTTTTAAAATGCTTTACATAAATCTCTTCATAAATGCCTGGTCCTTCTTAGCAATCATTGGCACTGCCTCTTCACGAAGAACCGGGATCACTTCCTGTGGAAGTCCCTTCATGGCATTAAATGCTGCTGCATAATCTACAACAGAGTCTTCTAATCTACTAGGTCTGCGACCGTTTTCATCATAGCACACGCCCTTAAAGTGAACTGCCATAACCAACTCACCAAAGGCTTCCATAGCGCGTCCGTACAGAACATCCTGTTTATCCACCCATTCATTGCTCATCAAGTTTGCCGGGTCAAAAATAATCTTTAAGTTCGGGCTCTTGATACTGTCAAGAACCATCTTGGTCGTCTCTACTGTATTTAAGGCATGGCAGTAAACCGGTTCAACGGCAACAATTACACCATGACGCTCTGCTTCAGGCATAATTTCTTCCAAGCTCTTTAACAACTGTTTCTGGCAATCTGCAAAGGTAGTGCCTGCAGGTTGTCTTGGGACAGAAGTAGTCTCACTACCCATACACGGAATATTGAGCGCTTTACATACAGGAATCTGGCTGATAAAGTCTGCCACTTCCTTCTTGCGTCTCTCTTCATCCATAATACCCATTTCAACGTATGTACCCAAAACAGCAACGTCCATAGGAACTTCTCTCATAGCAGCTTCTACTTCTTTTATCAATTCCGGGGTAACATCCTCGTAGCTTTTTACACCATCTATTAATTTTTTAAATGCAAGCTGAGTACAAGACCATCCGTCCTGATGCATCAAAGAAAAAATATCTCTTGCATTGCCCCTTCCATAATCATGACCTCTTGCGCCTAATACATATTTTGGCATATTATTCCTCCCGTCTTTGCTCGTAATATCAAGCATAAGTATTTCTTTTTTATTATAACTCTGTCTTTTAAATTTTTCTACCTAATTCTCAAGAAATCGCAAAACTTTTTATCCAAGAGCTACATCCAGTGCCATCATCAAAGAAAAGCCCATCGCAAACATAACCGTACCTAAATTGGAATGCTCGCCCTCGCTCATTTCCGGAATAAGTTCCTCCACTACTACGTAGATCATAGCTCCCGCAGAAAAGCTCAACAAATACGGTAAAACCGGCACCACATAGTTTGCTGCCATAATCGTAAGAAGCGCACCGATAGGCTCCACTACGCCGGACAACATGCCATATAAAAATGCTTTTGACTTCGATGTTCCCTCCGCTCTAAGAGGCATAGATATAATAGCTCCCTCCGGGAAATTCTGGATAGCAATTCCCAGCGACAGCGTCAGCGCACCCGCCAAAGAAATTGCTGCATTGTCCACAATCATGCCGGCAAACACAGCACCTACTGCCATGCCTTCCGGTAAGTTGTGTAGTGCCACTGCCAAAATCAGCATGGTAGATCGCGACAGAGAACTCTTCGGCCCTTCTGCTTTTTCACTATTTAGATGCAGATGCGGAATCGCCCTGTCCATAGCTAGAAGAAATACGATTCCCATCCAAAAGCCTGCTACTGCCGGAACAAAACTCCATGTGCCCATATGAGAGGCTTGTTCCATAGAAGGAATCAAAAGACTCCACACCGATGCTGCCACCATGACACCTGCCGCAAATCCGGTCAACGCCCTTTGCAAACTCTTATTCATGGCTCCTCGCATAAAGAACACACATGCCGCGCCCAACGTAGTTCCTAAAAAAGGTAACATAATACCCTGTAAAATTTCTATTGTCATATTTATATCTCCCAAAAATTATATCATTCCTATTTAGTATATGCCAGATAAGCACTTTGTTTCAACCGGCGCTATTTCAAAGCCTCTTTTAACTGTGCTGACAGTTCCTGCATTCTGGAAATATTCACTTTACAAGCTTTTCTATCATACGTATAAAAACCATTTACTTCATCTTCCACATCACTAAGCTGTGTATATACGCAACCGCAAATGCCTTCGGCCACTCCGGAAAGAATCATTTCTTCGTACATAGTTATAATCTTGTCCGTTAATGTTTCCCTGTCCTCCGTGCTGCCGTAACCATAGGTGTTGTATTTGCTGTAATAATGTCCTTCCACGGTTTGGGAATAACCGCCGCACTCCGATACAAAAGTCGGCCTCTTATTTATCTCAGGTGGTGTGGTTTTAAAGTAAATATGTACGCTGTCAAAATCATTTTTTTGTTGTGTAAACCATCCGGAAGTGGAATCTACCAATCGCGTGTCATCCAAGACCTTCACAAAATCGTACATTTCATCACTGTTAAACTGACCCCAACCTTCGTTAAAAATGGTATACGCCACAATGCTTGGATGATTATACAAATGCTCAATGGTTTCCTTAGTATGCTCTTTAAATATGCGCATAGTTTTGGTTTCGCGTTTCTTAATATCTTTTCTTTCCAACATACCAATAGTCGGAAGTGCGGTATCAAAAAGGAAGGAATAACCACCGTTATTTACCATATCCTGCATTACTAACATACCATGCTTATCGCAATAGTAATAAAAAGCTTCCGGCTCTACCTTAATATGCTTGCGAAGCATGTTGTATCCCAGTTCCTTCATGCGAAGAATGTCTCGCTCGTATTCTTCCGGTTCTGCAGGTAAAAATATACCATCACAGTAATAGCCCTGATCCAAAACGCCATGCATAAAAATCGGTTTATCATTTAGGCAAACTCGCTGAATTCCTTGGATGTTTTGAATGTCAATTTTACGAAGTGCAAAATAAGTTTCCACCTCATCAAAATCCGTCACGATTTTCATGTTGTAAAGATACGGACTATCCATGTCCCAAAGCTTCGGCGTGTAATTTCTGCCACACTTATTTACGTGCTCTGCCAGACAAATGTAGCCTTCCTTTCCTTCCAATTGCTTTTCTAATATTTCGCCATCGGATAATTGTATAAGAACCTTAAAGCCCTCTTTAGTCTGTTCTGTGGCAGCTGCTATTTTAAGGGAAATATTTACCCCTTCCATATCCGGTTTTAAAACGATTTTTTCTATATGAGTTTCAGGCACATTTTCCAGCCACACATTCTGCCAAATACCGCTGACCGGCGTATACCACATACCACCGCGCTCCTTACACTGCTTTCCGTAAGGATAGGTTCTGTCAAGCTTATCTGTCGCTTTTACTACCAATCGATTACTACTTCCAAGCACCACCTTTTCTGTGACATCCATATAGAACGGCAGGTATCCGCCTTCATGCTTGCCAACCAAAGAATCGTTTATATAAACTTCTGCCTTTTGGTCCACTGCGCCAAAATGTAAAAGCATGCGCTCCTTAGTAAAGGATTCCGGAATAGTAAACTCCGTCTCGTATACCAGCTTGGAACCCACGCGCCCCTTAAATCCGGACAACAATGCCTGTGGTGGGAACGGTACGCGGATCGGTTTATGATTTAAAGTCCAGTTGTCGCGTAAAATCATATAGCCTTCTCGCTTCATTTGCGGTCTAGGGTATGTGTCCCATGGGTTGTCCTGCGCACGTTCTCCCGCCTCACTTATTAACTCGTGATGTGCTTTGCGCACCATATGGAAAATAGCTTCCAACACCCAAAGAAGTACCACAGCTACCACAAAAGCTGCTGCCCATATATTTCTGTTTGGAAGAAAAGAAAAGGTTCCGTCGTTGTTTTCAATTTGTTGCGCATTACGAAGTACAAACGCTCCGATAGATGGTCCAACCACACCCGGAATTAATACTTGTCCAATAATACGAATGCCCTGAAAACGGCCGGACATATTTTCCGGAATATGCTCACGGATTTTGGCACCAAACACTGCCATACCACACAGGTAACCGCTCATCATAAGTAAAGAACCCACAAACACAGGCACGGTGCTTTTACTTACAAACAAAATCAAATATCCTGCAAGCAGCATTTCTATACAAGGATATACGCTTTTTTGAAAACCAAGTCGGTCATACAAGTTACCGTAAATCGCAGTAAAAACAGCCGCCAAAATAATTGCCGGTGCCAATACAAGCACATAGTTTGTCATTTGCAAAGACTTTTCATAATACACAATCAAGTACGGCATGTAGGTATTAATGGAAATTCCAAACACCGCAAATGCAGCAACTACCGCATATAATAATTTGTTTTCCTTAAACGTGCTGATTCGGAAGCTGTAAAGCACATTTTGCAAATAAGAAGTACGTGCTCTTTCTACCGGTGATTCTTCAATTAAAAAGATTCCCAATATACCGAGAACAATTACAACTCCGCCGATAATTGCAAAAATGAGAGACCAACTGGAAGCCAAATCCAGATTGAATCCCATAAATCCGCCAAACACAACCAAAATTGCCACAAGTGGCATCATAGAATTGATACCTTCTATTTTACCACGGTTGCTTTCGTCTCCCATGTCCGTCAGCCAAGCGTTGTAAGCTGCATCATTTGCCGCAGATCCAAAGAACGTCATGACACAGTCCAAAAGAATTACCAAACTAACACCCAGCGCTGCTGCTTGTACCGTGCCACCGCACAAAGGTGTCAGGATATCCATTCTTACCAAGCCAAATCCCAAAATGGAAATGCCCCATACCAAATATCCGCCACAAATAAATAATTTGCGCTTACCTACATAATCGGACAAAGCACCCACCAAAATTGTGGTCAAGGCTGCCGCCACGGAGCTGGCGCTTACCATCAGAGAAATATCTGCTGCAGACGCATGAAACATCTTGTAAATAAATACGTTCAGATACATATTTTCTACGACCCATGCCACTTGTCCCACCAAGCCGAACAAGGTAAGTGCTATCCAAAATTTTTTATTTAAGTTTTTCATCGCGTTCTCCTATGTTTTTTATTTTCCAGATTTTTCAAATTTGCATCTTACATAATCATTAGCGTCATACAGATACTATTAAAAACCGGAAAGGAGTTATATTATGAAACATAAAATGCCTGAATTCAATGAATTCGCAGAATATGATTATTTGCAGTCCGCTTCTACCCAGGATTGCACGGGACTAATTCCTATGGCACCTGCAACAGAAGAAGAAAAGTTAAATTATGAAAACCTTTATCCTATTCTGCCTGAACTTGCTTTAAAAAATGATATTGATTATGTGGAGGACTAATGTCCTCCTTTTTTATATTATATCAGCTTCTATATCATATGGCACCATAATTTTGTTATTCCGTCAATATTATTGCTAAATTCTTTTGAATGTGCTACTGTTTAAAATAATACTTTTCAATATTTTAAATTATGGAGATACCCTATGATGCCAAAATCCAAAATGATTTTTCTGGACCTGGATGGTACTTTAATGGACGACCAAAAGCAAATACCTGAATATAATATGTCTGCCATCCGTGACGCATTAGCCCAGGGGCACAAAGTAATTATCAGCACCGGGCGTCCTTTGTGCAGTGCCAAAAAACTGTTCCCTCAATTAAACATGGAGCAGGAAGGCTGTTATGCTATTACGTTTAATGGTGGACTGATTTACGATATTTTTCACCAAAAAACGCTTTTTAAGCAAACGCTTCCTATAGAGTACGTAAGGTACATTTTTGAAAAAGCAACAGAACGCGGTGTTTATGTGCAGACCTATTCTGATGATGCCGTATTTTGTCCAAAGGATATGAAGGAAGGTCGTGACTATTCCGAGCGTCTCAAAATAGATCGTGTAATTGTTCCGAATGTGTTGGAAATGCTGGGAGACCAGAAACCGTGCAAGGTCCTGGCGATTGCAGATGATTATAATCATAAATATTTGGAAGATTTCCGAGAAATTTTTAAAGAATGGGCACCGGGCAAAGTTGATATTTTCTTTTCCTGTTATGAATATCTGGAATTTGTTCCTGTTGGAATCAGCAAAGGAGCGGCCGTTCGTTTTCTCGCAGACTATTTAAATATTCCTATTGAAAATACCATTGCCGTAGGTGATGCGGAAAATGACATCCCTATGATTGAAGCCGCAGGCTTGGGCGTTGCCATGAAAAACGCTTCCGATGAAATCAAAAAATATGCCGATTATATAACCCAATTAGACAACAACCAAGGGGGCGTTGGCGAAGTCATTCGAAAATTTATGCTGTAGAGGTTTTACTATGTTATCCAACTTCTTAATCTTTGTTCTTATTATAGCAATCCTTATTATATCCATTTCTTATATTTGTTTTCGTATCGTGTTTTACGTACCGCGTCAAAAAGAGGTTATTTCCGAGGAACCTCCCGTTCCGGAAGGTAAGATCTACGAGCCTTATCATCCGCAGATGAAGCAATGGATTTTAGAAGCCCGTGCATTAGAAAAAAAAGATTTTTATATAAAATCTTTTGATGGTTTGACCCTTCACGCCAAATATTTTGAATACGCCAAAGGTGCCACCACCGAAATCATGTTTCATGGGTATCGTGGTAGTGCTGAGCGCGATTTAAGCGGTGGCGTGCAACGTTGCTTTGCACTTGGCCGCAACATTCTTCTTGTAGACCAGCGTACCAGCTGCGGCAGTGAGGGAAATGTGATTACTTTTGGGGTTAACGAACACAAAGACTGCCTTTCCTGGGTAAATTTTGCAGTTAAGCAGTTCGGTCCTGATGTAAAACTGATACTAACCGGAATCTCCATGGGTGCTTCTACCGTACTGATGGCAGCCGGAAAGGATCTTCCATCCAACGTAGTAGGCGTTTTGGCCGACTGCGGTTTTTCTTCTGCCAAAAAAATCATAAAAAAGTGCACGAAAGATTTACATTTGCCGGCCAACTTGCTTTATCCTTTTATTAAATTAGGAGCAACCCTTTTCGGTCATTTTGACTTAGAAGAATACACTCCTTTGGAAGCTATGAAAACCTGCAAAATCCCGGTTATTTTCTTCCACGGTGAAACGGATGACTTTGTGCCTTGCGATATGAGTCGGGAGTTGTATGCTGCATGTCAGGCGCCAAAACGTCTCGTAACCATTCCTGATGCTGGTCACGGTCTTGTTTATGTAGTAGATAACGAACTTTACTTTGAGGCGGTGTGCCAGTTCTTTACAGAAAACGGCATCGAAACCAAGGTAATCAAGAAGCCTCTCTAATCACTACATCCCCGCAAGTATTACGCTGGCAGCAATTCCTGCAAAAGTTGCAAACAACGCTCCGGCAAGGGTGTACCTGGTTTTGGTCACCTTTGCCGCCAAAAAATACACAGACATAGTATAGAAAATTGTCTCCGTGCTGCTCATCATAATGGAAACCAGCATACCTATGTAAGAATCCGGCCCGAAATTTTTAAAAATATCCAATACCAGCCCGGTGGCAGCAGAATTGGATACCATTTTTACAAGAATAACCGGAAGCACTTCTTCGGGAATTCCCACAAACTCTCCCACTCCCGCCAAAAGTCCCGCCAAAAATTCCAAAAAACCACTACTTCTAAGAATTCCAACGGCCATTAAAAGTCCTACTAATGTAGGCACCAGTCCGACCACGGTTTTAAGCCCATCTTTTGCCCCTTTCACAAAATGCTCGTATACCGGCTCGCCGCTAACCAGCCCATACCCCACAATATAAAAAATAATTGCCGGAATTATAATGTTCGAAAGTTCTCCCAACACCTGCATATTTTCCCCTTTTTTCTTTATTTTCTATATCTATTTTTAATCTTTGTATGCGGCATCTGCCATTTTGGCAAACACAATTCCCGCAATGGTTCCAATAGTCGTGGCAACAATAGCCGGTGCTACAACAGCCGTCGGTGCTGCACTTCCGTACTGGGTTCGATACACAATCATATTTACCGGAATCAACTGCAAAGACGATATGTTGACAATTAAAAATGTGCACATTTCTTTGCTGGCGCGACTCAATTTCTCCACTCCAAGCCGCTTTCTTTCTACTTTTTCCAGTGCCTCCATAGCCTTTAGACCTGCCGGCGTACATGCCCAGCCAAGTCCCAATATATTGGCAATCATATTGGTAGCGATATATCCAGCCGCTTCTCCTTCCATATCTAGCCTCGGAAACAAAAATCTTAAAAGCGGCACAAGTCCCCGCTTCCACTTTTCAATAAGCCCGGCTTTCTCCGCGATTTCCATAAGTCCAACCCAAAAGGATACTGCGCCAAGCATGGTAATGCATAGGGATACCGCTTCTCTGGCCGATTCCAAGGCGCCTTCCCCAACTGCCGCAATATTTCCTGTTACGGCACCATAGCATATTCCAACCAAAATCATACCGGCCCACAAATAATTTAACATGATGCTCACACCCATCAAACATTTCGTAACAATATATGTAAATGCTTTTTAAAATAGCACAAACGGCATGACCCGAAAGCCATGCCGCTTGCAATTATTTTGCTTGTGTGAACAAACTCTTTACGTGTGCAATATCTTCTTTAGATGCCGCATCTGCTGGTACATAATAAGACTTGCTACGTGCAATTTCATAAAGTTCTTCCTGACTCTTTTCACAAGCAGTTCTGAACTGCTTTAAAGTAGTCTTTAATTCCTTGTGCTCTGTCTGCGGAATCATTTCCGCAAAACGAACTAACTCGCCATTGATACCGGTAAGTGTATCTGCAACCATTGTTTTTTCATTCATCTGCATTGCTTTCCCCTCCTACTGCAAAAATTTCATTAAAGTATTTTTATTGTCCATAGCACTCTGTGCTCCTTTTTCAAAGAAATCTTTTACTTCCTTTGTAGTAGCACAGCTTGCATATTCCTTTAACTTACAGTGAGTAGTTTCATAGCCCGCAATAAGATGACGTAAATTTTGTAATTCCAATTCAGAAATCTGACCCATAATAGCACCTCCTAAATATTTTGACGTGGTAACGTCAATACTAGTATGTGCATATTATGTTTTTTTATTTTTGTTTCTTTTTAAAAATCACGTAAGAGTATACAAACGGAATAAATGTCATAACTAAAACCATCGCAAGAACGATCCAGATTTTGCTCTCCCCCGGAATGAATGCAGCAAACATCATAATGACACCACTAATAGCAAACGTCTTGCCACCCAATCGATGCGTCTTAAACCAGTTTTCCTCATCCGTCAAAGCCCATGGTGTCTTAATGCCGAAGAAGAAATTCTGCTTGATTTTTGGCATCATATTACCCACGAAAAGCATAAGCACACCCGTAACAAAGCAAATAATACTGCCTACATTAATATCTGCACCGAGGGCGATAGCAATGTTTGAAAGTTCCATCGCCATAAAGAAAAGTGCGAATCCAAAGAAAAAGTCATAGTAATATTTAGAAAACCGTCCGTAATTTTCCTGTTTTGGATCTAACTTTATCATTGGAACCGCCAAAACAGTTACCAGCACAAGAATGCCCGGATACATCAACACCGTATATTTACTGCCCCATGCATCCGGAGCTCCGCTTGGTCCGAAATGGGTTGGAATAATATCCGGCATAATAAAGATGCCCACTATTGCAACAACAATTGAAAGCACTACAACCATCCACGTTTTTAACATCTCTTTCTTAAAAATCTTTTTCATAAAAGCCTCCTGCTATTTTCTAAATTGCAAAAACCAGCTCATCATTTCTTCCATGACAGACAGGTTCAACTCATAATAAATGTACTTACCTTCTCGGAAATCCTCTACCAGTCCGGCTTGCTTTAAAATATTCAAATGGTGGGAAATGGTTGCTCCGGTCATATCAAAACGAGCTCCGATATCTCCCGCGCTCATGCGGCCATCTGTAAGCATCTGCAAAATTTCCTGTCTGGTTGGGTCTGATAACGCTTTAAAACTATCTTTTAATCCCATTTTTATATCCTCCTATTCTCTGGATATGCTATGCGCTAATACATTTAGACATTCTTCTAATTGTTTATGATTTTATAATATAACACTCTTGCGGTTTTGTCAATGATCATTTAGAAGTTCATCTAAATGTTTGCTGCGATAATTAATCCCAACAAAAAGGAGCTTGCCTGATTTCTCGGGCAAGCTCCTTGATTTTTTAATTCTGTTTTCGCACAATTGCGTACTCGTCGTCCAGCCTAAAATGCGGGCATCCCTTCATAGTTCCTTTCAGGAAACGCACCATATCGTCCTCGTCCAAGTCTATGTCGCAATAGTAGTATTCTTCGTCTTCGTCCCAGACATAGTGTAAACAATTATCGCAACTTGTAAATCCCGCCATGGTACCCCCTCCTGTTCTTATATGATTGCGGAAATCTAGGTATTTAAATAACTATAAATTTCCCTCTTGCCCACGCCACGATCTTTTGCTACCTGCTTCATGGCTGTTTTATAGTCCATGCCTTGGGCTTCGTAATATGCCATGTGCTCTTCAATGGTCATCTCTTCCCATGTTTTAATAGCTTCTTCTTTTTTTTGTTCGAAGCTTTTTCCTTCGATTACAAGTACATATTCGCCGCGGGGTTCTTCGGTCTCGTATTTTGCCAAAGCTTCCTCAAGCGTAGTCGGAAGCACGGTTTCAAACTTCTTCGTAAGTTCTCTGCAAAGGGTAATGCGTCGGTTTCCAAACACCTCATAAAGTTCTTCCAAGGTCTTTACTAAATGATGGGGTGCTTCGTACAAAATCATAGTGCGGCTTTCTTCCTTTAAGTCACCTAAAACCAATGATTTTTCTTTTTTGTCCGCCGGCAAAAAGCCTTCAAAACAAAAACGACGGGTACTAAGACCTGATAAAGTAAGCGCTGTGATACAAGCGGCCGGCCCCGGAAGGGAAGTAACTTTAATACCGGCTTCATGACACATTGCCACCAGCACTTCGCCCGGATCGGAAATTGCAGGGGTACCGGCGTCTGTAATAAGCGCCACATCCTGTCCATCCTGCATCTTAGCTATTAACTGTTGCGCCTTTTCCACTTTATTGTACTCGTGGTAACTGGTCATCGGTGTGTTTATTTCAAAATGATTTAATAACTTGATACTATTTCTGGTATCCTCTGCTGCGATTACATCGACCTGTCTCAGAGTTTCTACCACACGAGGCGTCATATCGCCCAGATTGCCAATCGGTGTGGCACACAAATAAAGCATTCCTGCCATACTACGCTCTCCTTTCTAATATCCGTACACTTCGTATATTTCAGGCATATATACGCCCGGCTCTTTATATACAATCAGAGGCTTTTCCACGGTCATGCGACTTTTGCCACCACGCACGCCCTCAATAAGAATCATATTAGGTTCCTTGTCTACATAAGGGTACACCAACTGCATACGTTTTGGTTCCAAGCGATACTTCACCATCAAGGAAATAATCTCTGCCATTCTGAAAGGTCTATGTACCATATAAAAATGTCCGCCTGGCTTTAGTAACTTTGCCGTCTGGCTTACTACATCTTCTAATGTACACAATACCTCATGTCTGGCAATCGCTTTAGGCGCATCGGGATTGGTCAATCCATGCTGCCCGATCATATATGGTGGGTTGCAGGTAATAATATCAAAAGAAGCAGACTTAAAAATTCTGCCTGCTTCCTTGATATCTCCGGTTACAATATCTATTTTTTCAGACAATCCATTCAGCGCAACACTTCTTCGCGCCATATCTGCACTTTCTTCCTGGATTTCCAATCCTGTCAGATGGCTGCATTCTGTCTTTGCTTCCATTAATATAGGAATTATCCCTGTTCCGGTTCCCATATCCAAGGCTACATCGCCTTTTTTTGCTTTTGCAAATCCCGAAAGCAACACTGCATCCATCCCAAAGCAGAATTTCTCCGGATTCTGAATAATCCGATACCCGTTTCTCTGCAATTCATCCAGACGTTCATTTTCCTTCAATGTGATATTCACATTGCTTTCCAGATTAATTGTCATCGAGTTTAGATCTTCCTTCCTGTTTTTCCAAACGTTCCAGTTACCGCATTTCTTCCTTGGTCAATTCCATCTTTTCCTTCTTATGCTTCCTCTTGAAACGCAGTTTT
>JAZOSF010000008.1:0-4592 GCA_045657025.1 Lachnospiraceae bacterium | reverse complement strand
AAGAGAAAACACTGACTGCTAACGTATCTTATGTTATCCAAGATGAGTCTGTAGCAGCAGGGGGTAACGCTGTGGACGTAAACCAGAATTACCTCTTAAACGGTGATTTTGAGAAAGTAAACGGAAAAAGCTTTGAATCATGGACGGCTATTGATGATGAAATGCCTCATGTGGGAACAGACGCTCATGACGGAAGTTATTCACTGCAGGTAAATAACAAATCAGATACAGTATATCAGTTTGTAGAAGTAAAACCGGGTGTTAGCTATGAGTTAACCGGTTATGTAAAATTGTCACCTGGCGAAGGTAGTGATGCTAGATTTGGTATCGTAGGCTATAGTCAGAACGAGATAAAAGACGAGTATAAGACCTTTAGCGAGGATGCTGTACGATTTACGAAGCTTGCTACCAACAAAGCATTAGAACTGGAAAACGGCACTTTAGTAAGAGGAGACTGGATGCAGTTTAGCTATACGGTGGATAGCACCCAGGAAACCAATTATTTATACATATACCTTGAAGGACAATCCGGATCAAGCTACTTTGATGACCTTTCGCTCCATATTAAAATGGAAGAGAGCATGATTGTTGACACTTCATTTGAAAGTGCAGATGCGGCAACAGATAGTTTTGGCTCTTGGATCTCCCAGTCAGCAATAGAGGACAATCCGCTCGTAAGCATCAAGGCCCATTCTGGCAATTATGCATTCCAGGCAGAGAACAAAAACGAATGGGTACGTCAGGAGATTCCGGTATCTCCACTCACCACATACGAAATAAGTGGATGGTTCAATCTTCGCGACACTGCGTCTGACGGTAGAGTGAAGTATGAAGGTTATAGTGAGAACGAAGTAAGTTCTGCTTACGCAACGGATAATGCAGAAGTAAGATTTTCAGAGTACGATATGTACCCTGAGCTGCATATAGATGATATTGCTCTTGGAAAAACAGGTGAATGGGTATATTTCAGCTGGATTATAGAAACGGATGCACAAACGAAGTATATGGCGGTATATTTCAGAGGTAATACCGGTCTGTGTATGTATGATGATGTAGCTGTTAGAAAGGTGCAGTCAGCTACCAAACTGGATGTGAAAGTAAACAGCAATCACTACTATCTGGACGAGGAATATGGTGTTGCCACGATTACACCGAATGTTGAAGCATATCCTAATTCCCACAATTGGACTGCAAACTGTCAGGTGCTTCATGGCGAGGAAGTACTTTGGAGCAGAGACAACATAAAGTTGGCTAACGGAGAAGTAAAGTTTTCCTTCCCAATCAAAGATTTTATAGGTGAGGATTTTATATTCAAAACCACACTCCTTTCAGAAGATGTGGAGTTGGAAATTGCAGAGTGGAGCTTTGACCGATATCATGAGAGACCTTCAGTATTCAATGAAAAGGGACTCTATGTTGAAGAGAATGGTGAAATATTCCATCCGGTATCAACCTATCATATGTTAACAAATGATCTTGCTACCTGCAAGGCAGCAATCGACGATTGTGTTGATCGATTAGGAATTAACTTACACCAGATTTCTAAAGGCTACCACGTGGAAAGTTCATTAGAAATACTGGATTACCTTCAGAGCAAGGGTGCGAAAGCAATCGTAAGTTTATATGCCGGAAAAATGGGAGAAATATGTAGTACGCCGGAAAATAAAGACAGAGCTACAGAGTTTATTAAGGCGATTCAGCATCATGATGCTATCTATGCTTGGGCTGTACAGGATGAGCCGGCAGGACACGGTACTTCTGAGGATCTGATGCGAGAAGCATATGAGATGGTTCGCACTTATGATACGAAGCAGCGACCGGTATACGTGGTTGATCAGCGTGAATACTCTCATCCGTTCGATATCCGTAATGCGGATGTAATCACACTTGATGGTTATCCATATGCCAAGTTTGATGCCATGACCTATACATTTGATCTTGTAAAAAAAGCAGTAGAGAATGCTGCACCAAGTGGCAAACCAATTTTAACTTTATTGCAGAGCTTTGAAAGATATAGTGGCCCATATATGGATCCGCAGTTAGCAAAGGATCCGAAGAGAGTGTATGGACCATCCGGCAATGCAGTTCGTAATATGGTTTATCAGTCCTTCATGGCTGGAGCGACGGGTATTGGCTACTACGGACTCGACTATGGTCCGGGTACCGATTTTGATGGAAATAATTGGGAAACATCCGGATATTCATTTAAGGAACCTAATGTCAGAACACATAGTGATATGGGCAAGGGTATCGAAGAATTTGCTGCCAAAGAGCAGGATTTGATGTTTGAGTACTTTGTAGAGGATAAATACCCTACATTTAATTCCAGACTCAATGACGATGGATTTATACGATATGAATCCTTCGTAAGAGGCGGCAAAATATACATGATCGTCTTGAACAAACTGGAGTTTAGAGAGCAGAAGGTATCTATACCTCTTACCAGCAACAAGGGCGATATAACTATTACCGGATTTAAGGCAAAGGCATACGCCGGTATAGGAGATGAAGCCGATGAAAAGAGCGGCAAGCTTGATGTAAAGAGCAACGGTAGCACCTTGGATATTACATTGGCACCGGCAGCAGCAGCAGTTTATATCATTACACCAAACGAGAAGATTGACTGGAGTGCATACCCGGGCGGAAACAACCCGAAAGATACCATTCCTAACTATACTATGCCAAAGGGTCTTGGATTAGATGGCAGCCTGGATAAGGAAGCAGATGAGCCAAAGGATACCACTAACCTGATTAAAAACGGTGGCTTTGAGACCCCATTAGATCTTGGAGCATCCTGGTTCGTTGAAGAATGGGCTGCAGAAGATAATACAAAAGCCGGTATCGACAACATCTATAAAAAGCATGGCTATAACTCCCTGCAGGTGGTAAGCGACACGGCTAAAGTAAGTCAGATGATTGACGTAAAGCCGGGAGAAATTTACGAATTAACAGGCTATATGAGGATGGCAGGTACAAGAGCATACGTTTATCTGTACGGATATACAGATGAAACTGCTAAGACTCAAACAGATGCTGTAACTTTGGCCTTTGACCTTCGTGAAGGTAAGGCTTGTACAAAAGGGTTGACCTTTACAGATGTAAACGGCAATCCGGTGGATAAACCTGAACCAAAAGGATGGTATAAGTTCTCTTACAAGATTAAGGTGAGCGACAAAACAGAGCATTTAAAGCTTGTATTGGATACAAAGAGTGGTGCTGTAAATTACGATACTATTGCACTTCACAAAGCAGATTCTACAACAACAACTACTGATTCACCATTATTTGTAGAAGATGAGCCAAATCTTAATGGTAATTTGCTTACAAATGGTGGTTTTGAGGGCTTATACGAAGATGGTAATCCTCTAAACTGGAAAGCACCTGACTATACATACGTTACCATTGAGAAGGATATAAGAAAATTTGGTGACAACGCTTTGAAAGTTGTAAGCAAAAAAGGTATTGCAAACCAGATTATTGCGGTAGAACCGGGAGCTAGTTATCAGTTACATGGTTATGTTTATTTAGGTGGTGAGTCAGCAAGAGTTTCACTGACAGGTTATGCTAATTATTATGATAGAACAGTAACCGACAAGGCGAAAGTGATAGAAATCAACACCGAAGAAGACAATACGTTTATGTTCTTTAATAATGAAAAAGACGGTGGTACGTATAGACCGAGAAGAAATACCTGGAATTGGTTTACCTACACTTTCACAGTAAGTGATAATACACAATGTTTAAATCTTGCATTGAGTGGCTTGAGTGGTGCAACATACTTTGACACACTTGCTATTCATAAGATAGATATTATTCCGGAATTGAAGGAACCAGAACCGAATGACCCAACCAATTTGATTAAAAACGGTGGCTTTGAGACCCATTCAACAAATAAAGAGGACTTTAAGTTTGTTAATTGGACTGCAGAAGATCGTGACAATGCTTTTGTAGAAAGCGATACAAAACGATATGGATACTACGGTCTGAGAGTAGGAAATAAAACAGCTAGAGTAGGACAGATTGTGGATGTTGAGCCGGGAACAACCTATGAGTTGACAGGCAATATCTATATGTTTGGTGCTGCAGCAAGAGTTTCAGTAGGCGGCTATTCTGATGCTGAGGCTATGCATGCAACCGATATAGCAAAAACCATAGAAATCAACTCTACGAAGGACAATGCTTTTATGACCTTCAACAATGCGAATGGTGATGGAGTGAACAGACCGACATCTCAGGATTGGAACAAGTTCTCCTACACCTTCACAACAGGTCAAAATACAGAGTATGTAGAAATCATATTGACCGGTCAAAGCGGCGCGTCCGTGTTTGATACCATTGCCCTTCACAAAGCTGGAGAAGGTTCCGGAACTACACCGACACCGACACCAGCCGTGCCGACACCGACACCAATACCTGCACCGACCCCGGATACAGGACTTGTAGTAAATGGTCATTTTGAAACAACCGGTACAGGCGAAGGCAATGACGTCTTTGCAAACTGGACGGAGACAGGCGATGCAAGTACTCTTACAGCTACAGGATATGGTGATGTAGGCAATGCTGTTCAAGTGACCGGAACAAATTCTGTAGAG
>JAZOSF010000007.1:0-2290 GCA_045657025.1 Lachnospiraceae bacterium | reverse complement strand
CATATTTTACGATAAAAAGAGCCTATCTTACGAGAGTTTTTGCGCTTTCGGCGGATGGCCTCTTTTTTTCTTTCGTTGAAATTGCAGTGTTACTAAATTCTTGAATCATCGTTAAAATATGGTCTATTCATCATTCTCTATTGCTTTTTCGCTTGCCGCAAAAAGAGTAAAATCGCGCCTACCATTATAACTATCGCATATCCAAGAACGGGGTAGATGTGTGGTAATGATTCAGGGAAATTTCCCTTTATCATAGCTCGCTCAAGTTCAACGGCGTGAACAAACGGTAATACATTCGCTATTTTGCCAAACGTACCGCCTACAAGCTCAAGATCAAACCACACACCTGAAAGCCACGCGGACAGATTTGTAAGAAGTGCACCGCAAATGCCGCCGACTTGCTTGACATTGAATACGCTACCGCATAATAGCCCAAGTGCAACATAAAAAACGGCAATGGGTACTATCGTCAAGATAGCATATATAATATTTATTGTAATTGGTAATCCGAGAGCGATAGCAATAAGATAGCACATTACACTTTGCGCTATTGCTATCGGAATAATAGGCAACATATATCCCAAGATATAATCAGACGATTTAAGTGGTGTAGTATATAATCTTTGCAACAGAGAGCTTTCTCTATCTTTTGCAATCAATGTAGCTGAAAAGAGTGTCAAAAACGATAAACCAAATACCGCAACTCCCGGTGCCAGACTTTCAATTTTAAATAATTCAACGGGCACATTGGCTTGGATTGCACTAAGAAGTAACAACAAAACAATTGGAAACCCCAATCCAAACATCAAATTTAAGGGATCGCGTAAAATTTCCTTTGCACATCTTTTGGCAAATGTGAACATTCTCATATTCTTGCCCCCTTTACAATCGAAATAAAGGCGTTTTCAAATTTATCCGTAGCTGTCATTTCCATAAGTTCATTTGCCGTTCCAATAACCAATAGTTTTCCGCTCTTCATGATACCAATACGGTCAGAAAGTGTTTCGGCTTCTTCCATATAGTGAGTTGTAAGTATGATTGTTACTTTACCTTTCAAAGCGCGAATTATGTCCCACAGCTCACTCCGTGCAATAACATCAAGGCCCAATGTGGGCTCATCAAGAAACAAAATTGATGGCTCGCTTATTAGTGCCATAGCAATACTAACTCTACGTTGCCATCCACCAGAAAGTTTTCCTGCTTTTTTTGAAAGAATATCATATAGGTTGAATTGCTCCGAGAGCTCCTTGATTTTTGCTTGGTGCTTTTTCTTTGAAAATCCGTGAATACCACACATAAGCTCCAAGTTTTCTTTCACAGACAAATTGGGAGCCACTGCGGTTTCTTGCGGTGAAACACCTATAACACGTTTAACATTTAATTCATCACGAACTATACTAGCCCCCCCAACAAAAGCATCTCCGCTTGTTGGCTTTGTAAGGCAAGAAAGCATTTTGATCGTTGTTGTTTTACCCGCTCCGTTAACACCGAGCAACGAAAATAATTCGCCCTGCTCAATTTGTAAATTCAGTTGGTCAACAGCCACCAAATCTTTGTACTTCTTCGTTAGATTGATCGTATTTATGGCTTCCATAACTATCCTCCAAAGGCGTAGATTTACGAATGTAATTATAGCATAACCTTTCCAAAAGACAACATCATGTAACTAATCGGTAGTTTTTGATTGTTAATCGGTAGTTTTGACAACCCATTATTAAAATTGAATCCGCTTTACTCAAAATGCATCCGCTTTTAATCTTGTATCCTTTTCCTAGTCTACTCACACAAAAACCGTACTTTCGTCCACCGGCAAAGGTGCGTTTTTTCAATGACCAAATAAGCGTCTGCGCCCCCTACAAGCCCCGATCGCCTGTGTAAATCGAGGCTTATTTGTCAAAAGGAACAAAAAATGACAGTAATTCTGCCAAAGTGCTTGTTAAATTCGGGGTTTTATGATATAATGGTGCGGTACGAATTTGACTATTGAAACCCTATATATCATACTAATTATGAAAACATCTATCAAACAAAAGCTATACATATCCCTGGGTCTGGTCGCGCTGCTGGCGCTACTGGCTTTGTTTTTGTGCTCGGGTGGCAATCTTGCCTTGATCAAAAGTGTTTTCATCGAGCACCATACTGCCGACGAGTTGAGAGATAAGCTGCTCGATCTCGGCTTTCGCGGTTATTTTACCGTCGCTGTGCTTTCCATGCTGCAGGTCGTCTGCACCTTTTTGCCCGCCGAGCCCGTTCAAGTGCTGGCAGGCTTGGGCTTCGGCTTTCCCGTGGG
>JAZOSF010000006.1:0-29852 GCA_045657025.1 Lachnospiraceae bacterium | reverse complement strand
TTGCGGCACAAATCACCCAATTCATCCAAATGTTCAATGTCAATATGAATAATACGCTCCAGTCCCGGCTGAGAAATAGAAACAATGCGTCCGTTTTGCAAATGCTTACGTAAAAGCATACAGAAATTAGGCGCGGTCATTGGACTTGGCTTATTTTGCTCTGTTAAATACACTAGCGGAAGGCTGGCACTGGCAGAAAGGACAAGGCGGTATTGATTACCGTTTGCCTTAATGGTGAGCAGCAATTCATCTGCTTCCGGTTGTGCAATTTTATAAATGCGGCCGCCCGTAAGCTTACTGGAAAGCTCATCAACCAGGCAGGCTACGGTTATTCCGTCAAATGCCATAATAAGACTCCTTGAAATACATATCGTCATAACATTGTATCATAAATAAAGTTTGGGTACAAGGCACTAAATTCCTTGACTATTCTTTACAAATTTTATATACTTAATAGAAGTATGGAGGTTTATGCATACTAGGAAGAAGGTATCCCATGATAAAGAGTATGACAGGATTTGGCAGATGTGAGATTATGGAAGGGGACCGTAAGTATACGGTAGAAATGAAATCTGTAAATCACAGGTATCTGGATGTGAATATCAAGATGCCAAAGAAATTATATATGTTCGAAAGTGCTATCCGTAGTGAACTCAAAAAATATGCTTCCAGAGGAAAAGTAGATATTTTTATTACCATGGAAGATTTTTCCGAGTCTAATGCTATGGTGAAGTACAATAAAGAGATTGCAAGCGAATATATGCAGAAGCTTTCCGAAATTGCAGCAGATTTTGGATTGGAAAATGATGTTCGTGTTTCCTCTTTATCACGTTATCCTGAAGTACTTACTATGGAAGAAGTAACTGCCGATGAAGAAGAACTTTGGAAAGAGTTACAGAAAGCTTTTGCAGGAGCAGCAGAGCAGTTTGTGGCTTCTCGTATCGTAGAAGGTGAGCATTTGCGTGATGACTTAATCGATAAGCTTGACGGCATGTTAGAAAGAGTTGCTTTTATCGAAGAGCGTTCCCCGCAAATCGTGAAGGAATACCGTGAGAAATTAGAAGCAAAGGTGCAGGAATTACTTGGGGACGTCAAGGTAGACGAAGCTCGTTTGCTTACCGAAGTTACCATTTTTGCTGATAAATCTTGTGTGGATGAAGAAATTGTTCGATTAAAGAGCCATATTGCTACCACAAAGGCAACCCTTGTTTCCGGCGGAGACATAGGCCGTAAATTGGACTTTATTGCACAGGAAATGAACCGCGAGGCCAATACTACATTGTCCAAATCTAACGATTTGGAAATCTCCAATTGTGCAATCGAACTCAAGACAGAAATTGAAAAGGTTCGCGAGCAGATTCAAAATATTGAATAAATTGCAGAGAGGCGATTTTATGAAAAATAAAGGGTTGCTTATTGTAGTGAGTGGCTTTGCCGGAACCGGTAAAGGCACCGTTATGAAAGAGTTATTAGCCAAATACAGTGAACAGTATGCACTCAGTGTATCTATGACTACCAGAGCACCGAGACCAATGGAGCGTCATGGTGTGGAGTATTTCTTCGCAGATAAGGAAACCTTCGAAGCAAAGATTGCGCAGGATGGTTTTGTGGAGTATGCGTGCTATTGTGATAATTACTACGGCACACCAAAGGATTATGTGGAAGAACAGTTAAATGCCGGCAAAGATGTGCTGCTTGAGATTGAAATTCAAGGCGCTTTACAGGTCAAAGAGAAACTTCCGGAGACTGTTTTGGTATTTATTATGCCGCCAAGTATTTCAGAGCTTTACGACCGTTTAAAAGGCCGCGGAACAGAGACGGATGAGGTGATTCAGAGAAGAATGCTTCGTGCCGCTGAAGAAAGTCAGGGCATTGAACAGTACGATTACATACTGGTCAATGATGACATAGATACATGTGTGGAAAGTTTGCACAGGATGATTCAATCCGAAAAGAGGCGTACTTTCCGCAATACAACGTTTATTGAAAATATCAGAAAAGAATTTGTTGACCTTAAGAAAGGAGAAATATAAAATGTTACATCCATCTTATTCAGAATTAATGCAAGTAGTTAATGAAGACGCAGAGGGCGATACTCCTGTAGTGAACAGCCGTTATTCTATCGTTATGGCAACTGCAAGAAGAGCACGTCAGTTAACAGACGGTGCTGAACCTATGGTGTCTTGCAAAGTTGAAAAAGCATTAAGTGTTGCTGTGGAAGAATTTAACCAGGGCAAAATCAAAATTGTTACAGAAGAATAATATATAATACAAAGTACAAAAGATAAAGGGAAACTCTTCCTATGGAGTTTCTCTTTGTTGCATTTTATTCTTTTAGACAAGGTGTTAAAGTATATGAAGATTATGTTTATTTCCCTTGGCTGCGACAAAAATTTAGTAGACAGCGAGAAGATGCTTGGGATGCTTGCAGACAAGGGGTTTGAATTTACAGATGATGAATCTGAGGCAGAAGTTGCAGTGGTAAATACCTGTACCTTTATCCATGATGCCAAAGAGGAAAGCATTAATACATTAATTGAAATGGGCCAGTACAAGACCGAAGGCAAGCTGAAAGCGCTTATTGCTACCGGATGTTTGGCACAGAGATATCACAAGGAAATCCGAGAAGAAATTCCGGAAGTGGATGCCATTATCGGAACCACAGCTATTGAGTGCATTGCTGAAGCGGTAGAAGAAGTATTGGCAGGCAAAAAGTGTGAGCACATGGAAGATATCCAGTATTTGGCTGCTACTAAGGAAAAGCGTATTGTTACTACCGGGGGACATTTTGCGTACTTAAAGATTGCAGAAGGTTGCGATAAATTCTGTACCTATTGCATCATTCCAAAGGTGCGTGGAAGATTCCGTTCAGTGCCCATGGAGGATTTGCTTGCAGAAGCAAGAGCATTAGTGGATCAGGGCGTAAAAGAACTGATTTTGGTTGCCCAGGAGACTACGCTTTATGGACAAGACCTATATGGCAAGAAGTGCCTTGCAGAGCTGTTACACAAGCTTTGTGAAATTGATAGATTATACTGGGTTCGTATTTTGTATTGCTATCCGGAAGAAATAGATGATGAATTGATTGCTGCGATTCGTGATGAAGAAAAGGTTGTTCCGTACTTGGATTTACCTATTCAGCATGCGTCTGACACTATTTTGAAGCGTATGGGCCGCAGAACTTCCAATGAGGATTTACGACGCATTATCGGTAAGTTGCGTGAAGAAATTCCAAATATTGCGTTGCGTACCAGTTTAATTACCGGTTTTCCGGGAGAAACCAAAGAAGACCATGAGGAACTGTACCGTTTTGTAAACGAAATGGAATTTGACCGATTGGGAGTATTTACCTATTCTCAGGAAGAAAACACACCGGCAGCAATAATGCCTGATCAGATTGATGAGGAAGTAAAAGAAGCCCGCAGAGATGAAATTATGGAACTTCAGCAGGCCATTGCTTTTGAAAAAGCAGAAGATATGGTAGGTCAAGTGCTGTGGTGTATGATAGAGGGTAAGGTGGCAGATGAAGATGTATATGTAGGACGTACTTATAAAGATGCGCCAAATGTAGACGGTTACATTTTTGTTCAAACGACTGCCACACTTATGACAGGGGATTTTGTAAAAGTACAGGTTACAGACAGTAACGAATATGATTTAATAGGAGAGATATACCATGAATTTACCTAATAAACTCACTGTATTTCGTGTGATTTTAGTATTTCCGTTTGTTTTGACTCTTTTAGGTCAGACAGCAGGCTGGGTGTGGTTTGACGCACTGTTTGGCGGCGTAATGGAATACATGAACTGGATTTCACTGGCAATTTTTGTAGTGGCATGCCTGACAGATCAGATGGACGGTCATATTGCACGTAAGTATAATATGATTACCAATTTCGGCAAGTTTATGGATCCGTTAGCAGATAAGCTTTTGGTTTCTGCAGCTATGATTTGCTTGATTGAACTTGGCCGAATTCCGGCATACATTGTAGTAATTATTATCAGCAGAGAATTTATCATCAGTGGATTTAGATTAATCGCATCTGACAACAATATTGTTATTGCTGCAAGTATGTGGGGCAAGTATAAAACCGTGTTCCAAATGGTTATGGTTATTTTAATGCTTGCCAATATCCCTGCGTTGCAGATGGTAACTACAATTATTATGTGGGTTGCAACTATATTAACTATTGTTTCTTTAGCAGACTATGTTTACAAAAACAGAAGTGTCTTGAGCGATTTTAAATAAGTATGATAGTAGAATTGATTTCTGTTGGCACAGAAATATTAATGGGAAATATTATTAATACCAATTCGGCGTATTTGGCTAGCAGATGTGCAGATTTGGGAGCGGTGTGTTATTTTCAGGAAGTGGTTGGAGATAATCCTGCACGTTTGAAGGAAACTGTGGAATTGGCGCTTTCCAGGGCGGATGTGGTACTTTTAACAGGTGGTTTGGGACCAACTCAGGATGATTTGACCAAACAGACTATGGCAGAAATTTTTGGCAGAAAGCTGTATCGGGATGAAAAAACCAGCCAGGCGTTGGAAGCATATTTTTTGAGAAGAGGAATTGCTTGCACCGAAAATAATTTTAGGCAGGCGGATATTCCGGAAGGGGCAGAAATTCTGCCAAACAACAATGGTACAGCTCCGGGTATCCATATTTTTGATGATACGAAGCATGTATTTTTGATGCCGGGACCACCGAATGAGATGAAACCGATGTTTGAAGAAAGTGTTGCACCGAAGCTTTCTGCACTTAGTGGGGAAGTGATATACAGCGAAATGGTAAAAGTATGCGGAATTCCTGAATCTACCGCAGAAACTATGATTGTTGATATATTAGACAAACAGACAAATCCTACGATAGCGCCTTATGCAAAACTCGGTGAGGTTCATTTTCGAGTATCAGCCAAAGCGGCTGATAAAGAACAAGCTATGGCATTAACAGGACCTGTAGTTGAGGAATTAAAAAGGCGTTTTGGCGCGGCAGTATACACTACAAATGAACTTGAAGAATTGGAAGATGCAGTTATTGCTCTTTGCAAGCAGTACGGATATCGAATTACTACAGCGGAATCTTGTACAGGTGGACTTATTAGTGCCAGATTGGTAAATGTTTCCGGAGCAAGCACTTGCTTTGACCGTAGTTTTGTTACCTACGCAAATGAAGCCAAAGCGGAAGAACTGGGTGTATCAGAAGAAACCTTACGTCAGTTTGGAGCAGTCAGTGAAGAAACTGCCAGAGAGATGGCAATTGGCGCCCAGAAACGCGGAAAAGCAGATGTAGCAGTTGCAGTAACAGGCATTGCCGGTCCGACCGGAGGCACACCGGAGAAACCGGTAGGCCTCGTATATGTGGCCTGTGCAGTAAAAGAACGAGTTTGGGTGAAACGACATCAATTTGGCGGCAATCGCACCAAAAATCGTGAGAATACTACAACAGTTGCATTAGCAATGGCACGTAATTGCATGCTAGAATATAATGGTATCACATATCATCAAGAAATGTTATAAAAAGGTGTTGACAAAAGCGAACATATGTTTTATTATAAGTTTAACAGAACATTTGTTCCTTTTGTTTATATAGGAAAGTTGAATTACTGTTTTATTACTATAAGCCTGGAGAGCATTAAGGAGATAGAACATGGATAGAAACGAAAAGCAAAAAGCATTGGAAGCAGCACTTGGTCAGATTGAGAAGGCATACGGCAAGGGCGCTGTTATGAAGCTGGGGGATTCCTCTGCACACATGAATGTAGAGACCATACCTACAGGTTCTTTAAGTCTTGACATTGCGTTAGGATTAGGCGGTATTCCGAAGGGACGTATCATTGAGATTTACGGACCAGAGTCTTCCGGTAAGACTACCGTTACTTTACATATGATTGCAGAAGTACAAAAGAGAGGCGGTATCGCAGGCTTTATTGATGCAGAGCATGCATTAGATCCTGTTTATGCCAAGAATATCGGTGTAGACGTTGACAATTTATACATATCTCAGCCGGATAACGGCGAGCAGGCTTTAGAGATTACAGAGACTATGGTACGCTCCGGCGCTATTGATATTATTGTAGTTGACTCTGTAGCGGCATTGGTTCCAAAGGCAGAAATTGATGGCGATATGGGGGACTCACACGTAGGTGCGCAGGCCAGGTTGATGTCTCAGGCACTTCGTAAATTGACTGCTATTATTAACAAGTCAAATTGTACGGTTATCTTTATCAATCAGCTTCGTGAGAAGATCGGTATTATGTTTGGTAATCCGGAGACTACTTCCGGTGGTAGAGCTCTTAAGTTTTACGCATCTGTTCGTATGGATGTTAGACGTATTTCCACCATTAAAGTAAATGGCGAAGATGTTGGTAATCGTACCCGTGTTAAAGTTGTTAAGAACAAAATTGCTCCACCATTTAAGGAAGCAGAGTTTGATATTATGTTTGGAGAAGGCATTTCTACCATAGGTGATATTGTAGACCTTGCTTCAGAATGTGATATTATTCGTAAGTCCGGTGCATGGTACTCCTACGAGGGCAATAAGATTGGCCAGGGCAGAGAGAATACCAAGCTTTATATGAAAGAGCATCCGGAATTTATGCGTGAAGTCGAACAAAGAGTTCGCGAGCATTATGGTTTACACGCTGATGTTTCATCAGCTTCAGATACAGAGAAGAAGATGCCTGGTGCACGTTCTTCTAGAGTTACAGAGGAAGAATAGACGTTATGACTATTACAGCTATTCTGGAATACGACAAGAGAAAGGTGCTCATCCAATTGGACGAGCACCTAATTTTTCCATTATACAAATCAGAAGTTAATAAATTTGGGCTGTCAGAGAATCAAGATATGCCATTGGAAGTATATGCTGAAATTATGGAAGAGATTCTCCCTAAAAGAGCAAAGCTCCGTGCAATGCATTTATTACAAAAGCGCAGCTATACAAGGGAAGGACTCAGGATTAAGCTTACAGAAGGCAAATATCCAGAGCATATTATTACAGAAGCTATCGATTACATGGCATCCTATCGGTATATTGATGATGAGCGTTATGCTGAGGAATATATTCGTTGCTATTGTGAGAAACGCAGCAGACGTAGAATTATGCAAGATTTATATGCCAAAGGTATTTCCAAAGATGTGGCAGAGCGTGCGTGGAATCATTATGAAGCTTTAAATGAACCGATAGATGAAATGGCACAGATTAAAGAATTGCTACGTAAGAAGCAATTTGATACTCAAAGTGCAGATCGTAAAGAAGTTGCAAAAGTGATGAATTATCTTTATAGAAAAGGATATAGCACTGAGAATATTTCTTATTGTATGAAATGCCAAGATTTTTCATAAATTTGTTAGTTATATCCGTGATTTTGCCTTGACATTAGACAATTTATACATTACAATTATATAGGTGCAATTTGGGTTTGTATTACAAACCAAAGTATAAGCACGAAAATTTTATAAGGAGGAGCTTCCTGTATGTTATCTATCGGCATTGTTTGTCTGATAGTTCTGGCATGTCTCGCATTAGCTATTCCGGTTACCGTTTTTGCTACTAATTCATATCGCAAGAATGTATCTGAAAAGAAAATTGGTAACGCTGAGGAAAAAGCTCGAGAGATTATCGATGAAGCCCTTAAAACTGCTGAAACAAAGAAGCGTGAGGCTTCCTTAGAAATTAAGGAAGAGTCTATTCGTACAAGAAATGAATTGGACAAAGAAATCAAAGAGCGTAGAGCAGAAGTACAGCGCTATGAAAGACGCATCCAGCAGAAAGAGGAAAACATCGACAAGAAATCAGATGCTATCGAAAAGAAAGAAGCATGCTTAGCTGAGAAAGAAAAGGCTCTTGAAGTAGAGAGAGTTGAAATTTCTAAATTGAGCGAGCAAAGAGTACAGGAACTGGAAAGAATCTCTGGTCTTACCTCCGATCAGGCAAAAGACTACTTATTGAAAATTGTTGAAGATGAAGTAAAACATGAAACCGCTCTTATGATTAAGGAAATGGATACAAGAGCAAAGGAAGAAGCAGACAAGAAAGCAAAGGATTACGTGGTTATGGCTATTCAGAAATGTGCAGCTGACCATGTTTCTGAAACAACAATATCTGTTGTGCAGCTTCCAAGTGATGAAATGAAGGGACGTATTATTGGCCGTGAAGGACGTAATATTCGTACTTTAGAGACTATGACAGGTGTAGATTTGATTATCGACGATACACCGGAAGCAGTTGTATTATCCAGCTTTGATCCAATCCGAAGAGAGGAAGCAAGGATTGCCCTTGAGAGACTGATTGTTGATGGTCGTATTCATCCGGCTCGCATTGAAGAGATGGTTGAAAAGGCTCAGCGTGACGTTGAGATTATGATTAAAGAGGAAGGTGAAGCAGCAACTCTTGAGGTTGGTGTTCACGGCATACATCCAGAATTAATTCGCTTACTTGGTAAGATGAAATTTAGAACCAGTTATGGTCAAAATGCGTTAAAGCATTCTATCGAAGTGGCTCAACTTTCCGGATTATTAGCTGCAGAGCTTGGCTTAGATGTTAGACTTGCAAAGCGCGCAGGCTTATTACATGATATCGGTAAGGCCGTTGACCGTGAAATGGAAGGTACACATATCCAGTTAGGTGTAGAACTTTGTAAGAAGTATAAAGAACATGCTACAGTTATCAATGCTGTAGAATCTCACCATGGTGATGTAGAACCTACTTCATTAATTTCTTGTTTAGTACAGGCTGCAGATACGATTTCTGCTGCAAGACCGGGTGCTAGACGTGAGACATTAGAGGCTTATACAAGCAGACTGAAACAATTAGAAGAAATCACAAACAATTTCAAAGGTGTAGACAAATCTTTTGCTATTCAAGCAGGTAGAGAGATTCGAGTTATGGTTGTACCAGAGCAGGTATCTGATGCAGATATGATTTTGATGGCTCGTGATATTTCCAAGAAGATTGAAGCTGAAATGGAATATCCTGGACAGATCAAAGTAAATCTAATTAGAGAAAGCCGTGCTGTTGATTATGCTAAATAAAACAACCAACAAACATCCAGTTAAAAAATAAGTACAAAAAGCCTTGAAACCGAGTGTTTTGGGGCTTTTATTATTGGAATGCATAAAAGACTAAAGAGTAGGAGTAATGATGAATCCGTTAGTATCAATAATTGTACCGGTATATAATGGTGAAAAAGTAGTTGAACGCTGTATACGTAGTCTTATTAGCCAAACATATGATAATATTGAAATTATTATTTTAAATGATGGCAGTAAGGACCACACCATGCAGATTTTAAATAAATATGCAAATTTGGATTCCAGAATTTGTGTGGTAGACAAGGCGAATAGCGGAGTTTCTGACACCAGAAATCAAGGACTTAAATTAGCACAGGGCGAGTTTATCCAATTTGTAGATTCTGATGATTGGCTTCCGACTGAAACTACAGAGCAACTTGTAAAAGGAATGCTTAGTGACTGCGAGATGGTAATCTGTGATTATAACAGAGTGGTTGATAACCATATTGTTGTCAAAGGTCATATTCCTGATGAGGGACCAATCAGTCGAACGGAATTTGCACTTTATATGATGAAAGCACCTGCTAACTATTATTATGGTGTTCTTTGGAACAAAATGTTCCGTATGGACATTATCCGTAAATATGAACTTGATTTTCCGGAAGAAATCGACTGGTGCGAGGACTTGCGCTTTAATTTAGAGTATTTGCAGTACGTAAAGCAAGTATATGTATTACAGAAACCTTTGTATTACTATGTGCGTACAAAGGGAAGCTTAGCGCAGACCCGTACCGATTTAATTGATAATTTGCGTGTAAGAAATTTTTTGTTTGAGCAATATAAAGGCCTATATGAAAGCTTGGATTTGTATGAGAAAAATAAGCTCCGCATCCGTAGCTTCTATATAGATTTTGCCAGAGATAAGAGCAAACAAATCAAGATGATTGATGGTATTAAGAAGGAAGATTTGAGTAAAGAGGCTATTTTCGAGGCTGTAAAGGGCAAAATCGGTGATACCATTGAGAATACAAAACAGAAGTTGGGAAGACCTGAAGTGATAAGTAAGCCGGCTTCCAAAAAGAGAAAAGAGCGTAGATGGTCTGAAAGAAAGCGAAAAGAACGAAGCAGAAAATATAGAAGTATTAAAAAGTAGCGGGAACTGCCACACGGCAGTTCCTTTTCTATTTAGATTCAATCAAGCCAAATAATGTCTCATCATTTTCAGCGCATTTTTTTCAAGCCTGGAAACCTGAGCTTGGGAAATGCCTATCATTTCAGCTACTTCCATTTGGGTTTTTCCCTCGAAAAAACGGAGGATAATAATTTCTTTTTCACGGTCTGCAAGGTGTTTAAGTGCTTCGTTCAAAGAAATTTGTTCCACCCACAGTTCCTCTCTGTTTTTCTTGTCACTGATTTGATCCATAACAAATAGAGTGTCGCCACCATCAGTGTAAATGGGTTCATACAGGCTCATAGGGCTTTGAATGGCATCCAAGGCATAAACAATATCTTCGCGGGGAATACCGAGTTCGGCAGAGATTTCATCTATGGTTGGCTCCTTTTGATTTGCTTTTTGCATAGCTTCCTTTGCCTGAAGGGCACGGTATGCAATGTCTTTTAAGGAGCGGCTGACACGGATGCTTCCGCCATCACGAAGATATCGCCGGATTTCACCGATAATCATCGGCACAGCATACGTACTGAATTTTACTCCCAGGGTTCGATCAAAGTTATCAATGGCTTTTATCAAACCAACGCATCCTATTTGAAACAAGTCGTCTACGTTTTCATCGCTTTGGCTAAATCGTTTTATGACGCTTAGAACGAGGCGCAGATTTCCTTCGATGTATTGCTCTCTGGCGTTCATATCACCATCGGCAATGCGCTCAAAAAGTAGTGTTTTTTCTTCCTCTTTTAAAAGTGGCAACTTGGATGTATTTACACCGCATATTTCAACTTTTCCCATAAAAGACCTCCAAAGGGTAATCCTTACAAATTACTTATCTTTGGTAGATACCTTTAAGTATGGCCATAAACGTAGAAAATTATGCCAATATTACATATAATAAAATAAAAAGGTGCGAGATGTTATTTTCTGAGTTAAGGTGTAAAGAAGTAATTAATATTAAAGATTGTAAAAAACTTGGAAGAGTGCAGGATATAGAGTTTAATCCCTGCAATGGGTGTATTGAAAAAATTTTTATACCGGCATGCGGTGGAAAATGGGGATATTTTTTTCCGACGGAACCGGATTACGTGATTTGTTTTAATGAAATCAAGCAGATTGGGCCGGATATTATTCTGGTTGACGTGAAATGAGTATTTTGATAAAATAAATTAATACGTAAATAGGAAAGGTATTTATAAGATGAGATGTCCATTTTGTAATTATGTAAATACGAAAGTAATTGACTCCAGACCGGCAGAGGAGTTTAACTCTATCCGTAGACGTCGTGTCTGTGAAGAGTGTGGTAAGCGTTTTACTACATATGAGAAGATAGAAACATTGCCGGTTATGATTGTAAAGAAGGATCTTACAAGAGAAGCTTATAACCGTGCCAAAATTGAGACCGGTATTATGAAAGCTTGCCATAAGCGCCCGATAAGTTCAGAGCAGATGGCAGAAGCAATTGATTCTGTAGAAAACAGCATTTTTTCTTTGGAGCGAAGCGAAGTAGAATCCTCTTATGTGGGTGAACTTATTATGGAGAAACTAAAAGCTTTGGATGCGGTAGCATATGTACGTTTTGCATCTGTTTATCGCGAGTTTAAAGATGCAGATACTTTTATGGAAGAATTAAAAACCGTATTTAACAAGTAGTGCGTAGAAGGAGGAAGTATGAAGGAGAAAGTTGCAAAGGCAAAGAAATACGTAAACGTAGTTGATAAAATTCGAATTATACTTTTGTGTCTGGCAGTACCAATGCTTTTGTTCATATATTTTGGAGAAAAGTTATGGGGAGAGCTTGCTTGGTATGTGAATGCTACGCAGTTTATATATGGTGCACTTACTTATATGGTGCTTGGAATTGTAATTGTTACTTTTGGCAAGTACATTTTAATTGCATACCACAATTCATTAGTTAAAAAATTATAATGCTTGAGGAGCATCTTTACAGATGTTCCTTTTTATGCTTTTGAGTAAGGAGTTTTTATGTTCCAAATGTTTTTCCCGGATGCATACTTGGACAGTGTGCATGAGGTGGACTTTAAAGGATTTAAGGAAAAAGGCTACAAAGCAATTCTTTTTGATATAGATAATACTCTGGTTTGCCATGGGGCACCGGCCACACCTGAAATCATTGATTTTTTCGGTGAGCTGCGAAAGATGGGCTATCAGGCTATGGTTATGTCTAATAACAAAGAGCCACGTGTAAAAAGCTTTGCAGAAGCTGTAGGTGGCATAGGTTATGTTTATAAAGCAAATAAGCCTGCAAAGAGATCCTATTTATACTGTATGGAACAGATGGGAGCAGATGCTTCCAATACCTTGTTTGTGGGAGATCAGCTTTTTACGGATGTGTGGGGTGCCAAAAGATGCGGTATTCATAGTATTTTGGTAAAACCAATTGATAAAAAAGAAGAAATTCAAATTGTGTTAAAGCGTTATTTAGAACGTATCGTCCTTTACTTTTACAAAAAGGAGTGTGAGAAGAATGGGCATAGATATTAATGGTTGCACAAAGACCCTCGGTGTGATTGGGAATCCGGTGAAACATACCCTGTCACCGCTCATTCATAACGAGTTGGCCAAAATTTTTAATCACAACGTGGCGTATTTGCCGTATTTGGTAGATGGCAGCGTTGAAGATGCTATACGCGGTGCGCATGCACTTAATTTTGGCGGGTTAAATATCACAGTTCCGCACAAAACAGAAGTCCTTAAGTATGTTGTAGAAGTAGACGAGCTTGCAAAGCGGATTGGTGCAGCAAACACACTGGTTCCTGTGACCGGTGGTTTTAAAGCATATAATACAGACGTTCCGGGACTTTATCGTGGTATGTTAAGCGACGGAGTGACTATGGACGGAGAAGATGTTCTTATTTTAGGAGCCGGCGGCGCTGCAAGAAGTGTAGCCTTGCTTGCTTTAGATAAGGGTGCAAATCATGTTTATATATTAAATAGAACAGTAAGTAAAGCTCAGAATATTGCAAAGGAAATAAATGCCTTGGCAGAGCGAGAATTTGTAACTGCTATGGCACTTGAGGAGTATCCATTGCTTTCCGGCAAGAAATATTTGTGTATTCAGGCCACCAGCGTGGGATTGCATCCAAAGGTTGATGAGACTGCCATTGAGGATTCTACGTTTTATGATATGATACATACTGGATACGAAATTATTTACAATCCATATGAAACCAAATTTATGTCTTTGGTAAAGGCACATGGCGGCAAGGCGTTTAATGGCTTGAAGATGTTATTATATCAAGGAATTATCGCGTATGAATTGTGGAACGACATTTCTGTCTCCGAGGATGTGGCCGAGCAAATTTTGGACAAGATGAGAGAGGCTTTGGTATTACAACAATGAAGCATGTTATATTAATTGGCTTTATGGGAAGCGGCAAATCCACAATTGGTTTCCGTTTAAGCTACAAGCTGAAGAAATGTCTGATTGATACAGACAAGTTGATTGAAGAACGTGAGAAAATGCGTATTTCTGAAATTTTCGCCACAAAAGGTGAAAGTTATTTCAGACAAAAAGAAACGGAATGTTTAAACAGTTTGTTTCGTGAACTTGGTAGCCGCGTTATTTCTTTAGGTGGCGGGACTCCTATTCGGGAGGAAAACCGAGAGATTATCAAAAAACTTGGTAAGGTAATCTATTTAAAAGCATCTCCGGAAACAATATACCAGAGGGTGAAGCGAGATACATCAAGACCTTTGCTGCAGTGTGAAGACCCAATGGAAAAAATTGTAGCATTGTTAGAAGAGAGAAATCCAATTTACGAGAGTGTTGCAGACATCATTATCCATGTGGACGGCAAGGAAATGAAAGACGTGGTACAGGAGATAGTGGAGGCAGTTCAAAATGAAGATTTTAGTAATTAATGGTCCGAATTTAAATTTTCTTGGGATTCGTGAAAAAAGTGTTTACGGGAATCAGGACTATGAATATCTCAAAAATGTAATTGCACAAAAAGGCAAGGAAATCGGTGCTGAAATCGAAGTGTTTCAAAGTAATTACGAGGGCGGAATTATTGACAGAATCCAAGAATCTTACTTTGATGGAACCGATGCCATTGTAATAAATCCGGGCGCATATACACACTATAGTTATGCTATCCGTGATGCACTTGCCAGCATTACTGTTCCAAAGGTCGAAGTACATATTTCTGATATTACCAAAAGAGAGCCTTTTAGACAGGTGTCCGTGACCAAAGAAGTATGTGATTATCAGATTTATGGAAGAGGTTTGCGAGGATATTTGGATGCAATTGATTATTGTTTGACACAATTTGAAAAAAACAGTTGAAAAAGTATGGTGAATATTGTAAAATAACAAAAGAATATCGTTTCATTTTTTAGGAGGATTATTTATGATTTCTGCAGGTGATTTCAGAAATGGCGTTACCCTCGAGATTGAAGGTAACTTTGTTCAGATTATTGAATTCCAGCATGTTAAACCTGGTAAAGGTGCCGCGTTCGTTAGAACTAAATTAAAAAACATTATCAGTGGCGGTGTAGTTGAAAGAAGTTTCAGACCAACTGAAAAATTCCCAGCAGCACGTGTTGACAGAAAAGATATGCAGTATTTATATAGTGATGGTGACTTGTTCTATTTCATGGATCAGGAAACATTTGACCAAATCGCATTAGGTACTGACAAAATTGGCAATGCATTGAAGTTCGTAAAGGAAAACGAAATTTGCAAGATTTGTTCTGTTAATGGTAATATCTTTGCAGTAGAGCCACCTACTTTCGTAGAACTTGAAGTTATTGAAACAGAGCCGGGCTTCGAAGGTAATACAGCAACAGGTGCTACTAAGCCAGCTACTGTTGAAACGGGTGCTGTTGTATATGTTCCATTATTTGTTGAAATTGGCAATAAGCTTAGAATTGATACACGTACTGAGGAATATATGTCCAGAGTATAATTTCATACTTGAACAACTTACAAAAGATAACACCATACAGTGGGAAACTGTATGGTGTTTGTTGTTTTTTGAAAGAATTATCAAGACAACTCTATTTGGATGATGCATATGATTATTATTATTTTGCGAGGTATTATATGAGTTATCCGGAATTTAGAGAAGAGGTTTTAGAAACCTTAAAAAGAAAACTTACAGAAGATATTATTGCAGAACCGGTACAAGTGGAGAAGATAAACAGCTGTATTAGACACGGGATTTCCTTTAGAAAAGAAGGAGAGATGTTTTCGCCAACTATATATTTAGAGCCTTTTTACAAGAGTTTTCAAAGAGGACAGAGCGTGGAATTCCTTGCAGAAGAGCTGCTTAGATGCTATACGGAGGAGACCGGACAAATACCGGATTGTATTCGTAAGCTTGACAGTTACGAGACGGCTCAACCAGATATATATGTAAAGTTAATTCATGTCGACCAGAATAAGAATCTTTTAAAGAACACACCACACAAGATGTTTATTGATTTTGCGATCGTTCCTTATTTTGAGGTTAATGACGAGCAGATTTTTAAGGGCAGTGTATTGTTAAAGGACCACCATCTGCAGAGTTGGCAGGTGTCTTCAGAAAATGTATTGGATTATGCTATTGAAAACACCAGACAAAAAAAGGGTGTGAGTTTTAAATCCATGTCTGAAGTGTTGGAGGAGTTTGTTTTTAAAGAGGATGAGGAACTGTATAATCGTGCCAAAGAGGGGATGTTTGTACTTACAAATAAAGAAAAATATTTTGGTGCAGTTTTGGCATACTTTGATGATATTCTTTATGATATCGGCACTCGAATAAAGGAAGATTTTTACATGTTGCCGGCTAGTATACATGAGTGGGTTGTTGTTCCGGCTTCTCGAGTTACAGATGAAAAAATGCTGTTTTCCATGGTCAAAGACATTAACGATCATGAGGTAATGGCAGAAGAAGTTCTTTCTTATAACGTGTATTATTATAGTATAAATTCACAGAGTTTACGCGTGTGCGAAAGCGCATAAGTGAAAAATTACTAGACTTTTTTCTGTTGCTATGATATTATAGGCAAGGTGGCGTAATATTTCCGTAACATATCACAGGCTTTGTGTCCGTAGTCTAATGGATAGAACGGAGGCCTCCGACGCCTTTAATGCAGGTTCGATTCCTGTCGGACACATTTGGCCACCTTTGTTTATACTATGATAGAGAGGTTATTATGAATTTTAAGAAAAAAGTAAAACTTCTTCTTCCTGTTTGCGTGATGTTGATCGTTGCTGTTAGCGTTGCAGCAGCACTTATTACACGCGAAGAAGTGGTTATTGCAAACGAAACAGCGACAACTGTTAATACAGAAGAAACAATTGCTGCTATTAGTGCCGATAATCCATTAGAAGGTGACAAATATCCTGAGCTTAATACGTTGATTAGAACCTATCTTGATGCGTTGGCGACCGGTGATGTGGATACCATTAGCTCTATTACAAATAACATGACCGACATTGAGCGCATACGTGTACAGGAATTAGGCAAGTATATTGATGCTTTTCCGGAATACAATGTTTTTACCAAAATCGGTCCAACCGAAGGAAGCTACATTGTATATGCTGCAGTTAGAGCACAGTTTCCGGGTATAGCAGAGTATGCACCGGGCATATATTGTTTTTATGTATGCACTGATGAAAATGGTAATTTTTACTTTAATGAAGGTACTTTAACAGAGCAGGAACAGGTTTATATTGATGCTATCAATGCAGATGCTTCCGTTGTTGGCTTGATGGATTCTATAGATGAAGAATATAAAGAATTATTGGCAAGCGATGAGAAGATTCGCACTTACATTGAAATTATGCAGAGCGAAATACGTGGTGCAGTAGGTGAGGCGTTGGCAATCGCTGCAGCAGAAGCAACCGGAGAAGAAAACAACTCTGAACAGGAAGATCCTACTATTTTACATTCTGCATGTCAGGCGAAGACAACTGAGACGATTAACGTGCGTTCTTCCGATAGTGAAACTGCAGATAAGCTAGGTAAAATCCAGCGCGGTACTACCATTGATGTTATTGAAATTCGTGTAAACGGTTGGTCCAAGATATATTACAAGGGCAAAGAAGCCTATGTTAAGAATGATTACTTGGAGGTAATTGCACCACCGGAAGAAGCAGGTACCGGAGAGAATGTATCCAATGGAAAAGTGCAAGCCAATACTACCGTAAATGTTCGTGCAGCAGCAGACATCGAGTCAACACGCATCGGTCAAGTGGTACAGGGTACTGTTTTAGATTGGATTGCTGATGTTGATGGTGGATTCAGTAAAGTTATTTATGAAGGCAAAGTTGGATATATCAAGTCCGAATATTTAACCAAGCAATAATAGAATAAAATATTATAACGTACACAAACTTTAGAGAGAAGCTGTTTGGCAGTTTCTCTCTATTTTTGTGTTTGGGAGAGTTATTTATGAAAAATCAAGACCAGGTAATATTACGTGAAATTCAAAAAAACACGCATATGGGTTTGGAGGCAATTGATGCATTGATGCCTCGCGTTAGAGATGAGTTTTTTGCAAAAGAACTAGCTGAGGAATTTATGATGCACGGCAACTATTACGAAAAAGCGACAAACGAACTTTTAAAAGAGGAAAATCGATTGTATAAAGATATAAAAGGGAAAAATGTGATGACCAGAATGGAAATTTGGTTTCAAACATTTAAGGATTGTTCTACCAGCCATATGGCGGAACTTATGATACAAGGAGCAAACAAAGGTATTACCGATATGCATAAAGTTTTAAATCATAATAAGCATGCAAGCGGTAATATTTCTGCATTGGCAAAGGAATGGATGGAGATGGAAGAAAAGACCATAACAAAGCTCAGAGATTATCTCTAAAAAACTGTAAGTGCTTTGGGAAAGTGTAAAAATTTAGTATACACTACTGAGATTTTGCAGTATATTTATTTTATAAAACAAAAAGGAGAAAAAATATGTTTGATATTATTTTTCAAAAGCTTTATAAATACCCAAGATGGGCAGAACCTTGTTTTATTGGTTTGCCGGTAAAGCAGGGATTACTACCTGCCGGAAACCTTGATCATATAGGAATTAGTCAGAATGGAAAAGCAGTACCGGTGCAGGCAAAGGTTACATCTACCTATCCGGACGGAAGTGCAAGATATGTATTTTTGAGATTTATGGCAGACCTAAATGCAAATAAGAGTACGGTTTTACAGGGTGATTTGACCGGAGAAATACCTCGTGGAGAGTTTGATACCATGCTTGTGGATCAAAATGCAAATGGTATTCAGGTAGATACCGGAGCAATTTCCTTTGCTGTTACAAATCATAGCGAGCATGTTTTTCAGTATTTGAAGGATTCTCGCAAAACCTATTTGGCTGAGCAATTTGTAGGGCCATATCTTACAGATGGTGAAGGCAATAAGTATGGCATGAAGATTGGCACTTGGGAAGTGTTAGAGAGCGGATGCGTGTGTACCCGATTAAAAGCAGCGGGTGAATGTGTCGGTGAAAAGAACATTGCTTTTGAATTATGTATTAACTGCTATAAAGATAAAGAATGGTTGGAAATAGAGTATCGTTTAATTAACACTACAGATGACGATTTACATATTGCCGCATTAGATTTTGGCGTTTTAGATAGTACGGATAAGGTGTTGGATTTCAAAGTAACCGGAGTACACGAAGAAGAGATGACAAACGATGTTATCTTTAGTTTTTCCGGTGTAAAGAAAATTCCGGAAGCAACAGAAAAATATCCTGTTGATAATGGACGATATACCGTCGGTAATTCTAACTATAAAACACATTTCAGCGTATGTGGAAGTGGAAGTGGTTTGGAACGAGTTGCAGATACTACCCTTGTACTTGTAGAAGGAAATGAACATTATACAGAAGTTTTGTATGGCACTTTTATGGCAGACAGAACTACCGGAGAAGATGGTATTTGTGCTACTATTTTCCAGGCCCAGCAGAATTATCCAAAGGCGGTTAAAGTAGACGACAATGGTCTTATGGTTATGCTAGTGCCAAAAGACATAGAAAAAGTTGTGATGGCTTCCGGTATGAGTCGTAACTCTAAGTTTTTGTTGCATTTCCACAGTCCGGAAATGAGTTTAATAGACGTAGAAGACCGAAGCCTGATTTATCAGATGCCGGATAGACCGGTTGTGGCTCCGGAAGTTTATAAAGATGCCGATGTATTGTTAGATCTCTTTGTGGATAGAGAATTAATAGATTATGATGTGGAACTTGCATTTATTCAGCAGTGTGATTCTCATGGCAGAAGCTTTGGTATGTTAAACTGGGGCGATACACCGGATCCGGGTTATACCAATCAAAATCGTGGCAAGGGTATGATCGTGTGGACCAATAATGAATATGACTTCCCGCATGCGTGCTTTTTACAATATGCAAGAACCGGTGAACGCAGATTTTTAGATTATGCTTTAGTTGCATCAGAACATTGGATGGATGTGGACGTATGCCATTATAGCAAAAATCCTCTTCATATGGGTGGTCAATGGGAGCACAGTGCAAAACACAATAAATACAGCTCTATTGTTCCAAGTCATTCTTGGGTAGAAGGGTTATTGGATTATTATCATTTTACCGGCAATGAGCGTGCGTTACATACTGCAATCGGTATCGGAGAAAATATTTTGCGTTTGTTAGAAACCGATACTTACAAAAACGCAGGTGAGAGTAGTGCCAGAGAAACCGGTTGGGCACTTAGAACCCTTACTGCATTGTATCAGGAAACCGGTGAAGCACGCTGGGTAGAAAAGGCAGATTGGATTGTGGGCCACTTTGTAGAGTGGTCAGAAGAATACGGCGGCTGGCTTGCTCCATATACGGATAATACTTCCATTCGTGTGCCTTTTATGATAAGTGTAGCTATTGGTTCTCTTATGCGATATTACCGAGTGTTACCAAATGAAAAAACAAGAAAATTAATGATAGACGCAGTAGAAGACTTGTACGAAAATTGCCGTCTTCCAAATGGTATGTTCTATTACAAAGAAATTCCGAGCTTGAACCGTGTGGGTAATAACACCTTGCTTTTGGAGGCAATGGTAATCGGTTTTGAACTTACCGGTGAGAAAAAGTACTTAGAAGCAGGAATTAGGACTTTTAGAAGCCAGCTGAATGTAAAAGTGGCAGCACCTGTGGGAACCAAAAAAGTAGTAGATGATGCAATCATTTTTTCCGGAGATGGCACTAAAGGATTTGCACAAAGCTTTATTCCGTTATGCACGTTTTACAAGGTTGCAAAGGAGCAGGGAATTATTTAGTAATATAAGAAGTTTACATTTAATTTTGTGTTTTTTATGGTATTTTTTTGAAAATAATGGTACAATAATTATTCGAGGTAATAAAAATGGCAGAAGGAACACGCTTAAATAAATATATGGCACAGGCGGGTTTGTGCTCCCGCAGAGAAGCCGATCGATATATCGATGCAGGACAAGTTTATATTAATGGTCAAAAAGCAGAGCTTGGTCAGTTGGTTTTTGTGGGCGACAAAGTGACTATCGGAGCAAAAGAGCTTCGGGACACTACAGAAAAGGTGGTGCTTGCCTGGTATAAGCCGGTAGGCGTGACTTGTACGGAGAAGGATCCTCATGCCAAGCGCAAAATCGGAGACGTATTTAAGTATCCGGTGCGTGTGACTTATGCAGGCAGGTTAGATAAGGACAGCGAAGGACTGCTTATTATGACCAATGACGGCGACTTAATCAATGACATGATGCGCGGTGCTAACGGTCATGAGAAAGAATATGTTGTAAAGGTTGACAAAGAACTGACAGATGAATTTTGCGCCAGTATGCAGCAGGGCATTTATTTACCTGATTTGGAGCGTACTACAAGACCTTGTCAGGTTAGTGTTGAGGGCAAATACACCTTTCGAATTGTGTTAACCCAAGGCTTGAATCGCCAAATCAGACGTATGTGTGAGGCGTTAGGATATCAAGTCAAAAGTTTAAAACGAGTTAGAGTAGTAAATATAGAGCTCGGCAATTTAAAACCGGGCGAATACAGAGAGTTGACTTCTAGTGAGAGAAGTGTACTATATCGGACTTGCAAAGGGAAATAACCATGGATCATAAATTAAGCAGAATTAAAGAACTGACAGCCCTATTAAAAGAAGCGGCGGAAGCATATTATGCAAAGGACATAGAGATTATGTCCAACTTGGAATACGATAGGCTGTATGACGAATTAGTGCAGTTAGAAGAAGAAACCGGTATTGTATTGGCCGGTAGTCCTACTCAGACTGTTGGTTATGAGGCGGTAGAAGAACTCCCAAAAGAAGCGCATGATAAGCCGATGCTTTCCTTAGCTAAGACTAAATCCCGTGAAGAATTACAGGGATGGCTTGTGGATAAGGAAGGGTTACTCAGCTGGAAGTTAGACGGGTTAACTATTGTATTGACATATGAAGAGGGCAAGCTCTCCAAGGCCGTTACCCGTGGAAATGGCGAGGTTGGTGAAGTTATTACTGCTAACGCCAGATGCTTTAAAAATGTGCCTTTATCCATACCACACAAAGGTAAATTAGTTCTTCGTGGTGAGGCGATAATCAGCTACAGTGATTTTGAAAAGATTAATGCAGCAATTTCTGACGAAGCTATGAAATATAAAAACCCGCGAAACCTATGCTCCGGTTCCGTGCGTCAGTTAAATAGTGCCATTACTGCTGAAAGAAGTGTGAATTTTTATGCTTTTGCACTGGTGCAGTGTGAAGGTAAAGAATTTAATACAAGAGAAGAACAGATACAATTTTTACGGGTTATGGGATTTGCAACCGTTCCGTATGTCAAGGTAGATAAAAATAGTATTTTGGAGGCTATCGAAGGCTTTGCACAGAAGGTAGAATCTTATGACATACCAAGCGATGGATTGGTTTTAATTTTAGATGATATTGCTTACGGAGAGAGCCTCGGGCGCACCAGTAAATTCCCGCGTGATTCCATTGCATTTAAATGGGCAGATGAATTGCGTGAGACCACTCTTTTAGAAATGGAGTGGAGTGCATCCAGAACGGGACTTATCAATCCGGTGGCGATTTTTGAACCTGTTGAATTAGAGGGAACTACAGTAAGTCGTGCCAGCGTACACAATGTCAGTATAGTAAGAGCATTGAAACTAGGCTTGGGCGACCGTATCACTGTTTATAAAGCCAACATGATTATACCGCAGATTGCAGAAAATATGACACAGTCTGATTCTTTGGATATTCCGACGTGTTGCCCTGTTTGCGGGGGCAAAACAGAAATACGCCAAATTAATGAAGGCCAGTTTCTCTATTGCATTAATGATGATTGTGCAGCCAAGAAAATCAAGCTTTTTGCGTTGTTTGTAGGTCGCGATGGCTTGAATATTGATGGAATGAGCGAAGCTACCTTGGAGAAGTTTATTGCAAAAGGATTTTTACATGAATTTAGTGATTTGTATCATCTTGACAGATACAAGGACGAAATCATATCTATGGAAGGCTTCGGACTAAAGAGCTATGACAAACTGATTGCTGCGGTAGATACTTCCAGAAAGACTACGTTGCCTAAGGTTATTTATGGCCTTGGAATCGCAGGCGTTGGACTTGCTACGGCAAAGCTTATTTGCAAGCACTTTCAGTATAACTACAATGCCATATTTAGTGCCGGCTTGGAAGAGTTAAATGAAATAGAGGGTGTCGGTAATGTTATTGCCCAAGCCTTTGTAAATTATTTTACTTCTGAGCAAAATTGTGCTATGGTAGCCAGACTTTTGGCGGAACTTGATATTCAGATAGAAAAAGTTGACGAAGAAGCACAGACGCTGACAGGTCAGGTGGTTGTAATTACCGGTTCTTTAGAACTTTATGAAAATCGCAACGATTTGAAGGATGCTATTGAAGCCAAAGGCGGAAAAGTGACCGGGTCAGTAACTGCCAAGACTACATTTTTAATAAATAACGATATTACATCTACATCTTCCAAAAACAAAAAAGCCAAAGAATTAGGCGTTCCGATTGTAACGGAGAAAGAATTTGTGGAGCAGTTTTTACAATAAATTTTTAAAGGAGTTTATATTAAATGCCGATTAAGACACAAAGTGATTTGCCAGCAAAAAGTATACTGGAACATGAAAATATATTTGTAATGGATGAATTCCGTGCAATGCATCAGGATATTCGTCCGCTTAATATTTGTATTTTGAATTTGATGCCGGTAAAAGAAGATACAGAGTTACAGCTTTTACGTGCTTTGTCCAACACGCCGCTTCAAGTGGATGTGACATTTATGAAGATGTCTACCCACGTTTCACTAAATACATCTGCAAATCATTTAAATAAGTTTTATCATAACTTTGACGAATTAAAGAATCAGAAATTTGACGGTATGATTATTACCGGTGCACCGGTAGAACAATATGCCTTTGAAGAGGTGGATTATTGGGATGAGTTAGTAGAGATTATGGACTGGACCAAGGACAATGTCACCAGCACACTGCATATTTGTTGGGGAGCTCAGGCCGGAGTATATCATCATTTCGGTATTGGGAAGGAGCTTTTGCCGGAAAAACTTTTTGGGGTGTTCGAACACAAAGTATCTAACCGTAAGATTCCGCTTGTTCGTGGTTTTGATGATTATTTTATGGCACCACACAGCAGACATACCACAGTTTCTGCCGAGCAAATTCACGATTGCAAGCATTTACGTGTGCTGGCGGAATCAGAAAAAGCCGGTGTTTTCCTTTGTATGACAGAAGGTGGTCGTCAGATTTTTGTAATGGGACATCCGGAATATGACCGTTATACGTTGCATTATGAGTACATGCGCGATTTGAATAAAGGATTGCCAATAGATCTTCCGGTAAATTACTATCCGGATGACGATCATACGAAGAAACCAAGACTGCAGTGGAGGAGTCATAGTAATAACTTATATACAAACTGGCTTAATTATTATGTTTACCAAGCAACGCCATATGATTTGTACCAAAAATAGGAGACAAAATGAAAAAGATAGATACTATGTTTTATCCGGGATGGGTAAGAAAGGCAATTACCTTTTCCATTGATGATGGAATAGTGCCAACGGACCGGAAATTTATAGAAATATTAAAACCTGCAGGAATAAAAGGCACATTTAATTTGTGTTCAAATACGATGACATATTTATCTAAAGAGGGATATAAGGAGTTTTACCAAGGATACGAAATTGCAAATCACTGCAAATATCATCCTTTTGCTTTCCCCGATGGTGTGAGTTTCGAATTTGGAGAAGGTTTTTTTGATGAAGCTAAAGCAGATCCAAACCTTATTTATCCTGCTGAAAGAGAACATTTGTATTGGATTCGTAAGCCAAGGGGATGGCGCAAGATTGCAGATGCGACAGGTTATAAGAAATTTGTTGACGAATGCCATGAAGAACTGGAAAGTGTTTTTGGCAAGGGAAGTGTTAGAAGCTTCGTATGGCCTTTTGATGAACAAGAAAACGCAGAGGTGCAAGAGTACCTTAAAAGTAAAGAAAATTATTACGGTATTAGACGTAGTGGTGCCAGATGTGCAGAAGGCAACTTTAACCTTGAGGCAAATCGCAAGCCGTGGCATTATACCGCAACGCATGATAATTTGCTTGAAATGGCAGAACTGTATGAAAAGCAGGAAGATGACGACAATCTTAAAATGCTCTGCTTTGGCGTACATTCAAGGGATTATGAAATATGTGAAAAGTGGGATGATTTAAAGAAATTTGCATCTTTATATGGCAATCGTCCACAGGACTATTTTTATGGAACTGTAGGTGAAATATTTGATTATGCAGATGCAGTAAAAAAATTAATTATTAGCGATGAAACAATAATGAATCCTACAGAACTTGATCTTTACATACGCATGAATGATAAAAATGTGATTATAAAAGCAGGAGAGACTCTTTGTGTGAATAGTATTTAAATATTATAAAGAATTTCTTAAACTATTATTTAATGCTTGACTTTTTTATTTGTTACAGTTAATATATCCGTATGCAAATAACAATAAAGGCTATGAACGAAACAAGTACACTTTAGTACGAATTACAGAGAGTTGCCGGTTGATGAGAGGCGCAAAGAAGACTAGAGCTGGAATACATTCGCGAGCTGCACGGCTGAAAAGCTACGAGCTGGCTTAATAGGTTGTGACGGAGGACGTACACGTTACAGTGCGATAGTTGATGTTTGTCAACTTACAGAGGCTATATGTGTGAGCATATGGCGATTAAAGGTGGTATCGCGAGTAACCTCGTCCTTTGTTGTGGGACGAGGTTTTTTATTGCTTAAGAAAAATGCTTTTACAGCAGTGATTTCGGTTCCGCCTGGAATGTAGAAAGGAAGAAGAGTATGAGTAACATGACAGTTTTTGATGAACTGAAAGCCAGAGGTCTTTTGGCCCAGCTCACAGACGAAGAGGAAATTAAGGAATTAGTTAATGCAGGCAAAGCAACCTTTTATATTGGTTTTGACCCAACTGCAGATTCCTTACATGTAGGTCATTTCATGGCATTATGTCTTATGAAGAGATTACAGATGGCAGGAAATAAGCCGATTGCATTAATTGGTGGTGGTACTGCTATGATTGGGGATCCATCCGGTCGTACCGATATGCGTACTATGATGACACCGGAGACCATTCAGCATAACTGCGACTGCTTTAAGAAGCAGATGAGCCGTTTTATCGACTTTTCTGATGGCAAAGCAATTATGGTAAACAATGCAGATTGGTTATTAGGCCTCAATTATGTAGAAGTGCTTCGTGAAGTCGGTGCACACTTTAGTGTAAATCGTATGTTGACTGCGGAATGCTTCAAGCAGCGTATGGAGAAGGGATTATCTTTCCTTGAGTTCAACTACATGATTATGCAGAGCTACGATTTCTATATGTTATACCAGAAGTATGGCTGTAATATGCAGTTTGGTGGTGATGATCAGTGGTCTAATATGCTTGGCGGTACAGAGCTTATCAGACGTAAGTTGGGTAAAGATGCATATGCTATGACAATTACTTTATTGCTTAACAGCGAAGGTAAGAAGATGGGCAAGACTCAAAAGGGTGCTGTATGGCTTGATCCAAACAAGACTACACCTTTTGAATTCTACCAGTACTGGAGAAACGTAGCAGACGATGATGTTATTAAGTGTATGAAGCTTTTAACATTCCTTCCTTTAGAGGAAATCGAAAAGATGGAAAGCTGGGAAGGCAGTCAGCTCAATACTGCAAAAGAAATCCTTGCATTTGAGCTTACGAAGATGGTTCATGGCGAAGAAGAAGCTGTTAAGGCACAAGAAAGTGCAAGAGCTTTATTTGCAGGAGGCAGCGCAGCAAATATGCCTGAAGCTGTCCTTACAGAAGACAAATTTGTAGATGGTCAGATTGATATTTTGAGTGTTTTGGTTGCATCCGGTCTTTGTACTTCCAGAAATGAAGCAAGACGTGCTGTGGAGCAGGGTGGTGTTAGTGTAAATGACGAAAAAGTATCAGACATCAAGACCGCCTACACTCAGAATGATTTCGCTGAGGGGTTAATTTTAAAACGTGGCAAGAAAAATTTCCGCCGCGTGGTTATGTAGAGGAGAATGAAAATGAAAAAATTATTAGTAACTTTATTAACAACTGTGTTAGTAGCATCTATGGTAGCTTGCGGTGGCAATAATGACACTACCAGCGAGACAACAGAAACTGCCGGTGTTTCTACAGAAACTGTATCAACAGAAAGTGAAACATCAACAGAAACAGAATCAGCAGGCGAAACAGCAGAAGGTGATACAGCCGGTCAGACACTTTTGGCTGCATTTAAGGCAATGATGGCTGAAAAGCCGGAAACAACTGCACAGGAAGCAGCAGATGCGTTAATTACTAACGAAATTATCCAGTTCATGGGTGGTACTATGCCGGTAGAGCAGGGCCTTCTTAGCGGATTTGGAAATACAGAAATTGTAGGCTTTGAGGAAGCAGTTGTATTCATGCCTATGATGGGTTCTATTCCTTTTGTTGGTTATATATTTGATATGCCAGCTGATGCTGATTTAGAGGCTTTCATGACAACTTTGAAAGAAAATGCAGATATGAGATGGCAGATTTGTGTTGAAGCAGAAGAAATGGTTGTAGAAGCAATTGGCGACAAGGTATTTTTCTTAATGTGTAAGAAAGATCTTTCTGCAGAATAATTTTATTATTGAATGATAAGCATAGATGTTGCAGAATATATTTTGCAACATCTTTTTGCTATATTTCGGAGGAAATTATGTTATTTTCCAGTATACCGTTTTTATATTATTTTCTCGCCGGTGTATTAATTTTATATTTTCTGGTGCCGGGTAAAATTAAAAATATTGTGCTTTTGGTTTCCAGTTTGTTCTTTTATGCCTGGGGAGAAGTAAGATTGGTAGCTCTGATGGTTATAACCATTATGTTGGGCTATCTGTTTGGCTTGCTTGTAGATCGTTGCAGCACCCCTAAAAGTAAAAAGTGTATGCTGGGAATTTCTGTAATTACATTTGTAGGCATTTTAGGATATTTTAAATATGCAGACTTTTTTGTGAGCAATTTTAATGCCTTAACCGGCCTAAATGTGCCGCTTTTAAAGGTGGCACTGCCGATTGGTATTAGTTTTTACACGTTTCAGGTTATGAGTTATGTAGTGGATGTATACCGTGGGACTGCAAAGGTACAGTACAATCCGTTTACGCTAGCGACCTACGTATCTATGTTTCCACAGTTGATTGCGGGACCGATTGTACGTTATGCAGATGTAGCAGAGCAGTTAGAGCATCGCGTTCACTCTGTGGACAAGGCGGCCCTTGGTATCCGCCGTTTTGTTTTGGGTCTTTCCAAGAAAATATTAATTGCAAATGCCTTAGGGGAATTGTGTGAGATTTTTAAAGCATCCGGAGATAAGTCCGTAGCATTTTATTGGATATATGCGATAGCATTTACCCTTCATATTTATTATGATTTTTCCGGTTATAGTGATATGGCAATCGGTCTTGGCAAGATTTTTGGCTTTGACTTTCTGGAAAACTTTAATTATCCGTATATATCAAAAAGTATTACAGAATTTTGGCGCAGATGGCACATGTCATTGGGAACTTGGTTTAGAGATTATGTGTATATTCCGTTAGGAGGCAATCGTGTTTCCAAGCTAAGATGGTTGTTTAATATTTTTGTGGTGTGGTTTTTGACCGGTTTCTGGCATGGAGCTAGTTGGAATTTTATTGTTTGGGGACTTTATTTTGCAGTGATTTTGATGCTGGAAAAATTAGTTCTTTTACCAATTTTAGAAAAGAGCGGACCGATAACACACATTTATGTAATGTTTTTGGTTATCATCAGTTTCGTGATATTTAATGCGACCGACATGACAGAAGCATTTGCTTATATTGGAGGAATGTTTGGAACCGGCGATGTGCCTTTGGCATCTGCAGAAGCTGCTTATTATTTAAAGAGTAACTTGGTGGTACTAATCATTGCAATTATAGGGGCCACACCTCTTTGCAAAAAAGTAACAGAAAAAATCCATCAAGGAAAAACCGGAGCACAAATTCTCGAAATTTTAGAGCCTATAGTACTGGTAGTGTTGATGATTTTGATAACAGCATATTTGGTGGATGGTTCCTTTAATCCGTTTTTGTATTTTAGATTCTAGGAGGGAGGCAGTATGAAAAAAAGTAATTTGATTTTAGTATGTGTTATGGCTGCTTTCTTCTTTGGGATGAGTATTTTTTGCTGGAGCAAAGAAGCAAACGATTACTCCGACAGTGAACGAAGAGTGCTTGCAGGATTTCCGGAATTAACAGAGGAAACTGTACTTTCCGGCAAATTTATGAAAGATTTTGAAACGTATACTTTAGACCAGTTTCCGTTTCGTGATGAATTTCGCAGTATTAAAGCCTTAGCACAGCTTGGCTTGTTCAGACAAAAAGCTAATAATGATCTTTACCTGGCAGATGGCTATGTGGCAAAAGTGGAATATCCTTTAAATGAATATATGTTAGAAAATGCCGGCAAAAAGTTTCAGTATTTGTATGATACTTATATGGCAAATACAGATGTGAAGCTGTATTTTTCAGTAGTGCCGGACAAAAATTATTTTCTGGCAGAAAAAAACGGATACCTTTCCATGGATTATGAAAAGTTTTTCAAAACTATGAAACAGTATACGGATTATATGCAATATATTGATATTGCAGATGTATTGGGCGTGGAAGATTATTATTATACGGATACTCATTGGAGACAGGAATGTCTCTTGGGCGAAAACCGAGTGGCGAACAAAATTGCAGAAGCAATGGGGAATAAGTTGACCTGGGAGTATGACAAGATAAAAGCAGAGCAACCATTTTACGGAGTATATGTAGGACAGTCTGCGCTTCCGCTTGAGCCAGATACGCTGACTTATCTAAACAATAATATGCTGGACGCGTGTACCATTACCAGCTTTGATACCGGAAAACCGGTAGAAAAAGATATTTATGAGCTGGATGAATTGGATGGTAAGGACCCATACGAAATGTTTTTGGCAGGTTCCGATGCACTACTTGTAATTGATAATCCAAATGCAACTACAGAGAAGGAGCTGGTGGTGTTCCGTGATTCTTTTGCCAGCAGTTTGCTTCCGCTTTTGATTGAAAGCTATACAAAAGTAACAGTAATCGATATCCGATATATTAGCAGCGCAATGCTT
>JAZOSF010000005.1:0-4102 GCA_045657025.1 Lachnospiraceae bacterium | reverse complement strand
TGTTATCCAGGTTGCAGACGGTATTGCACGTGTGCACGGTCTTGAAAACGCAATGCAGGGTGAACTTTTAGAGTTTCCGGGCGAAGTATATGGCATGGTTATGAACCTGGAAGAGGACAATGTAGGTGCCGTATTACTTGGCTCCGCCAAAAACATTAACGAAGGCGACACTGTTAAAACAACAGGTCGTGTGGTGGAAGTCCCTGCAGGCAATGCGATGATTGGTCGTGTTGTAAATGCACTTGGTCAGCCTATAGATGGCAAGGGACCTATTCAGACGGATACGTTCCGCAGAGTAGAGAGAGTTGCCAGCGGTGTTATTACACGTAAAAGCGTAGATACACCTTTACAGACAGGTATCAAAGCAATCGATGCTATGGTTCCGATTGGACGAGGCCAGCGTGAGCTTATCATCGGTGACCGTCAGACCGGTAAGACTGCTATTGCAATTGATACCATTATCAACCAGAAGGGCCAGAACGTAAAATGTATTTACGTAGCAATCGGCCAGAAAGCTTCTACGGTTGCGGGTATTGTCAAAACATTAGAAGAATTTGGTGCTATGAGCTACACCACAATCGTTGCTGCTACAGCAAGTGAGCTGGCACCATTACAGTATATTGCACCATATGCAGGTTGTGCGATTGGTGAAGAGTGGATGGAAAACGGCGAAGATGTTCTTGTTATCTATGATGACCTTAGCAAGCATGCAGCTGCTTACCGTACACTTTCCTTACTGCTTCGTCGTCCACCAGGACGAGAGGCTTACCCTGGTGATGTATTTTATTTACATTCCAGATTGTTGGAACGTGCTGCTCGTATGAATGAAGAGTACGGCGGCGGTTCTCTTACTGCGTTGCCAATTATTGAAACCCAGGCAGGTGATGTATCTGCTTATATTCCTACCAACGTAATTTCTATTACAGATGGCCAGATCTATTTGGAAACAGAAATGTTTAACGCTGGCTTCCGCCCAGCGGTAAATGCGGGTCTGTCCGTATCTCGAGTAGGTGGTTCTGCGCAGATTAAGGCCATGAAGAAGATTGCGGGTCCTATCCGTACCGAGCTTGCTCAGTATCGTGAATTGGCTTCCTTTGCACAGTTTGGTTCTGATCTTGATGCAGATACTGCAGAGAGACTTGCACAGGGTGTTCGTATTAAGGAAATCTTGAAACAGCCACAGTATCAGCCGCTTCCAGTAGAATATCAGGTTATGATTATTTATGTGGCTACACGCAGATATTTGTTGGATGTACATGTAGAAGATATTACCAGATTTGAAAAAGAATTTTATGAATTTATCGATACAAAATATCCGGATATTCCTGCAAATATTCGAACAGAGAAAGTTATTTCAGAAGCTACAGAGGAACTTCTCAACAAGGCAATTGCAGAGTTTAAAGCAGATTTCAAATAAACAGTAGATTCGTTTTTAGAAAGGCGGTACATGTATTATGGCTTCCATGCGTGACATAAAAAGACGTAAAAGCAGTATTCAAAGTACACAGCAGATTACCAAGGCCATGAAGCTTGTTTCTACTGTAAAGTTGCAACGAGCAAAGCAACGTGCAGAAAATTCCAAGTCATATTTTGAATGTATGTATCAGACTGTCCGTTCTATGCTTGCAAAAGCAAGTGGCATTCAGCACCCATATGTGACCGGCAACGACAGCAGCAGAAAAGCTATTATCATGATTACCGGTAACAGAGGATTGGCAGGCGGTTACAACTCCAACATCATTAAGCTGGTAACCAAGAGCGAGTTCCAAAAGGAAGACTTAGATATTTATGCTATCGGTTCCAAAGGACGCGATGCTCTTTTAAGATATGGTTACGAAATCAAAGCGGTTTACAGAGATTTGGCGGAAGAACCTGCTTATGCAGATGCAATGAGTATTTCCCGCGAAGTGTTGGCAACTTACAATGCCGGAGAAGTTGGAGAAATATATTTGGCATATACTTCCTTCAAAAACACCGTAAGTCATGAACCGAAGCTTATCAGACTTTTGCCGGCGGATACCGGTAAAGAGGCAGCAGCGGAAGAAAAAGAAACTGGGGAAGCATTGATGAATTTCGAGCCGGGAGACGAAGAAGCGTTGGAACTTATTATTCCAAAATATGTTACGAGTCTTATATATGGCGGCTTGGTAGAAAGCGTAGCAAGTGAAAATGGCGCGAGAATGCAGGCGATGGATTCTGCAACAAGCAATGCAGAAGAAATGATTGACAGCCTGTCACTCTTATACAATAGAGCCCGTCAGGGTGCTATTACACAAGAATTAACAGAAATTATCGCCGGTGCAGAGGCGATTAGCTAATGATATAATTGCGAAGCTCCGTGTCCCACGAACTGGGACAGTTTATATTCCGCCTCAGGGTACGCTCTCGCTCCACGAAAAACGTAACGGTACTAAACTCAGCTGCGGTTGATACCTTGCTTCGTTAAGGACCGACGTTTTTCAAGGCCCCTGCGTCAGAACATAAATTGTTCCAAATTGCAGGCCACAGCACCTCGCAATTATCTATCAAAATAAGCAAGAGAAAGGAAACAAGATGGCAGAGTTAAATAAAGGCAAAGTTACTCAGATCATCGGTGCGGTACTGGATATAAAGTTCAGCACAGGTAAACTTCCTGAAATCAACGAAGCGATTACCGTTGAGACCAAGGAAGCCGGAACCTTAACTGTGGAAGTAGCACAGCATTTAGGTGATGATACCGTAAGATGTATTGCCATGGGACCTACAGACGGTTTGGTTCGCGGAATGGAGGCGGTTGCAACAGGCGCTCCTATTTCCGTGCCGGTTGGTGAAAATACCTTAGGACGTATTTTTAATGTATTAGGTCAGGCAATCGATAATAAACCTGCTCCGGAAGGCGTGAATTATCTTCCTATCCACAGAGCAGCACCTGCTTTCGAAGAGCAGTCCACAGAGACAGAGCTGTTGGAAACAGGTATTAAAGTTATTGACTTATTATGCCCTTACCAGAAGGGTGGTAAAATCGGTCTGTTCGGCGGTGCCGGCGTAGGTAAGACCGTATTGATTCAGGAGTTAATCCGTAATATTGCAACAGAGCACGGCGGTTATTCCGTATTTACCGGTGTAGGCGAGCGTACCCGTGAAGGCAACGACTTGTATCACGAAATGCAGGAATCCGGCGTTATTGACAAGACAACCATGGTATTCGGCCAGATGAACGAGCCACCGGGAGCTCGTATGCGAGTAGGTCTTACCGGACTTACTATGGCAGAATATTTCCGTGACCAGGGTGGTAAGGACGTACTTCTTTTCATCGACAATATTTTCCGTTTCACACAGGCCGGTTCCGAAGTATCCGCATTGCTTGGCCGTATGCCATCTGCGGTAGGTTATCAGCCGACCTTACAAACAGAAATGGGTGCATTACAGGAGCGAATCACTTCTACTAAGAATGGTTCCATTACATCCGTTCAGGCTGTATATGTGCCTGCCGATGACTTGACAGACCCTGCTCCGGCTACTACATTCGCACATTTGGATGCCACTACTGTATTGTCCCGTTCTATTGTAGAAATGGGCATTTATCCGGCGGTTGATCCGTTAGAGTCTACCTCTCGTATTTTGGACCCACGTATCGTAGGTGAGGAGCATTATTCTGTGGCTCGTGAAGTACAGGAAATTTTGCAGAAGTACAAAGAACTTCAGGATATTATTGCAATTCTTGGTATGGATGAATTGTCCGAAGATGACAAGTTAATTGTATCCCGCGCAAGAAAGATTCAAAGATTTTTATCTCAGCCGTTCTTCGTTGCAGAGCAGTTTACCGGTACCGAAGGCAAATATGTTCCGTTAAACGAGACCATTCGCGGCTTTAAGGAAATTATCGAAGGCAAGCACGACAGCATTCCGGAAGGCTATTTCTTAAATGCAGGAAGCATTGATGATGTATTAGCCCGCGTGAAATAAGGGGTGATACCATGGATAATTTCAAATTAAAAATTATTACTCCGGAGCGTGTGTTTTTTGAAAAAGACGCATATATGGTGGAATTCAATACTACCGAAGGTGAAATTGGTGTATATGCGAACCACATTCCGTTGACATGTATTATCAAGCCGGGCAT
>JAZOSF010000004.1:0-5276 GCA_045657025.1 Lachnospiraceae bacterium | reverse complement strand
TAAACCGTTATTACTGTTTAAGGTTTTGTTCTCTGAATTTCTTCCAGATGAGATGACCTTGCATCTCATTTATTAGGAATCTTTCAGGGTTGCATTGCTGTTTATTTGTCAAGGTACTGCTGCCGTTTTTCGCGACAGCTTGATTAATATATCACAGTCATTTCTGATTGTCAACACGTTTTTTAAAAATTTTTTTAAAATTATTGTATTAATTAAAATACAATTCTTGCTTTCACCATTTCCAGCAGTACGCCCAGTAAATTATACTGATATAATGTGGTAAGTAGCTTGCTCTCATCAATCATAATGAGAACCTGTTCACCCAACGTGCCCAGCTCCATATACATCACCGCATAGCACAATCCCCAATAAACAAGCAGCGTCTCTGCAACACCGATTATGAAACCGCACAGCTTGTCAATGCTACTGATAACCGGAAGCTTGCTTAATACTTTTGCAGGGAAAAATACTATTTTTATAACACTAAAGGCAACACTAAGCAGGACCATAATCAAAACCATGACCGCAATAGAAAGAAAATTTCTATCGTGGTAGGCATTGCTTATCATACTCACAAGGCCAACGATCAGCACTACAAACAGCACACTTATAAAAGAAAGCAGTTCACGCACGATGCCTTTTTTCATCCCTGCAGCAATTCTCCAAATCATTATTATGGCAAATGCAATCAACAGTACATTCATAATTTTACTCCAATTCTATTACTTTAAACGTATTCTCGAAAAGTACTAAATATTTGTATTTTGTGCTGGTTGGTACAATCTTTCGAATGTTCCCGCCCAGTCCACCATTGTAACGTTCTCTTCCATCCAGTGTGACTGCCAAAACTTCATCATTATTATATATAGTAATAATTCCATTCTGGGACTGGATATCCGTATAGTCCATGTTGAATTCCTTTTCCAACACCATCTCACCGCTCAAGTCATACACTCGCATAAGATGTCTGCCCTGGCCTGCAGCTCCGTTATACACCAAAATAGCATTTTCATCTCCCCAGTAAATTGCCTGCACGGTATCATTTAAAATAACACCTTTTGTTTCGGTAGGCTTTTCACTGCCGGAATAAACCATCAAACGACCGTTAGAAATTGCCATTGCCGTACTTTCATTCATATAACGAAGTTCCGGAACAATTTCCTGATAAATGTATCCGCTCATATACTGATCCGTATAGTTTTGACCGACTTCGCCCAAATTGTAAAATGCAATATTGTTCTTTACAGTACCCGCATCCAAGTACAAATAGGAAACGCCTAACAACTTGCCGTTTGGCGATAATTCAATATCCAGTGGATATCCGCTTTGCTCCATGGAAGTTCTGGCTCTGGTAATCTCCTCACCGTCCACATCATAAATGTAAATCCAATATACATCGTTGTCATCTAACACAGCGCCTACATACCCTGCCTTGGCAACACAGAGATTGCGTATTGGAAGGTTCGTGTCAATTTCACCGATTCGGCCGCTTTCATCCATCACATAAATCATGTGCTCACCATAACCTGCAACCGCAACCACGCTTCCGTCCACGGACACGCAAGGCTCCTGAATTTGATAAGTAACATCCCAGATCGTCTTTCCCTTGGCATCCATGCATCGAATACCATCTTTATTGTATATAAGTAAATTGTTTGCCATTTTGGCCGTCTTGCATCCTGCTTCCAAGGTCACTTCCGTTTCGCGGACTACCCTATATGTATTAAAGGTTCGTGATATATACTGTGATGCAACCAGTGCAATCAAACAAGCAGCGCACCCCACTGTCACGGCAATTTTTATGTATAAATGTTTGCGTTCGGTATTTTTTTCTTTCATAATTTCCCTTTTCTATGACAATAAAGGGGGACAAGCATTACGCTTGCCCTCCCATTTTGTAGTTTTCCTTATTATAGTAACACATTTTTTTACGGAAGTAAAATTATTTGTCCTACTTGAATGTTATTAGGGTCAATAATTTTATTCAAATCAATAACTTCCTGTAATTTGCTTTCATTTCCATAGTATGCTCGCAAAATCTTAAGCAAATTGTCACCTTTTTTAATATAATATTCTTGTGGGCCTTTGATCTCTTCCACTTCGCTACTTACCACTTCTTCCGTAACGATTGGAGCCGGGGTTTCATCCGGCTGTTGCACCACCGTGTCCAAATCCGGTATTACTACTACATCCATTTCTTCCGGTTGCTGTACCACTGTAGACTCAATAACAAGCTCCTCCGGTTCCGTGCTCTGCTCAACTTTTGTTTCTTCTATATAATCGTTTTCTATCAACAAGTTATTTTCCTCTTCACTCAAAAAGCTATTTCCGGAAACTGCCACTTTATCTTTCAAATCCATAAAATAAGAGGAAATTTTCTTGGGACTGAATTCCGGGTAATACGTCTTAACACCATATACACCACATATTGCCAAAAGCATAATACATGCCACTGCGGGAAACGGACTTTTGGCCTTACGTGGTTCCGGCATTTTTGCTTTTTCCATGGTTTGCATTTTTTTGCGATATTTTCCGCTTTTTTGCTGTGCCTCCAGCTTTTCCCTGTCAGCTTTCTCCCGCTTTACTCTATCCATGTCTGCTTTTTTAACAATTACGGGATCTAAATCAATCTCTCGTTCTTCTTTTTGATTATTCATCATAAAATTAAGCATAGTTTCGTTTGTATCATAAAATATGTAGTAACCATCCATAGGAATAGATTTATTACCGTAACCAAGCCAAAAAACATTCTCGTTGACCGTGTCTGTAGAAATCACAATACCCACAAGCTGATAGTTTGAAAAATATTCCGCGCGAATACTTTCCGCCTCTTCTTTTTGAGTGTTTGTGAGGGAATCTGTGCGTCCCCTTCCTTTTCCAAGCAATGCAGCACCATACACAAAAGAATATTCTACACTTTTTTCTTTTTCTACCGTACCATATAGCGCAATTTGTTTTCTATCCTCAGGAAATTCCTCGGTGAGCTGCTTCATATAAGAAATGCAGTAATCCTCTAAATATAACTTTTTATTTGCCGCAATTGTGCCTACTTGTGTTGTGTGTTTTGGTAATTCCATTTGGTTGCCTCCTTTTTTTAAGGAAAATATAACACCGCCAGAAAGAAAAATATGTCAAAATCGGACTGTGAAACACTATTTTTCTTCGACAAAAAGGGTGCAACAAAAAGACCCGGTTGGTACGCGCTGTACCAGCCGGGACATTGTTTGTAAAAATATGATTATTTAACGGCACCGATTAATGTGTTAATGTCTTCCACGCCGTAACGCTTCATGTAATTTTCAATGCCTTCTACCGTTTCCACAGTCGTATAAGGATTTACAAAATTCATGGCGCCTATGCTAACAGCAGTAGCACCGGCAAGAATAAATTCCAATGCATCCTCTGCACCTGCAATACCACCCATACCGATAATCGGAATCTGAACTGCATTGGCCACCTGATATACCATGCGCACTGCTACCGGTTTAATAGCCGGGCCTGACAAACCGCCTGTTTTGTTGGCGATCGCAAACTTGCGGCGATGAACATCTATTTTCATGCCGGTAAGCGTATTAATAAGGGATAACGCATCAGAACCTGCTGCCTCTGCTGCCTTTGCCATCTCTGTAATATCCGTAACATTCGGACTAAGCTTCATGATAACCGGTTGTTTTGCATATTTTTTGATTTCTTTTGTAATATTGAATAAAGCATCCGCCTTTTGGCCAAATGCAATAGCGCCTTCCTTTACGTTTGGACAGGAAACATTGATTTCCAGCATGTCCACAGGCTGATCGCTTAATTTCTCCACTACTTCACAATAGTCTTCTACGCTTTTTCCACATACGTTCACAATAATCTTAGTGTCGTACTGCTTCAAAAACGGAATATCACGTTCAATAAACACATCAATACCCGGATTCTGTAAACCGATTGCGTTTAACATACCACCATATGTTTCTGCAACTCGTGGAGTAGGATTTCCAGGCCATGGCACATTTGCCACGCCCTTAGTCACAACCGCACCGAGACGATTTAAGTCTACAAATTCTCCATATTCCATGCCGGAGCCAAAGGTTCCGGATGCCGTCATAACAGGATTTTTAAATTCCACACCAGCAATTGTAACTTTTGTATTCATTAAATCTCAACCTCCTTTGCCTCAAACACAGGTCCGTCTGTACAAATGCGGGCATTGTGTACATGGGAATGATGGTCTTTTTCTTTGGTTTTACAAACACAGCCCAAACATGCTCCAACGCCGCAAGCCATGTGTTCTTCCAAGGAAATATAAGCAGGAATATCCAACTCTTCCGCACATTTCTTGATTGCACGAAGCATCGGCATCGGTCCGCAAGCCATAATAACGTCCGGCTTAATACCACTTTCCTTCAAGGCATCCAGCACATTTCCTTTGGTGCCTACGCTTCCGTCCTCTGTTGCAACATGCAAAGTCGCATACTGTTTAAATTCTTCAGACAAAAACAGCTGGCTGTCACGGTAACCCAAAAATGCATGCACATCCCCGTCTATTTCCTTAGCCGTCTGAAGCATCGGCGGAATTCCGATACCGCCGCCAAACAATACTACTGTTTTATTTTTTCCTTCTTCAATCGGGAATCCGTTGCCCAGAGTTCCCAAAATTTCCACACTGGTTCCCGCAGTGTAACTGCTGAATTCCGTTGTTCCTGCACCAACCACACGGTATACCACACGAAGCGCAGTACGTTCTGCATTTACCTCGCAAATACTGATTGGTCTTGGAAGCAATGTGCTTCTTTCTTTGGTATAAATGCAGATAAACTGACCGGCCTTTGCACCCTTGGCAAGCTCTGTCTCAATCCACATATCATAAATATCCGGAGCAATATTTGTCTGAGATATTACTCTTGCTGTAAGCTTTTTCTTTTGAGCCATGTTTTTCTTCCTCTTTTCTTGTATCTATTTAACGCGCCCTTTGGTGTTTCCGAGATGCAATATCGTCTTTATGCCTGATATACAACTTTTCCACCACAAATGGTATAACGTACCTTTCCTGTAAGCGTCGTTCCCACAAATGGCGTATTTACTGCCTTGGATTCAAACTTCGTACCAACCGTCCAAACTTCCTTTGGGTCATAAAGGACCAAATCCGCCTCTGCTCCTACGGAAATATGTCCGCGCTGTCCTTCTAAATGATATAGTTTAGCCGGATTGTAAGACATTTTCTCCATTAACTTGGCATGGTTTAAATATCCCGGCTCTACAAGGTATGTGATGCAAAGTGCTAAACTGGT
>JAZOSF010000003.1:0-4258 GCA_045657025.1 Lachnospiraceae bacterium | reverse complement strand
ATTACTTTGATATTGCCGGCTTTGGTGCAGATTATGCTTATACTGTAGACGGCGGTGATGTGGGAGAGATTGAATACGAGAACTTTAATGCTGCAAGTGCTATTGTAACGGTTCACGGACGCAGTGTGCATCCTGGTTCCGCCAAAAATACGATGTTAAATGCGCAGAATGTGGCAATGGAATTTCATATGGCATTGCCAAAATACGAGCGCCCGGAACACACCGAAGGTAGAGAAGGATTTTATCATTTGACAGACATGGTGGGAGATGTAACGACTGCAAAGTTAGAGTATATTGTTCGTGATCATGATGAAGCTAAGTTTTTGGCAAAAAAAGAAACTATGCTTCACACCGCCGCGTGCTTAAATGAACAGTATGGCGATGGTGTAGTAGAAGTGGAATTAAAGGATAGCTACGCAAATATGATTGAGCAAATCAGACCGCATTTCCATTTGATTGAATTTGCCAGAGAAGCAGTGCAGATGGCGGGCCTTACACCTGTAGAATGCCCGATTCGCGGTGGTACAGACGGTGCAAGATTAAGCTATGAAGGATTGCCTTGTCCAAACTTGGGAACAGGTGGCTTTAATTTCCATGGTCCTTACGAGTGTATTACCATAGAAAAGATGGACCAAAGCGTTGACGTGCTGTTAAATATCATAACATTATTTACAAAATAATATGTCGAATTCGAAGTCGATTGGTGGGGTAATATTTGGATAGAATTTGGTTGTATTTGTAGTATCTGTGCTTTACAATGAAATCAAATGAATTGCCATGGAGGTTTATGATATGGAACAGCTAAAGTTCACCTCTACCAGAGACAATGAAAACGTATATAGAATACTTGATGATTTAATGCAGGCAGATAAAGAATTTCAGATTATGATTACCGTTCCGGCAGGCAAACTTAATGACAAGCCGGTACAAACGATAAAGACTGTATTTGATAATTTGGATATACCAAATGAAGTGGATTTAGAGGCGGAAGTGACCAATATGATTCACGAAATCGGTGTTCCTGCACATATTAAAGGTTATCAGTATTTGAGAGAAGCTATTATTATGAGTGTAGAAGATATATCGGTTCTTAGCTCTATTACCAAAATACTTTATCCGGGCATTGCCAAGAAATTTGAGACTACTTCAAGCAGGGTGGAGCGTGCTATAAGACATGCTATCGAGGTCGCTTGGAGCCGCGGCAAAATGGAGACTTTGGATGCACTTTTTGGGTATACAATCAATACCGGAAAAGGGAAACCAACCAACTCAGAATTTATTGCACTGATAGCGGACAAAATTCGTCTGCAAAATAGACAAAAAGTGTGAAGTGTAGTATAATAAAAGTACGAAAAAGGTTTTTGTCATTACAACGGAGGGTTTAATATGAAGAACATACTGTTTGTTGCATCTGAAAGCGTACCTTTTATCAAGACGGGGGGACTTGCAGATGTTGTTGGTTCCTTGCCAAAGAGCCTTGACAAAGAAAAATATGACGTGCGTATTTTTATTCCAAAGTATGGTTGCATGAAGCAGGCAATGAAGGACAGATTGGACTACAAAACAAACTTCTACATGGATTTCAACTGGAAGAGTGTTTATGTAGGCATCATGGAAGCTGTTGTTGATGGTATTACATATTATTTCCTTGACAATGAGTATTATTTTTCCGGTCCGAAGCCATATTGTGATGACGCATTATTTGAAATTGAAAAATATGCCTTTTACAGCAAGGCAGTGTTATCTGCTTTGCCGTCTATTGATTTTAAACCGGACATTATTCATTGCCATGACTGGCAGACAGGATTGATTCCGGTATATTTAAAAGAACGTTTTGCGGACAACGAATTCTACCAGGATATTAAGACTGTTATGACTATCCACAACCTGAAGTTCCAGGGCAAGTGGAATATTGATACAGTAAAGAATATAACAGGCCTTTCTGAGTATTACTTTACAAATGACAAGTTGGAATCCTATGGCGATGCAAACTTGTTAAAGGGTGGTATTGTATATGCAGATACCGTTACAACCGTATCCAACACCTATGCACAGGAAGTTAAGACCGAATTCTATGGTGAAGGCTTACATGGACTTTTACAGGCTAGAGAAGGCGAATTAAAGGGCATTGTAAATGGTATTGACTATACCGATTTCAATCCGGAAAGCAATCTACTTATTTTCAATAATTACACCGTAGATAATTTCCGCAAGGAAAAAATCAAAAACAAACGTGCTTTACAGAAAGAACTTGGTTTGAAACAGGACGACAAGACTATGTTAATTGGTATTGTATCCAGATTGACAGACCAGAAGGGCTTTGATTTAATTGCGTACATGATGGAAGAAATGTGCCAGGATGATGTTCAGTTTGTTATATTAGGTACCGGAAGTGGACAGTATGAAGATATGTTCCGTTATTTTGCAGACAAATATCCGGACAAAGTTTCTGCTAACATTTACTATTCCGAGCCGTTGTCTCATCAAATTTACGCTGCAAGTGATGCGTTCCTTATGCCATCCTTATTTGAGCCATGTGGTCTTAGCCAGTTAATGGCACTTCGTTATGGTACTTTGCCAATCGTTCGTGAAACAGGCGGTTTAAAAGATACTGTAGAGCCTTACAATGAGTACGAAGGCACGGGCACAGGATTTAGCTTTACAAACTATAATGCACACGAAATGTTAAATACACTTCGTTATGCAGAAGATGTTTACTATAACAGCAAACGCAGCTGGAACAAGATGGTTGAAAGAGCGATGAACGCAGATTTCTCATGGAATGTTTCTGCAAAGAAATATGAAGAGATGTATGAGGAACTCACCAAATAAATTTTAGAAAAGATACCATAAACTATGAGTACAAATCGTAAAAACAACAATGAATTTGTAATGCAAGCTGGTATTTTGGCGGCGGCAGGTATTATCTGCCGCCTTATTGGTTTAATCTACCGAGTGCCGCTTGCTAATATTTTGACGGATGAGGGCAATGGATATTATTCTACTGCCTATAATATATATACTATCGTATTGTTGCTTGCTTCTTACAGCATTCCGTCAGCTATTTCCAAGCTTATGGCAAGTAAGCTTGAGCAAAAAGAATACAAGAATGCACAGCGCATTTTTTATTGCGCCCTTATATATGTAGGCGCAGTTGGCTTGATTGCAGGACTGTTTCTATTTTTTGGAGCGGACTTGTTGCTGGAAGGAAAAGCGGCATTAGTGCTTCGGGTTTTTGCACCTACTGTATTGATCTACGGATTTTTGGGCGTGCTTAGGGGTTATTTCCAGGCCAATAAGACTATGGTGCAGACCAGCGTCTCCCAAATCTTTGAACAGATTTTAAATGCAGCAGTTAGTGTAAGTGTGGCATATTATTTTATGGAGCGCTTTCATCATGCGCCTGAGTACGGTGCGATCGGTAGTGCACTGGGAACTATGGCAGGTGTAATCACAGCATTTATTTTCATGCTGTGGGCCTATTATATTAATCGTAATTTGGTTAAAAAGCGCCTGGATGGTGATAAGTCTAATGTGCTGGACAGCTACGGCGAGATTTTTAAATCTATGTTGTTTGTTGTAACCCCGATTATTTTAAGTACTTTTATTTACAATTTTAATATTACGTTGAATAATAATCTGTTTACTAATATTGCCATGTCTCATTATGGATTGACGGAGCAGCAGAGCTATTCTATCTTTGGTATTTATTCCGGTAAGGCGGTACTTTTGAGCGATGTGCCTGTTGCGTTGGCATCTGCTATGAGTGCGGCCCTTATTCCGGTAGTTTCCGGTGCCTTTGTAAAGGAAGGAAGCAGAGCAGCAGGAGAAAAGGTAGAAGTGGCAATTCATACCACTATGCTTTTTGCAATTCCGGCATCCGTTGGTATGTTTGCTTTGGCAGAACCGATTTTGGATTTGCTATTTAGTTTTACTACGCCGGATGATTTGAAGATGGCAGTTATCTTGCTTCGTATGATGACACTGTCTATTTGCTTTTATTCTTTGTCTACGGTATCTAATGGTATCCTGCAGGGCATCGGCAAGGTGAATCGACCGGTTATCAATGCAGCGATATCCTTGGTAGTACAAACCGGTGTTGTGGTAGGATTGTTATTTGGAACGAAGCTTGGAATTTATGCCCTTCCCATTGCATTTATTGTTTATGCGGCATTGATGTGTGTGTTAAATCAATTGGCGGTTCGTAAGGAATTAGAATGTGAAATTCATATAACACAAGTTTTCTTGAAACCGGCTG
>JAZOSF010000002.1:0-14658 GCA_045657025.1 Lachnospiraceae bacterium | reverse complement strand
ATATTCCTCAGATGCCACAACAGCCAATGATGTAAAATAGAAATAAAAGCCAAAAAACCTCTTGCATTTTCCAAGAGTTGGTGTTATTCTATAATAGTATTAAATATGATGTTACTATAAGAGTTTGCTTCGGCAAACTCTTATTTGTTGCAGCGACCAACCTATGAAGGGAGATTACATGACTAAAAGAGAAAACTACGAAGCAAAAGCAGAAAGCTTATTAGGACCAATTGTAGATAAAGTTGGTGTAAGTGTTTATGATGTCGAGTATGTCAAAGAAGGTAACGACTGGTATTTGCGTGTGTACATTGATAAGCCGGAGGGTGTAAATATCAATGACTGCGTAGAAGTAAACCGTGCTTTCTCTGATTTGTTGGATGAGGTGGATTTTATTGAAGAATCCTATACTTTGGAAGTAAGTAGTCCGGGTCTTGGACGCACTTTGAAGAAAGACCGTCATTTACAACACAGCATTGGTGAAGAGGTTGAAATTAAAACATTCAAACCAATCGACAAAGTAAAAGAATTCATAGGCGTTTTAAAGAGCTTTGACAGCGAGAACCTTGTAATTGAAGAAGAAAATGGTGAGCGTATTTTTAAACGTAGTGAAATCGCGATTATCCGTTTGACTTTAGACTTTTAGTTAATATATTTTGATTTTTTATTTTTTAGGAGGAAAAAGAAAAAATGAACAAAGAATTATTAGAGGCACTTGATATTTTGGAGAAAGAAAAAGAAATCAGTAAAGAGATTATGTTTGAAACAATTGAAAACTCTTTATTAGCAGCTTGCAAGAATCACTTTGGCAAAGCAGACAATGTTAAGGTTGAAGTGAATCGTGAAACAGGTGATTTCTTGGTTTACGCAATCAGAGAAGTAGTTGAGAGCGCTGATGATGTAGAAGATAATGTACTTCAGATTTCTTTAGATGAGGCATTAACTGTTTCTAAAAAGGCAAAAGTTGGCGATATGCTTCATGTTGAAATCAAATCCAAGGAGTTTGGCCGAATCGCTACCCAGCACGCAAAGAATGTTATTTTGCAGAAAATTCGTGAAGAAGAGAGAAGTGTTGTTTATAATCAGTATTCCGAATTAGAAAAAGAAATCGTTACCGGTATCGTACAGCGTGTAGTTGACAAGAACGTTAGCATTAACTTAGGTAAAGCGGATGCTCTTTTATTAGAAAGCGAACAGGTTAAGGGTGAAGTGTTAGTTCCTACTCAGCGTGTTAAGGTATATATCGTAGAAGTTAAGAACACTACAAAGGGTCCACGTATTACCGTAAGCCGTACACATCCTGAATTGGTAAAGAGATTATTCGAGGCAGAAGTTACTGAAATCAATGATGGTACAGTAGAAATCATGAGTATCGCACGTGAAGCTGGTAGTCGTACTAAGATGGCAGTTCGTTCCAATAATCCAAATGTAGATGCAGTTGGTGCATGTGTTGGTATGAATGGCGCTAGAGTAAATGCTATCGTTGAAGAACTTCGTGGTGAAAAAATCGATATCGTTCCTTGGGATGAAAACCCTGGTAACTTTATCCAGAATGCACTTGCTCCATCAAAAGTTGTTGCAGTATTTGCTGATCCTGATGAAAAAACAGCAAAGGTTGTTGTTCCTGACTATCAGTTGAGCCTTGCAATTGGTAAAGAAGGTCAGAATGCACGTCTTGCAGCAAGACTTACAGGCTACAAGATTGATATTAAGAGCGAGACTCAGGCAAAAGATTCATACGGATTCCGTTATGAAGACTATTTGGATGAAGATAGTGAATACGAGGAGTATGATGAGTACGATGAATAAAAAAAGTCCAATGAGATTATGTATCGGCTGTGGCGAAATGAAGAACAAAAAAGAATTGATTCGTGTTTTGCACACACCGGAAGATACATTTGTTTTGGATGTTACTGGTAAAAAGAACGGACGCGGCGCGTATTTGTGTAAGGACGGAGAGTGCCTTAAGAAGGCAATTAAGTCAAAAGGTTTGGAACGCTCCTTTAAAATGAGTATTCCAAAGGAAGTATACGACGCGTTGGAAGAGGAGTTTATAAATATTGAAACAGAATAAGGTGGAATCTTTACTGGGACTCTGTACTCGCTCCAGAAATTTGGCGAGTGGCGAGTTTGCAGCAGAAGGTGCGGTAAAAGATGGCAGTGCATGTTTAGTTATTGTTGCTACAGATGCATCTGCTAACACAAAAAAGTTGTTTAGAGATAAATGCAGCTTTTATGAGGTCCCATGTTATGAATATGGAACCAAAGAATCTCTGGGCCATGCAATTGGAAAAGAGATACGAGCTTCCATAGCAGTATTGGATGAGGGCTTTGCAAAGTCCATTATTAAACACCTTGAAAGTCTTGATAAATAAACGGAGGTAGTGAGCATGGGTAAAATAAAAGTATATGAACTTGCAAAAGAACTTGATATACAAAGTAAAGAAATTGCAAGCTTTTTACAGGCAAACGGCATTGAAGGCAAAGTGGCACAGAGCGCTTTGGATGATGCTTCTGCCGATATGGTAAGAAATAAATTTGGTGCAAAAAAGGAAGTAGTAAAAGTGGAAGTTCCGACAGAGCAGCCAAAGCAGGCAGTAGCTGTCGAAGAACCAAAGGAAGCTGCACCAGAAGCTCCAAAAAAGAAAAAACGTATTGTTATTGTTGGAAATCCACAGCATAGCAAGTCTGGAATGAGTATGCCTAAGAGCAAACCACAGGATAAGCCACAACAAAAACCACAGCAGACTAATAAGAGCGAAATCAGTGCAGAGCAGGTTGCTGCAAAGTTTAAGGCTGCTTTAGGTGATGGCAAGGCAAATAAGCCTGAACAGAGCACAGCAAGTGCAAATGTTGCATCAGAAGAGCGTACAACACCGGTACATCATGTTGCAGGTGGTTCGGTAACTACAGCTAATAATGAGGGACAGAAACCGGTTAGAACCGAAAATCGCGTAGACAATCGCCAGGGTGGCTTTAATGGTGAGCGCAGAGATAATCGTCAAAACGGTTTTAACAACGGTGAACGTAGAGACAATCGCCAGGGTGGCTTCAATGGTGAACGCAGGGATAATCGTAATGAAAATCGTAGTGATAACCGTCAGGGTGGTTTTAATCGCGATAATCGTCAAAATGGCTTTAATAATAGCGAGCGCAGAGACGGTCGCGTAGACAACCGTCAGGGTGGCTTTAATGGTGAGCGTAGAGATAATCGTGGTGAAAATCGTAGTGATAACCGTCAAAATGGTTTTAGCAACGATCGAAGAAATGACAATCGTAACTATGCTAATCGTCAGGGCGGTGCTTATGCAAGTCCTATATTCGACAAAGATAAGGATGAAGTAAGACCAACCAGACCAGGTCAGGGTGGCGCTAGAAAGCAAAACAATAACCGTAACAATGCTTTCGCAGACGTTGCTCCTGCAAAGGATTCTAAGCGTGATGAACGTCGAACAAGCGGTCAGGAAAAAGATCGTAAAAACAAAAAAGATTACATTTACGAAGAGGATAATGTAAATGTAAAAGGTAAAAATAATAAAGCAGGCAAATTTATTAAGCCGGAGAAGAAGGTTGAAGTGGTGGAAGAACAGATTAAAGTTATTCAGCTTCCAGAAACCATTACAATCAAAGATTTGGCTGATAAGATGAGAATGCAGCCTTCTGCTATTATTAAAAAGCTTTTCATGCAAGGTAAGATTGTTACCGTAAACCATGAATTGAGTTTTGAAGAAGCAGAAGAAATCGCAATGGAATACGAAATCCTTTGCGAAAAAGAAGAAATCGTTGATGTTATTGAAGAACTCTTAAAAGAAGATGACGAAAGTGAAGAGGTATTAATCAAACGTCCACCTGTAATATGTGTAATGGGTCATGTTGACCATGGTAAAACATCTTTACTTGATGCTATTCGTAAAACACATGTTACAGACAAAGAAGCAGGCGGTATTACACAGCACATCGGTGCTTATACTGTTACAACTGCAGGTGGAGAAAAGATTACATTCTTAGATACACCGGGTCATGAAGCATTTACAGCTATGCGTATGCGTGGTGCAAATGCAACAGATATTGCTATCTTAGTAGTTGCAGCAGATGATGGTGTAATGCCACAGACTATTGAAGCAATCAATCATGCAAAAGCAGCCGGTATTGAAATCATCGTAGCTATTAATAAAATTGATAAGCCGGGTGCAAATATCGACCGTGTTAAGCAGATGCTTACTGAGTATGAACTTGTTGCAGAAGATTGGGGAGGCAGCACTGTTATGTGTCCTGTTTCTGCAAAGAAGGGCGAAGGTATCGAAGATTTATTGGATATGATCCTTTTAACAGCAGATGTGCTTGAATTAAAGGCTAATCCAAAGCGTCAGGCAAGAGGTCTTGTTATTGAAGCGCAGTTAGATAAAGGCCGCGGTCCTGTAGCTACTGTTCTTGTTCAGAAGGGCACATTACATGTAGGTGACTTTATTTCTGCAGGCGCTTGCTATGGTAAAGTACGTGCTATGATTGATGACAAAGGTCGTCGCTTAAAAGAAGCAGGTCCATCTACGCCGGTTGAAATCTTAGGTCTTTCTGATGTACCACAGGCAGGTGAAGTTTTCTTGTCACATGACAGTGATAAGACAGCAAAAACTTATGCTGAAACCTATATGGCAGAATACAAAGCTCGTATGTTGGAAGAAACCAAGAAGCGCATGAGTTTGGATGATTTATTTGGTAAGATTCAGGAAGGTAATCTGAAGGAATTAAATATCATTGTTAAGGCAGACGTACAGGGTTCTGTAGAAGCTGTAAAACAGTCATTAACTAAATTGTCCAATGAAGAAGTTGTTGTTAAATGCATTCATGGCGGTGTAGGTTTAATCAATGAATCCGACGTTGTACTTGCATCTGCATCCAACGCAATTATTATCGGTTTCAACTCCAGACCGGATGCTACTGCAAAGGCAACTTCAGAGCGAGAAGGCGTAGAAATCAAGCTTTATCGTGTAATTTACCAGGCTATTGAAGATATTGAAAGAGCTATGAAGGGTATGTTAGACCCAATCTTCGAGGAGAAGGTTATCGGTCATGCTGAAGTTCGTCAGATTTTCAAAGCAAGTGCAGTTGGTAACATTGCCGGTTCTTATGTACTTGATGGTATGTTCCAGAGAGGATGTAAGGTTCGTATTTCCAGAGAAGGCAAGCAAATTTTCGAAGGCGAATTAGCTAGCTTGAAGCGTTTCAAAGACGATGTAAAGGAAGTAAAGGCCGGATTCGAATGTGGTCTTGTATTTGACGGCTTTGACCAGATGAAAGAGCTTGATATTGTAGAAGCTTACACAATGGTAGAAGTACCGCGATAAATAATACAACTAATAGGGCTGTCGTGAGTAAATCCTTTGCGACAGCCTTATGTGATATGAAAAAAGTGAAAGGAATTTAACAGGTTATGAGAAAAAACAGTATGAAAAACACTCGTATTAATGGTGAAGTTCAGCGCGAATTGGCTGAAATTATTCGTGGTGAAATTAAAGATCCACGCATTTCTCCGTTAACAACTGTTGTAGCGGTACAGGTTGCACCGGATTTAAAAACCTGTAAAGCATATATTAGTGTTTTAGGCAATGAAAAAGCATGCCAGGATACTATTGCAGGCTTGAAAAGTGCGTCAGGATTTGTGAGAACTAAGCTTGCTAAGAATTTGAATCTCAGAAACACTCCGGAAATCACATTTATTTTGGATCAGTCTATCGAATATGGTGTTGCAATGTCTGCTAAAATTGACGAAGTGATTGCACAGATACCGGATAGAAGTGAAGAAGAAACGGTAGAGGAAGAATAATATGTTAAATCTGTTACAGGAATGCAGTGGAGCAAAAACCATCGGAATTACAGGCCATATCAGACCGGACGGTGACTGCGTTGGCTCATGCATGGCGCTATATTTATATTTAAAAAAAGTTTTACCTGATGCAGATATTACGGTTTATTTAGAAGAAACTGCCAAAGTATATTATCAGATAACTTGTATAAATGATGTTGATTATATGTTTGCATCAAAAGACAAGTATGATGTGTTTTTTTGCTTAGATTCCACACCGGACCGCACCGGTTTAGGACAGAAACTGTATGAAAGTGCTTTGAAAAAAATAAATATTGACCATCATATTACCAACTCCGGGTGCGGTGACGTAAACTATATCCAACCGGAAATTGGCTCTACCGCAGAGGTTATTTATAATCTTATTCCAAAAGCGGATATAGATGATGAAATTGCCAAGGCACTCTATATTGGTATTATTCATGACACCGGCGTATTTCAGTTTTCCAACACATTGCCAAGCACGATGATTGCCGGAGCTGATTTAATTCAATATGACATTGATTTTGCCAACTTGATTCAGGAAAGCTTCTATGAAAAAACATATAAACAGACTAAAATCATGGCAGAAAGTGTATTGAAAAGCGAGATGTATCTAGACGAAAAATGTTTGCTTACTTATTTCACACAGGATGATATAAAGCGTTTACAAGCAGAAAGCCCTGATTTTACAGGTATAATAAATCGTCTTAAAAATGTTCAAGGTGTTGAATGTGCAGTTTTTATGTATGAAATTGAGCCGGGGGCTTATAAAGTAAGCTTACGCACTACGGATAAAGTTGATGCGACTGCCATAACTACTGTTTTTAATGGTGGTGGTCATGTTAAAGCGGCAGGATGTACTATTAAAGGCACAGCAGAACAGGTAATTGCAAAAATTACAAATGAAATTGCCAAACAATTATAGGTATTTAGATGAACGGAATTATTAACATATATAAAGAAGCAGGCTATACATCTTTTGATGTAGTAGCTAAGATGCGAGGCATTTTAAAAGAAAGAAAAATTGGTCATACAGGTACTTTGGATCCTGATGCAACAGGTGTTTTACCTGTATGTATCGGTAACGGAACTAAACTTGTAGAACTTTTTGCAGATCACGAAAAAGAGTATATTGCAGAACTTCAATTAGGTATTGCAACAGACACGCAGGATATGACAGGTGAAGTGATAAAGACAAGCCCTGTAGAAGTGAACGAATTTCAAATTTCAGAAGTAATTAAGAGTTTTGTTGGGGAATGTATGCAGATTCCGCCTATGTATTCTGCAGTCAAAGTTAATGGCAAAAAGCTTTATGAACTTGCAAGAGAAGGCAAAGAGGTGGAACGTAAGCCGCGAAAAGTATTTTTTAAAGAAATCGAAATTCTTTCTATAGAAATTCCAATAGTAAAAATTAGAGTTAGCTGTTCTAAAGGGACTTATATTCGTACACTTTGTAATGATATTGGTGAGAAACTGGGTTGCTTTGCAGCTATGAAGACTTTACTTAGGACACGTGTTGGAGATTTTACTTTGGATGATGCTGTTACCTTGGAGAAATTGGAACAATATCGTGACGCTGATGAACTTGACAAAGTTGTCCTTTCTCCGGATAGAGTATTCATGCATATGCCTGAAGTACATTCCAAACCGGAAAATTGCAAGTACTTGGATAATGGTAATGCTATGTATCCTCATATGCTAATAAATCCTCCTTATTTTAAGGATGGTGTTGAAGTGCGTATGTACGGAAATGACAAATTTTACGGGATTTATCAGTTTGATTTAGAGAAAAAACGCTTAAAACCGATAAAAATGTTTTTATAGGTGATTATAATGCAGATTATAACAGGAACCATTGATTTTAAAATAACAGAACCTACCGCAATTGTTTTGGGAAAATTTGATGGTGTCCATATGGGACATCAATTATTAATTAAAAAACTGCTAGAACAAAAGAACAAGGGTTTAAAAACCGTAGTGTTTACTTTTGACAAATCACCAGCCAGCCTGTTTATTCAAGATGGCGATACTTATAAAGAGTTATACACACCGGAAGAAAAACGTAATATTTTCGATGAAACAGGTGTAGATATTTTTCTTGAATTTCCAATGAATGCGGAAACGGCTTCGATTTCTGCAGAGGAATTTGTTACGGAAATATTACAAAAGAGATTGAACTGTAGTATTTTGATAGCCGGAGAGGATATAACCTTTGGACATAAAGGTCTTGGTGATAGCAGCATGTTGTTATCCTATCAAAAAGAAGGTGCTTTTGAGGTGGAAATACTGGAAAAACTTTTAATAAAAGATATTTTTCCGGAAGATATTTCCACGGAAGAAGTTAGTTCAACCAAAATCCGTAAGGAAATCAGTACCGGTAATGTTACGAATGTAAACACTATGCTTGGACGTGTTTTTGGTGTGAGTGGCAGAGTGATTCATGGTAATCATCTGGGTGGTACTAGGTTTAATATGCCTACAGCCAACATAAAATGGCCGAAAAACAAGGTGTTTCCCTTGTTTGGAGTATATTTTACCGAAATTTGGATAGATAATACTTGTTATAAAGGAATTACCAATGTTGGAATCAAGCCAACCATTGCAGAAGAAACATCAAAAGAAGTTTTGGTAGAAAGTTTTCTTTTTGACTTTGACCAGGACATATATGGCAAAGAAATTACAGTGAAGTTTTATGCATTTCATCGTCCGGAGCAGAAGTTTGAGAGTTTGGAAATGTTGAGGCAAACACTCTGTAATGACATGAAAGTGGGCAGAAGTTTTTGGATACGCGATAATATAGTGTAATCGTCGGTAATTGTAAATGTCGGTTGACAAAATGTTATGAACTTGTTATAATGGCAAACGTAGTGTAATAAATTTGTAACAAAGTTACAGGAAAAATTCGTTATACATGGAGCTGTTATGATGTTTAAGAAAGGTTTGATAATAAGTGCTTTTGTATTACTTTTTGGAAATCAAATGGTTATAGCACAAGCTGAAGATCAATCTATGAATAGTCTTGTTGGTAATGTTGGTATTGCAGCAATTACCAATGAAGTATTAGATACAACAACATATTTAAGATACGTTGGTAATGAAGTCGGAGCTTCTTGGGGATATGAGGAACTTGGAATTGCAATTGTTGAAGAAGGCAATTTGAATGTTCGTGAAAATCCAAGCACATCTGCTAAAGTTGTAGGTAAAATGTACAATAACGCAGCATGTGAGATTGTCTATGAAATCGATGGTTGGTATTATATTACCTCCGGTGAGGTGGAAGGCTTCGTAAATAGTGAATTTATTGCTACCGGCATTCAGGCCAAAATGCTTGGACTTGAACTTGCTTATGAAAGAGCTGTTGTTAAAGAGAACGGATTAAATGTTCGTACAGAGCCAAGCGAAGATTCCGAAATCCTTACCAGAGTTGCAGAAGGCGAAGAACTGGAGGTAATCGAAATCTTAGACGGTTGGGTAAAATGTCGACTTAACACAGACGAGGTGTATGTAAGCGCTGCTTATGTAGAAGTTGTAAATGGTTTAAATACAGCTATCACTATAACACAGTTTAAATATGGAATGGATGTAAGTGATGTACGCGTTGATTTGTGTGAATATGCTTTAGAATTTGTTGGCAACCCTTATGTATGGGGCGGCACCAGTCTTACTAAAGGTGCAGACTGTTCAGGCTTCGTATTAAGCATTTACAAAAAATATGGCATTGAGCTTCCGCATTATTCCGGATCCCAGTCAAATTGTGGCACAGAAATTAGTTATAAAAATGCTCAACCGGGTGACTTGTTGTTTTACGGCACAAGCAAGAGTGCTATTTCTCATGTGGCTATTTATTTGGGAGACGGCAAAATCGTACATGCAAATGATGAAAAAACAGGTATTATCGTTTCTAATGCTTATTTTAGAACACCGGTAAAAGCTTGTACTTTGTTGGAAGATTAATTTAAAAGAAATTGTAAAAAAACCTTTACAAGCCTAGAAATATATGGTATTGTATATGGGTTGAGTTTAGCCGTTGCTCAGTGCATGGACACTCCGACCGGCACTTAGTAATAGGCGATTATAAATATTCAGGAGGATTTAAAAATGATTTCTAAAGAAAAGAAAACCGCAATTATCAATGAATTTGCAAGAACACCTGGTGATACAGGTTCACCTGAAGTACAGGTTGCTGTTTTAACAGCTCGTATTCAGGAATTAACTGAGCACTTAAAATCTAACAAGAAGGATCACCACTCAAGACGTGGTATGTACAAGTTAGTAGGTCAGAGACGTGGTCTCTTAGACTACTTAAAGAAGACAGATATCGAAAGATATCGTGCTTTAATTGAGAAGTTAGGTCTCAGAAAATAATTTTAGAATGTTAGGCGGATCGACACTTAGGCGTTCCGCCTATTTTCGGTTTTTTTTATGTGAGAGTCGCAGCATTGCGATATGGAGGTTTTTATGTTTAAAAGTTTTACAATGGAACTGGCTGGCAGAACTTTAAGAGTTGACGTTGGCCGTGTAGGTGCTCAGGCAAATGGATGTGCATTTGTTATGTACGGTGATACAACCGTGTTATCCACAGCTACCGCATCTGAAAAGCCACGTGATGGTATTGATTTCTTCCCATTAAGCGTGGAATACGAAGAGAAAATGTACGCAGTTGGTAAAATCCCTGGTGGTTTCAACAAGCGTGAAGGTAAGGCAAGTGAAAACGCTGTTCTTACAAGCCGTGTAATTGATAGACCAATGCGTCCTTTATTCCCTAAGGATTACCGTAACGATGTAACATTAAACAACATGGTTATGAGTGTTGATCCAGAATGTCGTCCAGAACTTACAGCAATGCTTGGTTCATCTATTGCAACCTGCATTTCTGATATCCCATTTGATGGTCCTTGCGCTATGACACAGGTTGGTCTTGTTGATGGCGAATTTATCATCAACCCAAGCCAGGAACAGTGGAAGAATGGTGATTTGAATTTGACAGTAGCTTCTACCTCAGAGAAGGTTATTATGATCGAAGCTGGTGCAAATGAAGTTCCAGAAGATAAGATGTTAGAGGCTATTTATATGGCACACGACATCAACCAGACTATCATCGAATTCATCAACAAGATGGTAGCAGAAGTTGGTAAGCCAAAGCATGCATATACAAGCTGTGCAATTCCAACAGAATTATTTGATGCTATGAAGGCAGTTGTTACTCCTTTAGAAATGGAAGACGCTGTATTTACTGATGAAAAGCAGGTTAGAGAAGAAAACCTTCGCGTAATCAGAGATAGATTAGAAGAAGCTTTTGCTGACAATGAAGAGTGGTTAGCACTTCTTCCAGAAGCACTTTATCAGTATGAGAAGAAAACAGTGCGTAAGATGATCTTAAAGGATCATAAGCGTCCAGACGGTCGTGCGATTACACAGATTCGTCCATTAGCAGCAGAAGTAGATTTAATTCCTAGAGTACATGGTTCTGCTATGTTTACTCGTGGACAGACTCAGATTTGTACGATCACAACATTAGCTCCATTATCTGAAGCACAGAAGATTGATGGTTTAGACGAAAACGAAGTTTCTAAGAGATATATGCACCACTACAATTTCCCTGCATACTCTGTAGGTGAAACAAAGGTTAGTCGTGGTCCAGGACGTCGTGAAATTGGTCACGGTGCATTAGCTGAAAAGGCTTTAGTACCAGTTTTACCAGCTGAAGACGAATTCCCATATGCAATTAGAACAGTTTCTGAAACATTCGAATCTAACGGCTCTACATCTCAGGCATCTGTTTGTGCATCTACTATGTCATTAATGGCAGCTGGTGTACCAATTAAGAGCCCTGTAGCAGGTATTTCTTGTGGTCTCGTAACTGGCGACACAGATGATGATTACTTAGTATTAACTGATATCCAGGGCTTAGAAGACTTCTTCGGCGATATGGACTTCAAGGTTGCAGGTACTAAAGATGGTATCACAGCTATTCAGATGGATATTAAGATTCATGGTCTTACAAGACCAATCGTAGAGGAAGCAATTCGCAGAACTCGTGAAGCTAGAATGTATATCTTAAATGAAGTTATGCTTCCAGCAATTGCTGCTCCAAGAGCAGAAGTTGGCAAGTATGCTCCAAAGATTATCTCTATTCAGATTGATCCAGAAAAGATTGGTGAAGTTGTTGGTCAGCGTGGTAAGACAATTAACGAAATCATTGCTCGTACAAACGTTAAGATTGATATTACAGATGATGGACAGGTATCTGTTTGCGGTACAGATGCAGATATGATGGACAAGGCTGTAGAAATGATCAAGACAATCGTAACAGATTTCGAAGAAGGTCAGATTTTCAAGGGTAAAGTTGTAAGCATTAAAGAATTTGGTGCTTTCATTGAATTTGCTCCTGGTAAAGAAGGTATGGTTCATATTTCTAAGATTAGCAAAGAAAGAATCAACCATGTAGAAGATGTTCTTACACTTGGCGATGCAGTAACTGTTGTTTGCCTTGGCAAGGACAAGATGGGCAGAATTAGCTTCTCTATGAAGGATGTTGCTCAGGTTTAATACACAATAAATTAAGGGTGAATGCACATGCATTCACCCTTTTTGTGTTTTTATATTTCTTTGTAGAAGTCCTGAATTTTATCTAATCTGGCAGTCATATTTAACAGTAACGCATCCAAAATAGTGATAGCAACCATAGACTCCATAACAACTACGGCACGAGGCACAATAATTGGATCATGTCGACCTTTGATCTGAATTTCAACAGCTTCATGAGCCTGATTAATTGTTTCCTGAGAAGCATAAATAGATGGAGTGGGTTTTACATATGCTCGAACGATTACATCATCTCCATCGCTAATACCACCTAAGATTCCACCGGCATGGTTGGTTTTCTTTGCAACTTTAGTTCCATCCATACAAAAAGCGTCATTATTTTCTGAGCCGAGATGAGAGGAAACTTGGATACCATCACCAATTTCAACAGCCTTTACAGCACCAATACTCATTACAGCTTTGGAAAGATTTGCATCTAATTTCTCAAAAACAGTATCACCAAGGCCAGCCGGAAGACCTGTTACCTTGCATTCCATAACTCCGCCTGCAGAATCATGATTTGCTCGTACATTTTCTAAATACCTCATGGCCTTATCGTTAGCATCTTGATCCGGCATTGCTGTTGGAAGTGTCAAAATGCAGTCACGATTGAATTTATCATAGTCAATAGAGATGTCTCCAATTGTAGTAGTATAAGCATACACATCAATCCCCATTGTTTTTAAAATTTTGGAGGCGATTGCTCCACCTGCAACACGACCGATGGTTTCTCTTCCGGAAGAACGTCCTCCGCCTCTATAATCGCGGAAGCCATATTTCTCATCAAATGTATAATCTGCATGTCCGGGACGATAATAGGATGCAATTTCAGAGTAATCGCTACTTATTTGAGAAGTATTTCGGACTATCATAGAAATAGGAGTTCCGGTTGTACGTCCTTCAAAAACACCGGACAAAATTTCTACACAATCGCTTTCTGTGCGAGTAGTAGAAACAACAGATTGTCCAGGTTTGCGACGGTCTAAGAAGGCTTGAATATCGCTTTCATCAAGCTCCAGACCCGCCGGCACACCATCCATAACAACACCAAGTGCTTTGCCATGTGATTCGCCCCATGTAGTTATACGAAAAATATTTCCAAAAGAACTTCCAGCCATATAGGTTCTCCTTGTTATAAGTATGTTTAAATAATTACCTTTAATATATAATAATTAAAAAGCAAGTGCAAGTTTCATTTTACAAAAAGTTGGTTCTATGATAAATTATATATAGTTTTGAGTAGAATTTTTGAATAGGAGATTTTATGAACAAGAAATACGAAATTTTAAAAACAGAAGGTCGTGCCAAGCGAGCGGTTTTCCATACAGTACATGGTGATATCCAAACTCCTGTTTTTATGAATGTTGGAACTGCAGCTGCCATTAAGGGTGCAGTAGCAACCTCCGATTTAGAACAAATTAAATGTCAGGTTGAATTATCCAATACCTATCACCTGCATGTTCGCCCAGGCGACCAAATTGTTAAGAAAATGGGCGGCTTACACAAGTTCATGTCATGGGACAAGCCGATTTTAACTGATTCTGGTGGCTTTCAAGTATTTTCTTTAGCAGGACTCCGTAAAATCAAAGAAGAGGGTGTATACTTTAATTCTCATGTGGATGGACGCAAGATTTTTATGGGTCCGGAAGAGAGTATGCAAATTCAGTCCAATTTGGCCTCTACCATTGCAATGGCTTTTGATGAATGTCCGAATGCCAAAGCAGACCGCAAATACGTCCAAAATAGTGTAGAGCGTACAACAAGATGGTTAGAGCGTTGTCGCGTGGAAATGGCCCGTCTTAACAACTTAGAAGATACTATTAACAAGCAACAAATGTTATTTGGCATTAATCAGGGTGCTATTTTTGATGATATTCGTATAGAACACGCTAAAATTATTAGTGAAATGGATTTGGATGGTTATGCATTAGGTGGTCTTGCAGTAGGCGAAAGCCACGAAGAAATGTACCATGTAATTGAAGAAACCGTTCCTTATTTACCAAAAGAAAAACCAACTTACTTGATGGGTGTCGGTACTCCGGCTAATATTTTAGAGGCGGTAGAAAGGGGCGTAGACTTCTTTGACTGCGTTTACCCGAGCAGAAACGGTCGTCACGGACACGTATATACCAACTTTGGCAAGATTAATTTATTTAATGCAAAATACGAGCTGGATGACAGACCTATAGAACCGGGTTGTCAGTGTCCGGCATGTAAGCGTTATTCCAGAG
>JAZOSF010000001.1:0-2156 GCA_045657025.1 Lachnospiraceae bacterium | reverse complement strand
ACCTTCTTGCCGTTAATTATATACAAACCAACTGGCAAGCCTTGTGTGGCTGTATATGTCTTTGACGATTCTTGGATTGGTTGGTAATGCCCAATCTATCCATAATTTCTTGTGCAGTGCGTGGTATTGAGCTGAAGTTTCGTATATCTTCTTGCTGCTTTGTCAATTTAGGATGACTTAGTTCCTTTTCGCCTTTCACTTGGTTACTTTCTTCGTCTGACTTGGTTACTATTTTCACCCTGCACTTGGTTACTTTCCTCGTCCGACTTAGTTACTTGGTTACCATTATGTCTTGCACTTGGTTACTTTTATATGTTTTTTATAGTCCAAATAATATTTTTTCTTGTTCCTCCTTTTTCGAGTGCCCCAAGTTCTATCAGTTCATTTATTTCTCGCTGTAAGGTTCGTAGGGGAATATCGGTTAGAACTTGAAGTTTAAGGACTGATAGTGTATTGTCAATCTGAATTGCATGCAATATGCGTTGCTTGTTCGTGCCAAGATTCGCGCCATCCTGTGCGGTCTGAACCTCATTCGCGCCAAGATTCGCGCCACTCTGTGCGGTTTGAGCCTCATTCGCGCCAAGATTCGCGCCATTTTCAGGGAGATATAATATTACCCTCGAAAATTCTCTTTCACTTTCGATTTCAACTTTGGAGTTGGTGATCTTTTGCCACGATAGCAATTCGTCCATACCGAAACCTTCGTTCTCACACAAATCTGCCCAACGGAACATTTTTGAAATACCTGGATTTCTTGCCATAGAGAAGAACTTGCCAACCATCTTGTTTAATGCTACAGGAAAACTTCCTGCATTCAAGAACTCTATGCGATTCAGGAACACATGTATAGAAGACCTTAGAGGACTAAAGAAATCTGCATGCTGGCAGAAATTCACAAGAGCCTCTCTGACAATATCAGACATTGATGTGTCGTGTTCTGCAACGCCAAGGTGATTTATCTTACCAAAAGGGACATTCACAACGGTCTGCAGTCGTCTCATAATGATTAAATATGATTCCCAAATGTTGTCCTGTTCTGGCAATTTATAGGTATAACGCTGCTTGGCACTGGCGACATCTATGCCAGGGATCTCAAGGTAGCTTAATGCAAAGGTCGGTACAAATTGCTGGACATACTCTCCTTTACCAAACATCAAGAGACACGAATAGGAAATTTCGCCATTATCGTTCAAGAATTTAATCTTGTTGCAGAACGAAGCATCATCCAATTCAGGATATGCTCGATCTGGATTATACGCTTTTACATAGCTTCTATATGACTGCAATGAAGCACTGTTGACCATATCAAAATTGCTCATAGGAATAAATTGTTCTGTCTTTATTCCAAATGATTGGTCTCGGAACATAGCATTAATTTCCGCTTCCGTTGCTCGCTGGTCACCGCTACCCATTCGTATATATGTATTTGAAGGTACATTGTAATAGATGGGTTTGATTTTTGATGCAGGTATATAGAATGCTAAAAGTTTTTTGCCATCAATAATATATCTCTTTGGCTGAGCAATCAATTGTGCATTGAATTTCTGCGACCTTAATGTGCTGAAGAAATCTTGCTCCAATTTTTCGATATTATCCACACCCTGAATGGAGAACGTTTTACCCTCTTGCTTCACACCAAGAACTATCCAACCACCATAGCAATTGGAAAAAGAACTGACACTTTCCCAAATATCCTTGGGCAATTCACTTTTAGCGGTCTTTGCCTCAAAGTCCTCCCATTCCAAATCTGCTATTCTTTCTTTAAGTTCTTCTTTAGTCATATGTTCAACCATATTTATATTATTCAGATGCAAAAGTAGCAAAAGTTAGCCAAATAAGATGGCTATCAGTAAAAAAAGAAAATCCCCAATGATAATTCCACCATGTTTTGAAGGAATTTCATTGAGGATTATTGAAATTTACAACTTCAATGAGTTCCCACGCTTCTGAGACTGATTATACCTACCGATAGCAACATCATCCACTTCGCGAACAGCCTTGCTGTACTCGCTATTGGATAGAGGTTCTTTGTTGTCTGCCGTGAATACGAGGAAAGTTCCGATAGCTCTGTAGTCCTCCTTGTCTTTGCCAAAGGCTTCCATCACATTCTTAATGGTCTTTGCTTCCTCTCGGCTGAAGATGCTACGATAAGTATC